>JASHTY010000621.1 GCA_030040315.1 Terriglobia bacterium | reverse complement strand
GAGGGGGGAATGTCCGGATAAGCCTTGGTCTTCCACCGCTGCGGTCCAAATTGGGCGCGGAGCGTTTCCCAAAGCTGGGGATAATTTTCCGGAGACGCGACGTCAAAGTAAAATGCGTAATACTGGCACGTTTCCGTTCGATTGTGCGAGGGAACAAGCTTTCCGCCCTGGCGGACGGCGTTATCGACAAAAAACTGTCCATCATACGACTGCTGCCTAATGAGCTTGCGCAACGCTTCGGCCTGCTCCACAAACTGCGGCAAATCATAAACCCGTCCTGCAGCCGACAGAGTGGCCGCATAGAGCATGTTGACAGGGTAATTCAATGGTTGCGCATAATCGTTCGACCGCGACCATTCGATGAATACCCAGCCCTTCAGGTCCTGAAGCATCCCATCGGGATTCCGGAACGGCGCATAATAATCAAAGACTTTCATGACGCGATTCCGCAGCCCCGCCACCGTCTCCTGGTCTCCGCTGCGTTGCAGATATTGCTCCAGTTGAATGATGAACCACAGAGGCCACGTCGCCGAAAAGTCACCGGCCGAATGGTCCGATGGATAGCAGGCGGGGAGCATGCCGTCAGGCAGGTCCCCGAAGCTGTCCGGCAGCAGATAGTTTTCAAATTGATTGCGTTCCGCCCGCGTATAGCCGGTCAGGAGCGGGGACACGCGCGCCGTAAATGAGCAATCGCAAAGCCATCCGGCGCGCTCGCGCGTGGGATTGTCCTGAAAAAGATCGATGGCATTATCGCGATAACATTCTCTGCCCGCCGCGAAGAGGGTGTTCAGCCCGTTGTGGCTGCAGCTAAAGTGTGCCGTCCACACGTCGGGGGCGGTGTATTCGCGCAGGTAGACATGGTCGATGGAACAATCTCCCTCCAGCACCATGAGCTTCAGAAACTCCAGCCCGTATGGTTCGAAGGTCTCAAGCTCATAACTGCCCGGCGCCAGGGTGTAGGCGACAATGTTCACGCACATCAGGCGCTTGAAATCCACATCGCCGTCGGTCAGGGTTTCGTCAAAAGCGAAGTAAAGCTTCGTCGGGACATGAGCGGTTACGTACGCGCCGAAAAATCCCGCCAGGTTCGTCCCAAAATCCAGGGTCTTGAAATGGCCGGCCGAAAGACGGATTGGCGGGTCGCACACATAGGGCGTATCGACGCGATCGTTGACCGTGGTTTTGGTTTTTTGCAGCTCGAGGTAGGGAATCTCCGTCAAATCATCCCAGCGATAACCGAGCATATCGGGTCCGATCCGGGCGGCGCTGGGAATCGAACGATCCTCAAACAGGCTCTTCGGTGCATTGCCCGTCCAGTCGAACTCGCCCTCGGCGGCGATCATTTCCGGCTGGCGCTTCTTGAAATCGGGGAAAGGCACGCGCCGCGGAATGTATTGGTGAAGGGGAAAAACCGCGCACTTCACGGGCTCGAGCGGAGAATCCGCGCTCTCACGCCAGGCCGAGGATTGCCGGTCGAGGTGATAAACCTCTGAGAACGTGCGTTGAAAAGTGTAGCGCTGAACCTTCTCCACGCGTTGCGTGAGAATCGTGGCTTCGAAGGGCCGCCCATCGCCCGCCGTGGACGTCAGCACTTCGGAATCCGTTGTCACTTCCGCCTGGAGGAACGAGGCCTGGTCGAGAACGTAATAGCTGTTGACGTTGTATCCGGCCACTTCGACGCAGACAAAGTTTCGGCCCTCGGCAATGTGCGGCGTGATGTCCCAAAGGTCCACGCGGAAGTGGTCCTTGGGTCCACGCGCCGGCCCCCAGCCGTAGAAATTTCCGTTCAGGTAAACCCGATAGAATGTGCAGCCGGCCATGCGCAGGTAAACATGCTTCCCGGCGGGCGCATCGAAAACTCCCCGAAAGCCCACGCATAGGTTCATTTCCTTTGCGCGACCTTCCGGCCAGAGCGGTTTGCCGGACCGAAATTTGATCGACGATGACTCTGTTGCGGCGTCGGGCTCCGCACCTATACCCGCGTCAGAAGCCATCGCGCGAGGCAATTCAAGTGACGCCATGGTGGCGGCGACCGAGCCGCTCAGGAACCCCCGGCGGCTGACTGCGCCTTGTTTTTTCTCTTTTGTTTTCATCAACATCCCCGGATGCACCTTAACTTCGAGTATTCTGGATGTAAAGCTGAAGCATGTAATTGGCAGCGCCGCGGAGATGAGGGCATCCGGCTTAAAAGTCCACAAAGCGGCGCACGCGAATCCTGTCATCCTCGACCACGACAACTGCACCCTCGGTGAGGACTGCGGAGGTAAGTTGAAGCGTCTCGCTCAGCCGGTGATTGATCCAAGACGGATCGGCACTTTCCGTCCGAAAAATAACAGCCGAAATTCGTATCTCCGGATTCAATGCCATTATCGCAGGGTAGTCCAGGTCGAATGTCAACACGACTTGCCCGTGCTCAATCGCATAGGCGATTACGTCTGTATCGGCTCGCCGGTCAAGTCCAACGGCCGGCAGTCGAATTGCATCGTGGCCGAGCCCGTTCAGGAAGGACACAGTGACGGGTGAAATGCCCATATGCCCCAGGAATTTCACTTCGAGGAACCCGTGAGGATTACGGTCTTCTCGCTTGCCAGCCAGGCAGCGTATTTCATGGATTGTTGAATGTCTGCGAGTTCGAGTTCGGGATAAATTGCAGCGACCTCGGCAGGGGTTTTCCCGTTCCCCAAAAGCCTTAAAATCACCTGAACGGGGATGCGCAAGGCGCGGATGCAGGGTTGGCCGTCGCACTGTACGGGGTCTACCGTAATTCGGTCAAAGGTTGCAGTCGCCATACTCGCCAAAGCATAACATGTGCGTTACATCAGATGCTACCCATTCAAGATGGGATTCTCCGCCGGCCTTGAAACCCACTTCAATCTTCGGTATAAACGCTGTCTCAACGACTGGCGAGATACGGGCGACGGGCTCAGAGCGCCGCTTCAACTTAATATTAAGGGCAGGAAAATTTCCGGGGGCGAGCCATGACGAATTACCAGATGCTGATCGACGGCAAGTGGGAGAGCGGCACGGATTCCATGCCGGTCCTGAATCCTGCGAATGAAAGCGTGATGGCTACAGTACCGACGGCCACACCGGCGGATGCGGATCGGGCGCTGGCCGCTGCTGCCAAGGCTCAGCACGCGTGGGCGCGCCGTACGGGCGTGGAGCGCGGCAACATTCTGCGCCAGTGGGCGGCGCTGGTGGACAAGAACAAGCCGCGCCTGGCGCAGATACTTTCGCAGGAGGAGGGCAAACCGCTGACCGAGGCGCTGGGTGAGATCGACTTTGGCCGAAGCTGGCTGGAGTACTACGCCGAATTTGACCGCCGCATTGACGGTGACATCCTCTCCGCCGACAAACCGAATGAACAGCTCTGGATTATTCCCCAGCCTGTGGGCGTGGTGGTGGGGATCATTCCGTGGAATTATCCCTCGGCGCTGACGCTGCGCAAGGCCGCGCCGGCATTGATCGCGGGCAATGCGCTGGTGCTGAAGCCGCATGAGGATACTCCGCTCTCGGCGCTGGAAATGGCGAAACTGGCGCAGGAAGCGGGCGTTCCCGGGGGTGTGTTCAGCGTGTTGACCGGCGCGGGTGAGGTAGTGGGTGAAGCGCTGGTGAAGAGTCCCACTCCCCGCCTGGTGACGTTCACGGGCAGCGTCGAAACTGGGAAACACATCATGCGCATGGCCGCCGACACGGTGAAAGTTGTATCGCTGGAGATGGGCGGCAAGGCGCCGTTTATCGTGATGGACGACGCCGACCTGGAGTCCGCCGTCAAGACGGCCGTCTTCTCGCGCTTCTTCAATTGCGGTCAGGTGTGCATCTGCAACGAGCGGACTTACGTTCAGAAGCGCATCGCCGACAAGTTCATGTCGCGCTTCCTGGAAGAGGTGAAGAAGTTGAAAGTTGGAAATCCACTGGAATCCGGCGTGACGCTGGGCCCCAAAGTGAACAAGCAGGAGCTTGAGAAAGTCGAGCGGTACGTGGAAGACGCGCGCAAGAGCGGCGCGGAAATCGTCATCGGCGGCAAGCGGCCGGGCGGCGATCCCTTCAAAAGCGGCTATTGGTACGAGCCCACCGTCATCACCGGTGTTCGCCAGAACATGAGCATCATGCAGGAGGAAATTTTCGGGCCAGTCATTCCGATTATGGAGTTTAGCGATTTCGACGAAGGCATGACGCTGGCGAACGACTCGCGCTACGGACTTGCGGCCTACCTGTTCACGAACGACATGAACCGCATTCTGCGCGCCGTTCGCGACATGGAAGTGGGCGAACTCTACATCAATCGCGGTCCGGGCGAATCGATTCACGGGTTCCACACCGGCTGGAAGCAAAGCGGTGTGGGCGGCGATGACGGCAAGTACGGGCTGGAAGAGTACCTGCAACGCAAGACCGTGTATATCCGGTATCAGGGGTAGGACTACATTGCCTTAGTGGGGGCAATTGTTTCGGAGGCCTGGAAGGGCGGCGCTTCAGCCCCGCCGTTGCAGAGAAGAGAAAGCTGGCCTTTAGCCCCTGAAGCAAAACCGCTTCAGGGGCTAAAGCCCCACAAGCTAGCCGGCTACGAGCGGCGGGGCCGAAGCCCCGCCCTTCAGTCGCCACGCGAATACGAACGCTCATTTTTGCAAGCGAGCACTAGCGCACAAACCTCGAACGAAAGCCCGCGATTCTTACGGGGGAAAGGTTCAATGGCAACGCACTTTGGATTGGGTATTTTTCTTGCACTGCTGGGCGGACTCCTGAACGGCAGCTTTTATGCGCCCGCCAAGAAGATGCCTTTGTGGAAATGGGAAAACACCTGGCTGGTCTATTCGTTTTTCGGCACAATCGTCATTCCCTGGGCACTGGCACTGGCCACCATCCCGCATCTGCTCAGCGTTCTCCATGAGACTCCGTGGATGACCGTGTTCTGGGTCTTTATCTTTGGCTTCGGATGGGGAGTGGGTTCCGTCTTCTTCGGCCTCGGGGTAGAGAAGGTCGGCATCGCGCTCGCGTTTGGAATTATTCTCGGAATCACGGCATCGGTAGGAGCCATCATCCCGATCCTCGTCAACAATCCGAGTCAGTTTTTCACGCCGCAAGGTCATGCCCTGTTGATAGGCATCGCTCTCGTCATTG
>JASHTY010000620.1 GCA_030040315.1 Terriglobia bacterium | reverse complement strand
TCTGAATCGGCAGTACGACAAAATAGTCAGCGTGGGAATGTTTGAGCACGTGGGCGCATCTTTGTTGCCCGAGTACTTCGGGCGCGCCTGGCAGCTATTACGTCCAGGAGGAGTCTTCTTGAATCATGGAATAGGGGCATCGTCTGTCCTTAAAGAAAGTGGTCCCAGCTTTGGGGAGAAATATGTCTTTCCAGACGGGGAAATTGTTCCTATTAACGAGACGCTCCGCGCGGCTGAGGAGGCGCAATTCGAGGTTAGGGATGTCGAAAATCTGCGTGAACATTACATTCTGACTCTGCGGCAATGGGTCCGTCGACTCGAGGCAAAGTCCCACGAGGCGCGCGCGATAGTTGGCGATGTTATCTATCGAATATGGCGTTTATATATGGCGGGCGCGGCTTACAGGTTCAATATCGGCCGATATGATTTATACCAGACTCTGCTCAGCAAGCCCGATCATGGAAACAGTTGCTTGCCACTGACGCGAAGGGATTGGTACCGCTAGGAACGAAACTTAACCGTCGACTTGATGGTGGCGGAGAAGGCGATCCTGTATTGGGAACACTCTCGCGGACATCAGGGAAATCGCGGTTCAAGTCGTATTTGTATTCCGTAGGGCCGTTGGAATGTGATATAAATTAAGATGACTTAGGTGATGGAGTTCGCCCCAAACCACCCGTTTCCTCGGGTTGATAACTCCTGGAGGCCGACAGGCGCTCAGGAGTTTTTTTATTTTTGGCGCCTAACGAGGCTGGGGGTCAACTCTCTCGGGCATGTGGTAAACGCCTTCCTCTCCCCTCCTCTTGAAACCTCGGCTCAGAATAGTGAATCTGCGAAGGAGAAAATATGGAACATCAGCGATTCGAGGGAGATCGGACGCTTATGCGGGTCCATATCGGGGAGTCTGAAAGATGGCAGGGCTGCCTTCTTTATCAGGCGATCATCGACCTTTTCGTTAAGGAAGGCGTCTACGGTGCAACGGTTCTTCGTGGCGTGGGAGGATACGGCTCGTCGAGCCGTTACCATACCGATAAAGTGCTCCGCTTGTCGCAGGACCTCCCAATAATAATTGAAGTTGTGGAATATTCCGAGCGTGTTGAGAAGTTATTGCCGAAGTTGGATGAAATGGTTGAGGCTGGCATGGTGACTCTGGAAAAGGCACATGTAATCCTCTATAGACCGAAGAAGTCTCTTAAGGGTCAACCCCGATAAATTCTCGGGGAATCTCGTCTCATCATCGAAAGCTGAGGCATGCGTATACTAATTCTGTCCGACATCCACGGGAACTTCGAGGCCCTAACGTCGATCGACGAGAAATACGACGAGCTTTGGGTTTTAGGTGACCTCGTTAATTATGGGCCCGATCCTGGCGCCGTTATCGACTTCATCCGATCCACGGCAACTCTCGTAATATGCGGGAACCACGACTACTCCATTGGGTATAGCCAAGATCCAAGATGCTCACCTGCGTTTCGGGAAATGGCGGAGGCGACAAGACGTTTTTCGGACTCGGTTTTGACCTTCGGTCAGAAGCACTATCTCCGTCACCTGCCGCTTTATGTAGAGGTGAAACGGCAGGGTACAAAGTTCTATCTGTGTCACGCTTTGCCTTCCAGTCCGCTATTTGGTTATTGTGAAGCGGACTCACCGCAATGGGCCAACGAGGCCGAGGAAACCGGCGCGGATGTTATTCTCGTGGGCCACACGCATGTTCCTGCGTTACGGATGATACGACACCGAGTCGTGGCCAATCCCGGGAGCTTGGGGCAACCTAAAACGGGAGGTCCAGAAGCTCGATACGCGGTATGGGAGAACGGAAAGATTGAGTTGAAATCACAGTCATATCCTTTCGAAACGACTGTTGCGAAGGTTTCAAATCTCCCTATTGAGGCTCGGCTTCGGGATGAACTTAGGAATATCCTGCGAACTGGAGAACTTCCACGCGCGTAGTGTTCGTCGAGTGCGCTGGCGTTCTGGTCAACATGGTTTGATGGCCAGGTGAGTCCCCATCGCTCTCTTGAATGTCACGATGTTGCATAAAGGATCGATGGGGCATGGGTGCGTTCCAGCATGAAAAGTCTCGAGAGCTGCATATGAGAGGCGACGCGAATCATAATTCAGTCACCGCCAGCGTCGAGTTTGGTGAAAGGGCTGTTGCACAGTCCGCTGTCAAAGGCGAAACGGACGACACATCCCGACTCCTTCGATTAGCGCAATTGGGTGAGGAACTGGGAGCAAGAACTGTTTCAGAAGATAGCCGCAGCTTGGCCACTCGGGTGTCAGAAGGCAGATTTTATCTTGCTTGTATCGGTCAGTTCAAAAGAGGGAAATCAACCTTAATCAATGCACTGTTAGGTGAGCGCATTCTACCTGTCGGATTCGTTCCGGTCACGACTGTTCCGACGATGATCCAGTACGGCCCCGTCAGAAAAGCGCGTGTTCAATTTCAGGATTCGTCATGGCGAGATATTGCCATTCAGGACCTCGAGCAATACGTTTCAGAAGAGCAAAATCCGGAAAACAAAAAAGGGGTGCGAGGAGCTGAGGCTTATGTCCCAAATGCTCTTCTGGCGACCGGAATGTGTCTGGTTGACACGCCGGGTTTAGGATCGGTGTGGCAAGGCAATACAGCGGCAACACAAGCTTTCATTCCGCATATTGACGCGGCGTTAGTTGTTGTTGGTGCGGACCCACCACTCGCGGGAGAAGAACTTGCGATGGTAGAGGCAGTAGGCCGACAGGTCCGGAACTTGATTGTCGTGCTCAATAAGGCGGATCGCACGACCGACGCAGAAAGGGCAGCGGCGGTTGAGTTTACACAAAAACTTCTTGAAAAGCGGTTGGGTCGAACGGTGGGACCTATCTTTGAGATCAGCGCGTCGGAACGTCTTCTAAATCATGGGCCTCAGCGCGACTGGGGCAGACTTTTGCAGGCCTTGGGGCAGCTTGTTCAGGAGTCTGGGCGTCAGATCATTCACGCTGCGTATGAACGGGGCATATTGCGGCTGAGCGAGCAGTTGCTTGCGATCATTACGGAGGAGCACGAAGCGCTTACGCGACCCGTTGAAGAGTCCGAGCGAAGAATTGCCGTCATGAATACAACGATTTCGGACGCGGACCGTTCGATTAGAGAGGTCGAGTTCCTCTGGATGGCTGAACAACGCCACCTCTCCGACCTATTTGTCAGGAGACATAAAGGGTTCGTGGCCTCGAGCTGGCCAACGATAGAAGACGAGTTCAATCAGGCTATCGACAGCGTAAAGGAGAGGTTTGGGCCAGCATACCGGCGCAGCATGATGCGGGTGGCCCAGAAAACAGTAGAACTGCACGTAGTTCCCTGGCTGGAGATCGAGCAGCAGGAAGGCGAAGCGGAATACCGCCGTGCTGCAGGTCGGTTTGTCCAAATGGCGAACGAATTTCTTAAGAATCTTTCCCAAGCGGGCATTCCTGAATTGGCACGCCTGCCTCATGCCCTGGA
>JASHTY010000619.1 GCA_030040315.1 Terriglobia bacterium | reverse complement strand
GCGGGCACGGATTTTCATTCCGTCGGACTTGAGATGCTCGACGTGGAAGGCGAGATTTGGGGGCCGGATTCGATTGCACCTGAAAATGAAGGTGCAATTGCGCCTCCCACGGCGGTGCTGGAATGCCGGCGCTGCCACCGCAAAGTTTCAATGCCCGTGCCCGAAGCGGACGCGGAGTTCATGAGCGAAGGCTTTTCCATCGCGCTGGCATGCGATGCTTGCAAAGCGACAACGGAGTGGGCCTTCACCACGGGTGAGGCAACGGACTCAGCAGCGGTGCCAGGGCCGGGCCCCGGCGCATCATCCGGCGAGGGCGCGCCCAGAAAACGTGTCTACACCAGGGACGAAAGAACTAAAGGCCGCGCGCCGCTCAAGATTCAGGTCAAGATCATCCGCTCGAAGTTTGGCAAGAGTTTCTTCGACATCTGCGAAACCATGAACGTATCGCGAACCGGGTTTTACTTCAGCACGGATCAGGGCTATGACGTGGGAGAGCAAGTGGAAGTCGTCATGCCCTACCATCCCGAAACCGAAGGAATTCACGTGCGGGCGCGGGTGGTTCGCGTTGAAAGTATTATTGACACGTTCCGCAAAGGGGTGGCCGTTCAACTTGCCGGTATGAAAGCGGTAGGTTAGGAAATCGCGGGCCAAAAATGCGAAGCCGCCGGTGGATCGTGCTGAATGATCCGCCAGCGGCTTCGGCGTCCTGGGAGTACTACTGTACCGCGGGTTCCTGCGGCTTGGGAGCGGCACCGCCGGGGCCACCCGGCCCGCCGGGACGGTGGGGTCCGCCGTGCATCATGCGGCCGCCACCGGGGCCGCCGGGACCACCGTGATTCTCTCTCATGGTCTTAAGCTTCTTCAGTTGGTCTGCGGTCAGCACGCCGCGCGCTGAAAGCATGGTCTGCACTCGCGCCTTCTCCATCTTGCCTTGCAGCGCATTGATTTGATCCATCTTCGCCATAATCGCGCTTTGATCGGGATTATCCGCCCGCATCAATTCGCGAAGCTCGATGCGGCGCAGTTGCATGTCGGCGCGATTCTGGATCGAAGCCTTCTCCGCGTCGGTGCCGATCGAATGCAATTTTGCAACTTGCTCGTCGCTCAATCCGAGCTCAGTGCGCATGCGTGGATTTTGCGCGAGGTGTTCCAGCCCGCCGCCTCCGGCGCCGAATCCGCGATGTCCGCCCGCCATTCCCCCGTGGCCCATTCGGCCCATCCGATGCATTCCCGGCCGTCCGCCACCCCAGCGCTGCCGTCCGAATTGCCCGCCGCGGCCACCGTCAAATCCACGCTGGCCGTCAAACCTGCGAGGACCATCTCCCCATTTATGTTGTCCATCTCCCATCTGGTGCTGACCCTGTCCGGGACCAGGAGGTGGGCCCTGCGGCTGGGCATCCTGCGCCCAAACTATTGCCGCTCCTAGCAAAATCATCAACCCCATCGTGCCCAATGCTAGTTTCCTTCGCATACGTCAAATCCTCCGATAAGCGTTTGGACGCAGTATAACTCATGCTCGTTACTTTCGATATCCCCCAACACGCAGATTTTACAAGACTTTACATCGTTAGCCGAGCTTAACAAGTTGCGACTCCAAGTACAAATTTGGCCTAGTGCAGTGCTTCGTCAATGGCCTTGAAGATCTCCGCGGAAGGTGGAGCTCCAACCAGCATCTTGCCATTGATATAACTTGTGGGAGTCTGGCCGACTCCCAGTGCTTCTCCTTCGTGCATGTTGGCTTCGACTCGCGGGAGAGTTTGACGTGAGTCGATGCACGCGGCGAGTTTATCATTGTCGACTCCCACCTCTGCCCCATAGTGCAACAGCATGTCGCGAGCGCGGTCGCCGGTAATACTGCCCTGATTCTTGAATATATCGGACCGAAAGTCGACGTACTTCGACGGGTCGATCTGATAAACGCACTGCGCGGCGATGGCGCCGGTCAGCGCCCAATCATGAATGGTGACCAGGGGGAACTCCTTGAAAACGATGCGCAGCTTATTGCCGTATTTGGGAACGGCCTCGGATTCCAATTCCTGCTGCATTTGCGCGCACACGGGGCATTCCAGGTCGGAGTATTCAACCAGCGTCACGGGGGCGTCGGCGGGCCCCTGGGAGGGCTGGTCCTTCAGCGAGATGATCCGCTCGATTTCCTGCGGCGAGTCACCGCCCAGATTGAAAATGGCGCCTTCAACGATGTAGCGCATGTTCTTCGAGACGAACAGCGGCTGGGACTGCTTGTTCTTGCCGTCGTCGAGCGTGACCGTGGTCTCCTGGAAATCCGGGAAGGCGCTATCGCGCAGATCCGTCATGGTCATTTTGACGGAGTCTGGAATGCTGAAGCGCTTTCGAACGTACGTTAGGATCTTATCTCGAACTGCCGCCTGGTCAGGGGCCTGCGCGACCGTGGCCGGCCCGGCCGCCCCAAGCATTAGAAGGAGCGCCAGGGCAAGCGCCGGCAATGCGAAGTGTCGAGCGGAAGGTCGGAACATCGATTTCGTCAGCTCCTTTCAATCACAGTTTTCTTGGTTTTTTCTCGGCCATCACTGTTTCGATTTCGCCCGGCTCACGCGGCAGGCGGCCGCTCAGGATTTCGTTTCCATCGGCGGTGATCAGAATATCGTCTTCGATGCGCACACCGATTTTCTCCTCGGGAATATAAATCCCCGGCTCCATGGTGATGACCATGCCCGGCTCGAGCGGGCGGTTATAATCGACGGGATCGTGGACGTTCAGCCCGATGGGATGGCTGAGCCCGTGAATGAAATACTGACCCAGCGGCTGGCCGTGCAAGTCCTTGCCGTGCGTGTTGATGTAATCGAAGGCGATTTCATTCAAACCCTTGCCGCTGCGCCGGCCTACCAACGCTCCCGGTTTGGCGGCGGCGATGGCGGCGTTCTGCGCTCCCAGAACGATTTCGTAAATTTCGCGCTGCCGCGTTGTGTAATGGCCATTGACGGGCAGCGTGCGGGTGATGTCGCTCGCGTATCCGCCGTAGGAGCCGGCCACATCCATGACCACCACGTCGCCATCCTGCATCTGGTTCCAGTCCTGATCGTAGTGCAGCACCGTGGAGTAGAATCCCGAACCCACAATGGGCGGATAAGAGGGCCACTCGCAGCCGCGGCGCTCAAATTCATACTTCATAAGCGCGGCAATCTGGTATTCCCACACCCCCGGCTTTACCGCGTGCATGGCGGCGAAGTGAGCTTCCACCGAAGCGTCCACAGCCTTGCGAATCAGGTCAATTTCACCCGCGGTTTTCACCGCGCGCATCCGGCCGATGGACAGGCGAATGTCCGTGACCGGAATGTTGGGGGCCAGCGAGTGCAGCTTCTTCACCATTTCCGCAACGAAACAATCTTCGCCGCTTTCGGGCTGCGGGGTGAGCTCCGTATAGATGCGGGGAAAATCCTTGAGGGCCTGCTGAAGGTCGGCTTCAAACTTTGCGGCGTCACGAACCATGGTGAAACCCGTGCGCGCCGGAGCGTCCGCGTCATCGGGCGCTAGCTTCGGGCCCGTCCAGCGCTCTTGCCCGTGA
>JASHTY010000618.1 GCA_030040315.1 Terriglobia bacterium | reverse complement strand
CGCTTGTTGTATCGGGTTACAGGGCGGCCCGCGGAAAGGAATGCAATGCTGACGCGGCGTGACATTTTAAAACTGGCGGCGGGCGAAACCGCCGTTCAGGCATTCATTCCACAGACCTCTCGGGCGGACTCGGCGGCAGGCAAATCCATTCAGGAGAGATTGCCCGCGGGTTTGCCCCCGGGGATTGGCGCGATTATTTCCAATACCTTGAAATCCCAGCCCGCGGACATCAATACCGACTGGTTTGGAACCATGCTGATGCACGGGCTGTTGCAGTGGGAGCCTCGCGGCTTCCCGGAAATTCGCCCCTTCGCGGCAAACTGGCTCGACCACCACCGGAACACAGCGGGAGTGGCCAGGTATTCGGGCCCTGCGTCCCGAACCTTCAACGCTGGCGGCATTGAAATCACCAGCTACTGCAGCCATTACGGGCTGGCCTTTCCCTGCTACTGGATGGCGCGGCTGTTCGATGACTCCGCGGCGGCCACGGTCTGCACGGACATCGGCGAATTCATTCTGCATCGCGCCGCGCGGAACAAGCGGGGACTGGTGGCCCATGACGACAATGCCAACTGCGAATTTGCGATCCCTGACGCGTGCTATTACGTTGATGGCGCACTGATGCTCGCTGCAGACCTGAGCGGGCAGCACGCGGATGTGCTTCGCCGCCAGGCGATAATTCAGATTCTCTCTTACACCGATGTGTTTTTATCCAAGGACACCGGATTGGCCCGCACCGTGCTTTTCAAAGACGAACTGGGCAAAACCTACTGGACCCGGGCCAGCGGCTGGCTGCTTTGGGCCATGATCAATGTTCTCGATCACCTGCCGGTGGACGATCCAGACGCCGCGAAAATCATCAGCGGACTGAACACTCTGGCCGGCGGCGTCTCGCGCGTGCAGGATGCAGGTGGCGGGTTTCACGTCCTGTTGGATGACCCTTCGACGCCGCTCGAAACCACCGGCACGACCATGTTTGCATCGGGTTTGCACACAGCGGTAAGGCGAGGATGGCTCTCCAGCTCCTTCAATGGCACCATCGAAAAAGCCTGGTCCTTCGTAAAGGGCAACATCACCGCCGAGGGGAATATCGTCCACGCTTATACCGGCTGGGCTCTGCCCGCAGAAAGGCGAGACATGACGATGATGGATCGCAGCAAGATGGGCTGGATCCCCGGATTTATCCTGCTCGCTGCGAACGAGCTCACTTTCAATAAGGTGGAAGGCCAATAGACGAAAGTATCGCGCCATTTCGATGACCTGAGCTGTTGGCTTACTGTAGTCCCACTGTGGCTCGGCGTGGAGTTCAAAGCTTCGTAAACAGTTTTGACGTCCTCTTCCACGGCTCGAACGGGACCAGGTAATCTCTTTTGAGCTCAACCCCAAAGCCATGCCGGTCTGAAACGGGCACGAACCCATTCTCAGGCAGCGGTTCATTGATTTGATCGGACCGGGTTTTTTGTGCCACTTCTAGGGTGAGTTTTCGGCAGCTTTGATTGCACCCGCTTTTTTAAAAACCGCGGTCCCATCACCTACGAGGGCCAGGAGCGAGTTGAGCTTGTCGAACGGGCCTTTCGCGCCATGCCTGATACGTACCGCCGAGCCTTCTGGCTTCGTCATGTTCAAGGCCTGAAAACTAAAGAAGCGGCCAAGACCGTAGGGCTATCTGCGGGGACCCTTAAAAGTCAACTCCACCGCACAAAGGTTTGGCTAAGCGCACAGACGGCGGAAGGCGGACCAGGTCAGGGGGTCCCTCAAGCCAGGCAGGACCGGAGGAATTATTAAATGTGCGACGCCTCTCCTCAGTTATTCGTCACGGTTCTTATGGTGGTGTACGCTGCGCCAGCGCGAGCCATTTTGCTCGATCCAAGGGTGTGAAAATTTGGGGAAGAGCTATGGCGAACGATCGGTGGACATTGCTGGTGTATTACGAGAAAGAGCCCTTAGGCTGCGTGGACAGGATTTTGATCTCTCAAGGATGGAGAACTCGGTATAGCCGCAATGGCTGCGAGGCATGAGCTGCGCTTCAAGAGCCGGTCCTGCCCGCGGTTGTGCTTACGGACACTTCATTTTCTGACGGCACTTGGCTGGACGTCCTCGTTGCTGCAAAGGCTGCTCCGTCACGCATACCGCTTATCGTGGTCTCGCGACTCGACGATATCAGGCTCTATCTCGATGTTTTGGAAAAGGGGGCGCATGACTTCGTCGCGCCGCCAATTACCGCAGGCGAGCTCGACTACATCGTCACGACCCTCACTCACCAGGGGCCGCACCACGGCCGTTACAAACCGGAGTTGGACAAGTCAAGTGGCTGGGCATAAACATTGGTCTACTGCATAGCGCAGTCCACTAGGGTCGGCCGTAGGTTGCCCAAATTCTTGGACGTCGAGGGCCTGCGCCAACTGTAGCGACACATAAGCAAATCGAATGGTTGTGATCATAACCCTTAAGAACCATATATTCGGGGCGCGAAGGATCGTCCTCAATCTTCTTGCGCAATGTTTTGACTTACAACCATAGGCAATCCGTTTCGTCGCCATATTCGGGTCCCTTGACCATGCTCGCGGTCTGCCTGCTCGCGCAGCCTCAGACGCATTCGGTGGAGCCTGCTCTTCAGGCTGCCGGTTGCCAGGCCCGCAGCCTCAGCCGCCTCTCTGACCTTCAATCCCTGAACGTAATGAAGCCGCGCTGCTCGACGGTGCGACTCAGGCAGTCCCTGCAACTCCAGTTCAACAAGCCGCCACCCTTCCCGCGCTGCGCAGATTTCCTCCGGACTGGGTCCGGGATCAGCATGCAATTCTGCAAGGGGCGGGAGATCCTGATCGAACTTTTCGTCGATCGAAATGGCGCGCCTGACTCGCTCCTTCCGTAATCTCATCAACGCGGCATTTACCACGATGCGGGTGAGCCACGTGGAAAACTGCGAACGCCATTCAAACGTGTGTCGATTGCAATATGCAGCAAGCAGGGCATCTTGAACGGCGTCTTCCGCGTCATGGTGATTTCCCAGGAGCCGCAGGGCGGTATTAAAGAGTCGCCCGCGATTACGGCCTAACATCTCGTTCAGAGCCTCGCTGTTCGCACCGGTTTCGTGGATCAAGGCAGATCTGCGAGGATTGGCTTTGGGACGTTGGTCGTGAAGTGGCATGCTAAACCTCGGAGGGGGTCACCTTTTCCTTGAAGTGAACCCTGTGATCCGGTCCACATCAATATCCCATTTCCTTTGAGCTCCTCTGTTCAAGGAAATTTCTCGCCGAACATCGGCAGGCCGCCCTTGGACTGTTCCTTCGTGATTTCGTCTTGAATAACGTCCCAATGCTCAACCAGAGTCCCGTTCTCGATGCGAAGTATGTCTGCCACAACCCAGTTCACGGGCAGGCCCGTGCCGGAATATCTGCCATGCACGATTACAAAGTTTCCGTCGGCGGCGATTGTTCCATGCTCATATCTGAGCGTCGACGGAGTGCCCCTGATGAGACTGAACAGGCCCTCTCGACCCGGCGGGATGTGTGCACTGTGCTGAATGTAGCTCGGAGACCAGAATTTCTCGGCTGCGGCATAGTCTCTCTTGTTGAAGAGCGTATCAAAAGCCTTTAGTACCAGATCCTTGTTCCTTTGCTCCCGCTCGCTGGGCATTTTCTCTCCTCCACTTAAATAAGGTCACACCACGAATGTGGCTGAAGCGCTTCTGGCCCTTACGACCTCACTGACGCTCGTACCTCATAGTCCAGGTGCGGCGATCGCCGCGGTGATATTCGTTTCCTTCCCAGGGAGACCTGCGAATGTGCAGGTGCGCGTAGGGCGTACCTGAAAACATCACCGTCGTTCCCGCGTCCCGCATCACAGTGGAAAGACCCGCGGCTTTGGCATCGAAGGGCCAAAGGATCATCCACTGAGGCCCGATGGGGATTGGAGTGTCAAACGGGTCGGTAAAACTCCTTTGCGTTGCGCCATTCAGAATGTAGATCGAACCCGGAGAGCTGTTCGTGGGCTTGGGCTTCCTGGCCAGCAGGTCCTTGAACCAGACCATTCCCATCGGATCGAGAGCCATGTCAGCATGGCCGACAATTTCTTGATCACCGGGCACAAAGACCCGCCGGTTTTTGCCGGAGCGAAACACTGTCAGGTTCCCATGAGGGTCCATTTCTGTGACAGTCGCGTCAGCCGTCACCGCTGAAGGGCCGGCCCACAGTGCTCTGCGTGTGAGCGTCGCCGTCCCGGCAGCCTGATTGACCGCGACTTTTTCACAACTCATGAAATCTCCTTCTGTGGTTGAGCGAGCGCTCGTGATTAGCCCTTGTCATTCTCTCGATTTGCCATTTCAGCCCTTGCCGCGGCGTAGACATCAATCATGGGCATTGCCGGCTCCTTTCGCTTACATTTAGCTCACGACAGCAGGCTTAGGCGCAGCACTCTGAACGGTGTCGTTCTCCATGACCAACACCATGCGAAAACGTGCCTTTCCGGCCATCATCTTGGCGTAGGCGGCAGCCGCTTGGT
The DNA here is from genome assembly GCA_030040315.1 of Terriglobia bacterium. Taxonomy (GTDB): domain Bacteria; phylum Acidobacteriota; class Terriglobia; order UBA7540; family UBA7540; genus Bog-366. Next base: position 3,085 of record JASHTY010000618.1, on the reverse strand, counting down.
CGAGGGGAACCGTCTCGATCATGGCGGACACACCGCTGAGAGCGCTGAAGCGCAGGGTTACGTCGCCGGTCGCGGGCGTTCCCGTCAGGGCACCCTCCAGCTTGCGGCTCCCGAATATGAGATCTGAGCTCGTGACCTCGATCGGCTCCGGCCCCACGCCGAGGACGATTGACACGCCGCCGGGACGCAGACCCTTAAACGTCTCTGCCACCGTCTTGCCTCCGGACGCGGTTATCACGATGGTCTTGGCGCCGCCGAGTGCCTGCAAAGCCTCGGCTGGGTCGGCGGAAGAACTGTTGATGTAGTGATGGGCGCCGAGCTTCTTGGCTAATTCCGCCGCGCCCGCGCCGCGAGCGATTGCCACGACCTCGAACCCCATCTGGCGGGCGTATTGCACGGCAAGATGACCAAGCCCGCCAATGCCCAGCACCGCCACAAGGTCGCCGGCCTTTGCCGGCGAGTTTCTCAGGGCGCTGAAGGTGGTCAATCCCGCGCACAGCAGTGGTGCCGCACGGGCAGACGAGAGGCTGTCAGGGATCGAAACCAGCCCGCTTGCCTTAGCAATCATCACTTCGGCGTACCCGCCATCGTGATGAATGCCGGTATATTCCTGGTTCCGGCAGTTCACCAGATCGCCACTCCGGCAGTACTCGCAATAGCCGCAACTGCCGGCAAGAAACCCCACCCCCACGCGCTGACCGATCGCCCAGCCCTGGACACCCGAACCCACAGCGTCGATTCGGCCGACAACTTCAAGCCCCGGAACACGCGGCCACTGGATCGGAAAGAGTCCTTCCACCGTGGCCGCGTCCGAGTGGCACACCCCACATGCCTCGACACGAATCCGCACTTGACCGCGACCGGGATCAACCAGTGGTTTCAATGCGAGCGCGAATTCTCCGGGTTTCGTGAGTTGAATTGCATTGTACGCTGCACTCATACTTCTCCCTTTTCACCTATGGTGCGAAATCCCGACGACTCGATCCACATGCGGTCTGAGTTTACGCTGTTGCCGCGGCACCGTGAACGGCTTTGGCGGCGGCACGGATGACCTCGATGACGCGTTCCGGTTGGGAGAGCATCGGCACGTGGCTGCTATCGAGCTCGTAGGTAGTTGCGCCCATGCGCTTGGCCATGGCGCGCTCCAGATCGGGATGAACCGTGCGGTCTTTCTTGCCGACAATGTACCAGCTGGGTTTTGATCTCCACGCGGTTCCTCCGGCTTTTGCCTCGAACAGGTCGGGCTTGGGAACACCCTGCGTCGCCAAAACGAGCTTTTTCTCGTGCTCGGGCAAGTCGCCCGCGAAATCGTCGATGCCATCCGGAAGCAACCAAACGCGTCCGTCCTTGACGTCGATGTGTGAGAAGACGGGTGTCCTCGGGAAATTGGACTGCTGCGTCTGCGAACTCTCGTCCGCGTCTGGAGCGAGCGCACAGATGTAAACCAGGCCGGCAACACGATCGTCGGCTCCCGCGCCGGTGATGACAGTGCCGCCGTAGGAGTGGCCAACAAGGATAACCGGGCTGGTGACCCGGCCAATCGTGGCTTTCGTCAGGGTGACGTCCTCTGCCGTTGAGTTGAGGCCGTACTGCGCCGCAATGCACTCGTACCCCTCGGCCTGCAGGGGAACGATCAATTTGCTGAAGCAGGAACCGTCTGCCCAAAGTCCATGGCAGAACACGATGCTTGCTGATTTCGTTTTCATATTCTCTCCTTTATCGCTTCAAGTTCGTCGGCGCAAATAAGCCGACTTCAATCCGGCATCCTAATGCACAGAATCGTATGGGATGCCTTCGGGTTGTGAGTTTAATGGGATTGTCAGAAGCTCAAAGCCCAGATGGGGCCAGAAGGAAATAGCCCTTTGGGGCTGGTGAGACGGTGGGACCCGGCAGCGAGGTTTATCGGGTTAGAGGGAATTCGCGCGCTGAATGATTCAGAATTCAGTGGCAGCGCGGGTCGGAGCGCGGGCGCCCCATCCGTTGGGGCACGGCCATCTCGGCCGTCTGCATGGGCTGGAGGCGTATGCCACAGCGGGGATGATGCCCACGATAGGGGCGATTCAAGTTTAGAGATCAATATATCCGCGCTTCACGGCGATGGTGACGGCGTGAGTCCGGTCGTCGGCATTCAACTTGGAGAGAATGTTTTTGAGATGATTCTTGACCGTATGCTCGGAAATGGCCAATTCATCGGCGATGATCTTGTTCGATTGTCCCTTCGCGACCGAGCGGAGCACCTCAATCTCCCGCTCACTGAGCGCGTCTTCTCCGGAATGTTCGGCCATCTGCATCGCGATCTCGGGAGGGATTTTACGCCCGCCGGCGTGAATCAAACGGATGGTATTCACCAGCTCCGACCGAACCGTGTCTTTGAGCAGAAAACCGACCGCGCCAGCTTGGAAGGCACGCGCCGCCTGGATGTCTCCCGCAGCGGTCGTCAGCACGATGATTCGAGCCTGACGAAACTCCTCGCGAATTGCCCTCAGGCAATCGATGCCGTTCATGCGGGGCATTTTGAGATCCAGGAGCGTGACATCGGGCCGGTGGGTTCGGAAAAGCGAGAGCGCCGTGTCGCCGTCTTCGGCTTCGGCGACAACTTTCATGTCACGCTGCGCATTGATTTCACCAGCGATGCCGGCACGCATGAGCGGATGATCGTCAACGATGAGCACGGTGATCGGTCGATCTTGTGTCATAGCACGCGGCTGCTAAGTAGACGGCGAATCCAACGCAGTCCCGGATTCCTGTCGCCCCTACGGTAAGCGATCGCAGAGGGGATGCGAATCTCAATTTCAGTTCCCGCTCCGGAGCGGCTCCAAAGGTCTAGGCGCCCACCAATCCGCGAAATACGCTCGCGCATACCGGGAAGGCCAAAGTGTCCAGGGACGCTGCCGTTGCGAAGTACGTCAGGATCAATTCCCGCGCCATCGTCCCGAAATCGGAGGCGGAATTCGAAGATGCCGAAATGGATCTCAACCTCGATTTTGCCGGCTTGTGCATGGCGATAGGCATTGAACAAAGCCTCGCGCCCGATCTTCAGGAGCTCCTCCTGTACGACGGTATCCAGGTCGCGGCCTCGTCCGCT
>JASHTY010000617.1 GCA_030040315.1 Terriglobia bacterium | reverse complement strand
TTGATGAATTCCGCCGTCACAAAAGCCGGCTTGCCGATAGCGGCCACCAGAATGTCCGCCTGGCGCGCCACGGCAGCCAAATCGCGCGTGCGCGAGTGGCAGATGGTGACGGTCGCATGTTCGTGCAGCAGCAGCAGGGCCACGGGTTTTCCCACAATATCGCTGCGCCCGATCACCACGGCACGCGCACCGGTGAGAGGAATCTTCGAGCGCTTCAGGATTTCCAGTATCCCCGCCGGCGTGCAGGGCACAAATCCCGGCCGGCCCGCCACCAGATTGCCCAGGTTAACGGGGTGAAATCCGTCCACATCCTTCGCCGGGTCGACCGCGTCGAGCACGCGCCTTGCATCCACCTGAGGCGGTAGAGGTAACTGAATCAGGATGCCGTCGGTGCGATCATCCCGGTTCAGGCTGTGGACCAAATGCACCAGCTCGTCAGTTGTCGAGGTTTTCGAAAGCTCAATTTTCTGGCTGTAAAGCCCCAGCACTTCGGACATTTGCACTTTGCTGCGGACATAAATCTGCGATGCGGGATTTTCCCCCACCAGCACAGCGGCCAGGCCGGGCGTAACGCCACGGCGCTTCAGCTCCGTAACTTCCTGAGCGAGCTCCGACTGGATCGATTCGCGGATTTTATTCCCATCCAGAATTGTCGCCGGCAAAAGGATTTCTCCAGAAATATGATGGCTGGGGTCTGTGGCGGCAGCACGCAATCCTTTCGCTCATCACAATTTTCGGTTCATTGAAAGTTTATCACACGGTCTACTGCTTCGCGGGACGGCTCTGTTTCGATTATAATGAGTGTCTGTCCCGGCGGCGGATCATGCGGCACGCTTCGGACGATGGAATTCAAAATCCCAATCTGGCCTGCGGCGCAGCGCCCGAAACGAATGGTGAAGAATGCCTGACCCGGCAAGCGTCTCCGCACCTGAGAGCCGCGTCGTTTACAACGTTGTGGAGATCATGAAATTCCTTCCGCACCGCTATCCCTTCCTGCTGGTGGACCGGATCATCGAGCTCGAGCCTCCGCGCATCGTGGGGCTGAAGAACGTCACCATCAACGAAGAGTTTTTCCAGGGACACTTTCCCGGCGCGCCCGTAATGCCCGGCGTACTGATATTGGAAGCCATGGCGCAGGTGGCGGGCGTGCTGCTTTACCGCGAGATGCCTGAAGAAGATAAGAGCCGCAAGCTGATTTATTTTACCGGTGTCGAGGGCGCTAAATTCCGCCGGCCGGTGGTGCCCGGCGACCAGATTCGCATCGAAGCCGAATTGATTTATCGCCGCAATTCCTTCGGCAAGGTATCCTGTCGTGCCCTGGTGGAAGGCAAACTGGTGGCGGAGGCGCAGGAACTCTTCGCCGTGGCCGATCGCCCGGGCCTATCAACCCCATGAACGTTCATCCCACCGCCATCATTCACTCCCAGGCGCAACTGGCCGGCAACGTGACGGTGGGCCCCTACTCCATAATCGGTGAGCACGTCGAGCTCGGCGAGGGGACGGAAATCATGTCGCACGTGGTCATCGATGGCCGCACGCGCATGGGCAAGAACAACCGCGTGTTTCCCTTCACCACCATCGGGCTGGCCCCGCAGGACCTGAAGTATCGCGGTGAGCCGACCGGCGTCGAAATCGGCGACGGCAATACCATCCGCGAATGCGTCACTATCCATCGCGGAACGGCGGAGGGCGCCGGCGTTACGCGCATCGGCAACCGCAACCTGCTGATGGCTTACATTCATATCGCCCACGACTGTAAATTGGGCAGCCACATCATTATGGCCAACGGCGCGTCCCTGGCCGGCCACATCGAGATTCAGGACCACGCCACGGTCGGCCCGTTCTGCGGCATTCATCAATTTTCGCGCATCGGCGCATACTCGTTCCTAGGCGCGTTCAGTGTGGTAAACCAGGACATAATCCCGTACTCCAAAACCACCGCGCCGCGACCACTCGGAGTTTACGGCGCGAACAAACTTGGACTCGATCGCCGCGGGCTTTCCGCTGACGACATCAAGGACTTGGAAGGCGCGTTCCGCCTGCTGACGCGCTCAAAGCTGAACACCACACAGGCGCTGGAAGCCATTGAGGCGAAGGGCTTTCAATCCCCACATGTGAAAGTGCTTGTCGATTTCATTCGTGGCTCCGAGCGAGGAGTGGCGAAGTGATTTGGCGATTTGGCCATTGGGCAAATCCAAAAATCCTCAAATCACCAAAATGACCATCTGGCAAAATGAATCAATCCTCAAATCCCCAAGATCGCTACGCCATCATCGCCGGCAACGGGCGGTTTCCTTTTCTGGTTCTGGACGCCGCGCATTCCCTGGGCATTGAGCCGCTGGTGGTTGCCATCAAGGAAGAAGCGGCGCCAGAGCTTGCGGAAAAGGCTCCGGACATCCGCTGGCTCAGCCTGGGCGAGGCTGCCATGTGTCTTGACCTGCTGGTGGCGAAAAACGTCAGCAAAGTCGTGCTGGCAGGGCAGGTGAAGCACGCGCAACTGTTCAGCGCCATCAAGCCCGACGGCATGATGAGCCGCATGTTGCAAGGCCTCTCGCGCAAGAACACCGACATGCTGATTGGCGCCTTCGTGCGCATGATCGAAGCGCGCGGCATGAAAGTGGTTGATTCCACGCTCTTCCTGGAGCCCTTGCTGCCCAAGGCCGGAACGCTGACGCGGCGCGCACCTGACGCGAACGAGGCGGCAGACATCGCCTACGGTCATGAAATTGCCAAGAAAATCGCCGGGCTCGACCTCGGCCAGACTATCGTGGTGGCGGACCGCGCCTGCGTTGCCGTGGAGGCGATGGAAGGCACCGATGCCGTCATCCAACGCGCCGCCACCCTGAGTAACGGAAGGCGGCTGGTGGTCGTCAAAGTCAGCAAGCCCGATCAGGACATGCGGTTCGACGTTCCAGTGGTGGGAAGACGCACCATCCAGGTGATGCGCGACTCGAAAGCCTCCGTCCTTGCTGTGGACGCGGGCAAAACTCTGTTGTTCGACCTGAAGAATCTGCTGGCAGACGCGGACGAGGCGGGGATTGCGATCGTGGCAATGTAGGGGCCGAGACTCGAAAGTCGATATTCGCCGGAATCTAGTCCGGATTTGAGTTTCCAGTTTCAAGATTCGGGTGAGTGAAGTACAACATGCTGGCATCGTGCGAACCGAAACGACCCCCCACCCACCGCCTTGCGGTCCCCCCTTTCCCCTCGGAGAGGGAAAATATTTCTTGAGCGCGCTCGCGCGCAAAGCCTATTCCCTCTCTCGTGGGGAGAGGGTGGCCGACGGAGGAGACCGGGTGAGGGGTTTCTTCAAGGCCCCTTTGAGGGGCAAAGCATCTTAGGGCCCGCGGCATTGCCGGGGGATGATTACTTTACAGTTCCTGATCTCATGTCCGAACAGATTCCAATCGCGGTGCTGGGCGTCGGCGAACACGGGGGCAGGCACGCGCGCGAGTTGAAGCAGGTTGCCGGAGCGAATCTGGTCGGGGTCTACGACCTGCGGCCCGAGCGCAGCCGTGAAATTGCCGCGGAGCTGGGCGTGCGCGCCTTCGCCACGGTGGACGAAGCCCTGGGTGCGGTTCGGGCCGTGAGCGTGGTGATTCCTACTACCCATCATGCCGCCGTGGCACGCCAGGCCTTTGAGCGTGGCGTGGATGTGCTTCTAGAGAAACCCATCGCTCGCACCGTGGAGGAAGCTGCCGAGCTGATCGGTTTGGCCGAACGCGGCGGCCGGATCCTTCAGATAGGGCATCTGGAGCGCTTCAACCCTGGCGTGATCGCCGCCAAGGCGGTTACCTCGCGCCCGATGTTTTTCGAAGTTCACCGCCTGGGAGTCTTCAGCCCGCGCAGCCTGGATGTGGATGTGGTTTTTGATTTGATGATTCACGACCTCGACCTTGTTCTCTGGCTGGTCGATTCGGCGTGGCTAAGCGTGCGCGCCGTGGGTCTGCCGGTGCTCTCCGACAAAGTGGACATCGCCAACGCCCGCATCGAGTTTGAAAATGGCGCCGTCGCCAATCTGACCGCAAGCCGCGTCAGCACGGAGCGGGTCCGGAAGTTCCGCTACTTCCAGCCGAATGAGTATTTCTCCATCGATTTCACCCGGCGCGACGCCACGCTCCTTCGCGTAGACCGCAACGCGGCCACCCCGCAGATCGCCTTTCGGAAACTGCCCACGCAGCCGCAGGAACCATTGCGCGCAGAACTGGAGGCCTTCGTTGAGTCGGTTCGAACCCGCAACCGCCCACTCGTCAGCGGCCGGGAGGGAAAAAATGCGTTGGCACTGGCCGAGGAAGTCATGAGTCGCATCGAACATCATGCGGCCCTGGTGAATGTCCCCCTGGGCCGGTCATTGGGACACAGCGGGGAAAGCTAAAATCGGGTTTCCCAACTCCGATTCCCCCCGGACAATTGCCCGGGTTTATTAATGTTGCATGGGGAGTTAAAATAGGACGTCGGGGATTGGGGCGGGATGTGACGGAGGGAGGGGTGCGCCCAACGGCCGTCAAAGATCGTCCCGCTTCAAGGGTATGTCATGAGTTTGGGATCCCAACTGAATCTGCAAGTTCCTGAGGTGGAAGATTCCCAGCTCGATCTCTTTACCCAACCGGTGAAAGACGAGATCGAGGTCAATCTCTATCCGGGGATGTCGCAGGATCTGGAACTGGCCCGCTGGCGGCGCCGGGCGCTGTTCCTGAGTTCGGTTTTCTTCCACATCTTCCTGCTGATTTTCCTGGCTTACGCTCCGGATCTGATTCGCCGCGGCCGGATCTTGATGGGAATTCCCGTGACCCCGGCACCGGAAAAGCAAATCACCACGCTGTTTCTCCCACCCGATCTGCTGAAGTCTCTGCGCCAGCCGCCGCCGGAAGCGCGCCCCTCCGACAAGAATCGCGAGGCCCAGGGCCGCTCACCGAAGATCGATCCGAACGGAATTCATGCGCCTTATTCGAAAGGCAATACGCCTGAACCCGAAGCTGCAAAGGGTGCGCCCCCCACGCTGCCGCCCATGGCCCAAAATACTCCTCCTGCGCCGCCCGCTCCTGCGCCCGCGCCCAAGCCGGCCCAGCAGCCTGATTCCAATCTGCACCTGGACGATGTAACTCCGCAGAATAATAGTCCCGGAACCTTCCGGGTGCCGTCCATGACGCCGGGGCAGGCCATTCAACAATCACTGCAGGAGGCTGCGCGCGGCGGATATCACCCCGAGAGCGGTCCAGGAATTGGCGGTGACTCCATTGATCAGTTCAACAATCTCCACCCGAACTTCTCCACCGAGGCCCCGACCATTCTTTCGGACACGCGCGGGGTCGACTTCGGCCCTTACCTCGCTCGCGTGGTCTACATCGTGCGCCGCAACTGGTTCGCGGTGATTCCGGAATCCGCACGCCTGGGTGAAAAGGGCCGCGTGGCAATCGTGTTCGAAATCCTGAAGAATGGTGAGGTCCCCCAGCTTCGCCTCGTGGCTTCGTCAGGGGCTGACCCGCTCGATCGCGCCGCGGAAACGGCCATTCGTGCTTCTGCTCCTTTCCCGCCCCTGCCTGCGGAATTTACCGGCGAGCACCTCGTTCTCCAATTCATCTTCCTTTACAACCTCCAGCCCGGCCAATAGCGCTTGCTCTACAGGATTTCACGAGCCCTCACGCGGGTTCGGCCCATCCCTTTTCCTTGAGGAGTTCCAGAATGTGCCGCACGACCTGGTCGGCTTGAAGGTGTGTGGAATCGATTTCGATGGAATCGGCGGCGGCCATGAGGGGCGAGATTTTCCGCTCCGCATCCAGTTGATCGCGCCGGCCGATTTCGTAGGCTGTGGTCTCAAGCGTTGCTTTGCGGCCTTCGCTGGAATCCTGCTTCAGCCTCCGCCGCGCGCGCTCCTCCACATCCGCTTTCAGGAAAATCTTGAGCTGCGCGCGCGGGAATACGACGGTTCCGATGTCGCGGCCTTCCATCACCACTCCACGGCCCTGCGCAAAGCTGCGCTGGATCTGAATCAGCTTGGCGCGCACTTCCGGCAGGCGTGAAACCAGAGCCGCCGCCAGCGTTACTTCCGGAGTGCGCAATCGCGAAGTAACGTCAGTGCCGTCGACGAGTACACGCGGTTCACCATTGCTGGACTTCACCTGCAAGTTGGTACCGCCGATCAATTTCGCCACGGCGCCTTCATTGTTCGGATCGATGCCGGCTTCCAATACCTTCAGCGCCGCAGCGCGATATGTCGCGCCGCTATCAACGTACGTCAGTCCCAGGCTCGCAGCGAGCTTTTGTGCAACTGTGCTTTTCCCTGCACCCGCGGGCCCGTCTATGGCGATGATCAAGGGGTCTGGCATTCGGAATTGTCGGTTTCCAGTTTTCAGCCACGGGAGTTCAGATCTTGACATCTGAAATTCCAGTTCTCTTCAACGAACTAACAACACCCAGCAAAGGACGCCCTTACTGAAAGCCGGTGACGGAAAACTAAATTCTCTTAAACGCTTTCATCAGGTCTTTCATGCCGTAACGCAGAACGGTGGGCCGCCCGTGGGGGCAAGTCATGGGGCAATCCGCCTGGCCGAGCGCCTGCAGGAGCCAGTCCATTTTGTTCTGCACGAGGGGCATGTTGATTTTAATTGCCGTGTGGCAGGAAATGGACGCCGCGATGTTGCCACGGAGTTCATCGAGCGATATCGCGGCTCCTTCACGCGTGGCGCCGTCGAGAATCTCAACCATGAGCTTTTCCACTTCCTCCGCGGGCAGATCCGCGGGGGCGGCCTTGATGGCCACGGTGCGCTGGCCGAACGGCTCGACCTCAAAACCATTTGCCGTAAGTTCCTCCGCAATCGCCTGGAAGGTCACCTGCTGCTCGGGCTTCAATTGAACGACAATCGGCATCAGCAGCCGCTGAACTTCCACTTTTTTCTCTCGCCGCCGCCGCACGTGCCGGTCAAAAAGCACACGCTCGTGCGCGGCGTGCTGGTCCACAATCCACAGGCCTTGGGAATTGACCGCGACAATAAAGCTGTCCTGGACTTGCCCGAGCGTCTGGAGGTCAAGCGGAATTTCGCGGGGCGCGCGGATGGCGGAATCCTCCGCCGCCGGCGAATCGACACGAAGCGCTCCCGGCATCGAAATTGGAGCATAAGGCATGAGTGTTGTTTCAAGAGGCAGCCTCTGCGGACGCGGTTCCAGGCGCGGCGCGGCCAGGCGGAAGTCGCGCCGCGCCCCAGCGGGCGCCGGACGGGATGGAAAGGGAGGCATCGTGGCGCTTCGTTGTGGTTCCTCTGCAAGCGCCTCGGCAACATCCGCGGCCTCGACCTCCAATGCCGCGGGCGGCACGGACTTTGCCATCGGGAATGACGCCACCGGGCGTGTCGCGAGCAGCGTTTGGCGAATCGAATCTCGAACCAGATCATGAATAAAACTGCTGTGGCGGAATCGCACCTCGGTCTTCGAAGGGTGAACGTTTACATCCACTTCGCTGGGCGGGATTTCCAGGAAGATCAGGGCAATCGGAAAAACACCGGGCGGCAGGATGTTGCGAAAAGCTTCGGTGATCGCGTGCAGAATCAGGCGGTCGCGCACCAGCCGCCGGTTCACGAAGAAGTAGATGTTGTTGCGATTCAATTTCTGGATTTGAGGCCGAGAGACAAACCCGTGCACGCGTACGACCGGCGCTTCGTCCGCGGGTTCATCCGGCTCGCCGGATTCGGGCAAAGTTGCCGTGGGCGCGCGCCGCTCCACGGGCACCATTTCCAGAAGCTGCTCGAGCGTCTGCCCGCCCATCACCTGATACAGCCGCTCGCGATGGCTGGCCACCGGCGACACTTGCAGGATGGTGTTGGTCAGCGAACTCAGCACAAAGCCCTTGTCAGGATGCGCGAGCGCGTAATGCGTGACTAGCGTCGCGACGTGTCCGAGTTCGGTGGATTCGGACTTCAGGAATTTGCGCCGCGCCGGAGTGGCGTAGAAAAGGTCGCGCACCTCGATGCTGGTTCCGAGCGGCCAGGCGATTTCCTTGATGTCGCGCAGCTTCCCGCCGGCAATCTCCACGCGCGTACCGGAGTTCTCGCTGGCGTGCCGGGTTTCAAGCACCAGGCGCGAAACCGCGGCAATCGACGGCAGCGCCTCACCGCGAAAACCAAGAGTGGAAATTTCGAAAAGGTCCTCCGCCGATTGAATCTTGCTGGTGGCGTGACGCTCAAAGGCCAGCAGGGCGTCGTCGTGCGTCATGCCCTGCCCGTCATCGACGATGCGCACCAGGCGCTTGCCGCCGCTCTCAACGGAAATCTCCACGCGCTTCGCGCCCGCGTCCAG
>JASHTY010000616.1 GCA_030040315.1 Terriglobia bacterium | reverse complement strand
TCATGTCAGGAAGCTCCTGATGACCAAGTATCCAGAGACTCTAAGTCGGGGTGAAGGCAGCCACCCCACCCCTGCTGGCTTGTTTGTCTACACCAGAATCATCGATATTATCGGCAGATCACTCAAAAAGTTGAATTAAATCTTTCTAATTTAAGGGGACAGCCAATTGGCACAACTCGGCGGGAGGTGTGAAACTTCGAGCTGAAGGGCATTGGTAAGAGTTCTGGCCGCAGACGGGTAGCTGACCATTCCTTGTGGCGAAGAGACCACGGAGTGCACGGCGTTGTAGCGCGTGCCACTTTCAGCGGGCTGATCCCAGCAGGATGGGCTCCACGCTTCCCGATCTACTTATAACCTGTGAGGCTAGAACTGTTTACGTGTAATTGGGGCCAGGCCTGCCCCTGCCGTCTCGCGGCTTACTGCGTGATTTCACTCGCAGGGTGGGGGATTTTGCACAGACTGTCGTCGCTGCGGTCCGGGTCAGCCTCATACGATGTGCGAAGCTATTTTCCGCTAGGCTGACGCAACTGGTGAGGAGACGGTGGTACTGTCGTTTCTACTCTAACGCGTTCGGATGCGGCGTATGCGTCCCATCAAAGCAGTCCCCGCGAGAACATCCTCTGTGCCTGCGGAAATGTTCAAAGTGGGCGCACGGCTTACCTGCGGGCCCCACACGCACTGGCTTGACCCTTCCATGGCAATCAACGCAGCGGAGGCGCTGTTTCTGCTTTCGGTCCAAGCCCAATGCTTCAGTTACGTGAATAGTAATCCAGGTCGCTTTATCATGCTTAGTGCGTTCAACTTCGCAAGTAGTCGACCTCGCCATTGCCGTTCCTCCTTGGCCGCCAATCTTTCGCGGGCCTATGTCAGACAGCGGTCCCTTGCCAGGTGGGTACGTCTTAAAGTATTCCGGCCAATCGACTCCCGGATCATCCGGTTCGTTCTCTAAATGTTCTGCGATGTACATATCCAGGTATTCCTCAGAAAGATGTTCGCCGCCGGTATGAGTCAAGAATCCCTCGCGGTCGCGCAGCCACCACTCTACACGGTGTTTTGCCCACAATGGGTCGGGAGTCAAGACCAGGTATCCCTCTGGGGTCTTGGCACGGGCCCTGGCTTCATGCCGGGCTACGGCCTCAGCCACGACATCGCCGGCCTCCGGGTAGCGGGACACTTCCTCCGCTATAGCTCTTGACCGTAACTCGCCCGGTTTCATTGCTTGAATAATCTTTTTCAAATGGATTTCTTTGGATGTGCTTTGATTCTTCGCGACGATGGGTTAGGTTCGAAAAGATTGCGTCCTTTTCTTCTCCAACGACCGTTCCACAGCAAGTCGAAATATATGCGGTGGAATTTCGTGCGCGGCAATCGAAAGGAATGTTTGGCCGCTCGTTGCGCCACTATGCTTTGAAGGCTTATGTAGGTTTTGGAATCTTTGACTCTGCTGTAGGTTGAGCTTCGCGATAGGCCTTGCGACATTAGGTCGTCGTCCCAAAATAGCTCCTCGCTTCGAAACATCTGACTATCTAGTGGCAGAAAGAGCAGAGGAACCAACCGTCTGCGGTCATCGGTCGTTAGCTCACTTGACATTGCGACGATATGTTCAATATAGAGGTCGATTACTTTTCGCACTTTGTTATACGGTTTCAAGATCTTCGGGGAAACATTTGCCAAACGGCTTCGAACCTCAGTGTAAATCTGCCCCTCCAAGGAGTCGAGGGCTTCGCAAGAAGCTATATGTCTCAATCGGCCGAGGATTGCTGCTTTATTAGAAAGCATGTACTCCCGAAAGGGGCGCAATGCACCGGGCTTCTTCTTGTTCTTCCTCCAGAATCCCCGGACGGTATTAGACTTTACCGCTCGATCCACGATTTCTTGCCAGCCCAGGTCAAGTCTTCCAGGGTGCATAAATACCTCGTCAGCAAGCTTAGCCAGCTTGGACAATTTTGTTCCTGAAACCACTTTGCTTGGAGGCATATGCGGCCTAATCTCTAATAACAAATCCCGCAGACCGCAACGCTGGCGGTCTGCGCTACGTATGCCGCCTCCATCAACTCTGCGTCCGCACGCCCACTTCGTCGAGGTGGCGCAACAAATCGGCGGGATCCTGGTAGACGCGGTAGGCGCCGTCTCGTTCCAGTTCGTCCTGGCCGTAGCCACCGGAATAAGCAGGCAGCGCCGGCCAAACCTACGCCGACTTCTTCTTCCAAACCGCGTGCTTGTCGTTAACCACGTTACCGTATTGATCGTACTTGCCCGCATCGACAAGCTCCCACATGTCTTCGGAGAACCAGGCGATGTCGGAGTTCTTCAGGCTGCGCATCATCTCGAGCTGGCGCTTCAGGTTGGCAGCGTCCTTCGCCGTAGGCTTGGCGACGAGCAGTAGGGCTTTCATCATGGTGAAGAGCGAAGAGAGTTGTTGCATTCTCGAGCGAACATTGTTGCTGGCGCCGACGGTAAAGAGGTCCAGATCATCTTTCGACTTGCTGGGATCGTCACTGCGATGGCTGGGACCCTCGACCATATTCCATTTGGACCAGCAGATCTCCTCGCACACGTCATCGCGATTGGGCAGGTTATTTCCCTTCATACCCTTGATCTCCGCATCGGTCACCCCCAGGAGGTAAGCCCAGGGCGCAATCGTTTCCCAGAGGTTGTTGCTAACGAGGTGGTTCCAGCATTTCCAGATCATCTGCCAGCCAATCGTGTGGTGAAACGTCAAGGGAAGTTGGTGATTCGAGGGGACGGGGGGAGGAAATGCGTTCCAGTGCCACTTTGGGCCTTTCGTCGAGGACTTTGACCAACTTTCGGGCTCACCCGGCCGATCCTGACCACCGTTCAGAATGACACCGTTAGCTTGAAGGGACATAGCACCTCCTGGCGGGCCATAGATTTCGAATACCCATATTTTATCATGCGCGGGCAAGCCGGTGTGGGGTGTTCGGGCATGAGGGTGCGTTTATGCCACTGAGGGCAAGACGACGTCGCTACATTTTGTTAGCAAATTCAGATGGGAGGTTAGCTACACCCTGCAAGGCCTCCGCCTGAATTGCCGGAGGCCCACAGAGTGAATCGAAATTAAGCGATCGGATATTGCCAACGAATCTAAAAGCCGAATCCGAATGGCGACCCCGGGCTTCCCAGTCCGGTACAGAAATCCCATCCCGATCCGGCGAAATACCCGATGTAGATACCGCAGGTTCCAAGCGTGACGTCGTTAGACGCGCTGGGGCGCGAGTACATACTGGTAAGCTCTGCATTAGTGGAAGTCGCAAATCGGCCCGTGGAATTGGAAATGCCGGCCCAGGTGGGCGTCGCCACACTGGTACCGCCCACAATCCACCAGACGTAGGGAGGTTCGAGAGTGCTGTTGTAGACCCAAACGCCGGTGTTGGGGTTGGCGACGGCGGCGACGTCCGGCGTGCCCCGCTGCGTTCCGACAATATGAGCGATGCCGTCCTGGTAGCTCGGCCTGGACTCAAACTGGGAAGGGCCTCCGCCACCATCCTGCCAGCTATTCTCGTTTTCGAACGCGCCAGTATTGGAATTCGTGCTGAGCGTGGTGCCGCCGGCCGAAACGACGTTCGGAGATACGCTGGGATACAGGGTTCCGGGACTATCGCCCGCCGCGGCATAATACACTACGTTGCGCGCTGTGAAAACAGGGTCATAGCTCGATTCGGTCGACCACTCGCCGCCACCCCAGCTCATGGAAACCTGGCCGCCGCCGGCTTCTGCCACTAGATTATTGGCCACGCTCACCGCGCAGAAAAGATCGGCGTAAGAATCCGTCTGCGCCTCCACCAGATACAGCTTGGCTCCGGGCGCCATAGAGTGGGAATACTCGATGTCCAGCGCTTCCTCCAGGTCCCAGCCGGTGCCTGCGGAGGAGGTGGGCTGAGTAGCGGACCCGACGCATGAGCCCGGAGCGTTTCCTCCAAACGGCGCGTAGACGACTTCAAAACTGTGGGAGGTGACAGGCTGCACTCCAAACTGCGTCGTAAAATTCGTCAGGTCTGAGGCCGCAACCGCCGAGTAGTCATAGGCATCCACGATGGCGATGGTCTTGCTTCCTCCCACCGGATTTGCCGTGACCACGTTGGAATTGCAACCCGCCGAGGCATATTGCAAGCCGTAGATGCACGCAAGCGATGCCGGAGTCTCGTAGAAGTATCCGGCGAAGGGAGGCCCGGAAGTCTGGGGCCCGGCACTCATCCCTTGCGTGCCCAGGATTCGAACGTTAGT
>JASHTY010000615.1 GCA_030040315.1 Terriglobia bacterium | reverse complement strand
ATGGCTGATCTTTCCAAAGACGCTTCCCAAAGCAGGAGTGACGCCCTCTATTGCCCGGTTTGCAAAGCCGAAGTTACCGACCCGCTGGTGTGCGGGGATTGCGGCGCGGTCATCTGCCGCAAGTGCGGCACGCCGCTGGAAAAGATTGATGAGCTGGGAATCGGTTAAGAGGGTACCAGGCAGCTACAGGGTAGCCACGGCACGATCTTTTGTGCCGTGGGCTTGGGTTTCCTGCGAAGAACCCACGGCATGAAACGCCTACGCGCTCGAACAAGCCACGAACAGGTAAGGCGGCATCTGATGCTGGGTATCAGGCCGGAATTGTAGCCTACATTCTCCCGAAACCCGCTGATAGAAGATGACTTAGCCACTCGCATCTCATACGTCCTGTATTTTCATTGAGATCGCCGGACCCTCCAAAAACTAGCCTACTCGACCCTTTGTTTTCATCAACATCGCCGGACCCTCCGTCATTTTTGACCCATTTCTTCGTATGGAAGACTCTTGCTGCCTACAACTGCCGCATTTTCAATGAGTTAATAGTATGACAAATTGTCTGAATTCCTGCTAACAGTCTGATTCTTATATACATCGCCGGAATACACACAGTTAGCCTTTCGTCAGCCAGCCTGCGGCGAACTGGGAAGATCGCAGCCTGCGCGGCAAATTTCGGCAGAGTTCGCATGGAAATCAAGCCCATCGAACAGACCGTGCAATTTGAGGCCCAATGTCGATGGGAATATCAATTCTTTGGTAATTAGTTGAGGCTAGAGAGGTTACCGGAAGTGGCGTGGTGGTCTGCCCCCCGTGCCCGCGCGAGCGAGTGGGGGATTTCACCCACCGGGTGGGTGATTTCTCGGATGGGGAAAGAAAATGCCCCTGGGGAAGATCGAGGCTGGCTCTGCGCCAGTCGGCCTTCGCATGGATCGGGTGCGCTAGAAGGTCCCTTCGGGAACGCAGACTCCAAACGGCGGGAGTCTGCGCCAGCCCCGCATGATTCCATCGTCAGGAAGAAGGAGACATTCAGATCGAGTGGGTAGCCACGGCACGATCTTTGTGCCGTGGGCATTGGCTCCTTTCGAAGAACCCACGGCATAAAAGGCATGCCGTGGCTACCGCTGTGCTCGCTTTGCGCCAGCCGGCCTTTTCACTTCGTCGCCTCAGTGAGTTCGGCGCCGGCATACTCGGCAATGGCCCTGGCGAGATCGCCCGAGCTACTCTTCGTGTCCGTGAACACTCTGAGCACGATGTTATTGTTTTGATCCAAAAGGGAGCAAGCGGGATCGTATTCGATCAGATTCGGGTTCGCCGCGTTCACATGGCTGATCCTGAAATGAGGTTTCTCTATCCGAACGGTTTTGATGCAGGAGAGTGCGGCCACGCCCTGCCCGTTTCTCAACAGAACATCCCTTCCTCGATCGAAGACAAGCGTTTCACCCCTCGCGGCATTGCGTACCATGGCCCAAAGCGGCTTGCGGAACCACACGAGAGTAACCAGCGGCAAAAGACCAAGGGCCAGTAGAGGTATGAGAGCGCCGTCAAGCCCCGGCTCGAAAAGCTTTGTGATGACGAAGCCGTAGAGAAACAGGAGGATAATGGCGGCGAAAAACAATGGCACGAAGACCATCAGCACCCGGCCGGTGATGTCCGTACGAACGACCAACCGCCCTTCGGGCTCATGCATGGCGTAGCCCGTCCGCATTTGGACGTCGTAGGGTTTCGTCTCGTTCAGAGTGTTATCAGGTTGCATTTCTTTAGTGGGTAGCCACGGCACGATCTTTGTGCCGTGGGCATTGGTTCCTTTCGAAGAACCCACGGCATAAAAGGCATGCCGTGGCTACCCGCTTCATTGCAACAAGTGGTAGCCACGGTAAGCGATTTTCTGACCGTGGGTTCTTTGTGCCGCACGAACAGCCCACGGTCAAGAAGGTATTGACCGTGGCTACCTGCTGAGCGCTGCGCTCAGTACTCTGCCAGCGCCCTTGCTGCTTTCTCAACGTCCGCGGGCTGGGGCAGGACGACGTCTTCGTGGGTGGGGTGATAGGGAATCATGACATCCTTGCCGGCCAGGCGGCGGACGGGTGCATCGAGGTACGAGAATAATTCGTCGGCAATTCGCGCGGCGATTTCCGCGCCGTAACCCCAGGAGATGCTGTCTTCGTGGAGCACCAGCGCGCGGTTGGTTTTTTTCACTGACGCGGCAATCAGCTCCCAGTCGTAGGGATTCAGCGAGCGCAGGTCCAGAATTTCCGGCTGAATGCCTTCCTGCTCCAGAACCTTGGCGGCCTTCATGGCGCGGATGACCAGCGAGCCGTAGGTGACAATCGTTAGTGACGTTCCCTCGCGCGCCAGGCGGGCTTTTCCGAAGGGAATCATGTAATCGCGGCCGGGGTAGGGCGCGCGATTGTGCGTCTGGCGATAGAGGTGCTTGGGCTCGAGGAACAGCACCGGATCGTCGCAGCGGATGGCGGTGCGCAGCAGGCCGTTGGCATCGAGCGCGGTCGAGGGCATCACCACGCGCAGGCCGGGCAGGTGCGTAAAAATCGATTCTCCCGATTGGCTGTGGTAGACCGCGCCGCCGGCAAGATATCCGCCGATGGGCACGCGGATAACCACGGGGCACGAAAATGCGTTGTTGGAGCGCCAGCGCAACATGGTGAGCTCATCGCGAATCTGCATCATGGCCGGCCAGATGTAATCGAAGAATTGAATCTCCACCACCGGCTTCAGCCCGCGCGTGGCCATGCCGATGGCCCGGCCCACAATGCACGCCTCCGCCAAAGTGGAGTTGAAGCAGCGCGTGCTGCCAAATTGCCTCTGCAAGCCGTGGGTCACTTTGAATACTCCGCCCTTGCCTTTCACCTTGGGCAATTCACTCTCGTGGCTGCAATCGGCGACGTCCTCGCCAAAGACGACAATGCGCGGATCGCGCGCCATTTCGTCCTTCAGGCAGGCATTGATCAGGTCCACCATGGTTTTGGGCTCGCCGTGAAACTTGGGAGGGTGGTCGAAGTGCTCGCTGGTGGGATCGACGGCGGGCGAGTAGACAAAGTCCATCACGGTTTCCGGTGAGGCGACGGGTGCGAGCAGCGCCTGGTCCGCGGCTTCGCGAATTTCGTGGTCAACGGACGCGGCGACTTCCTTTAGTTCCTTTTCCGA
Source organism: Terriglobia bacterium (assembly GCA_030040315.1). Classification (GTDB taxonomy): domain Bacteria; phylum Acidobacteriota; class Terriglobia; order UBA7540; family UBA7540; genus Bog-366. The sequence goes on along the minus strand of JASHTY010000615.1, from coordinate 2,096 downwards.
TACGATTTTTTCTTCCACCAGAAGATGCGCCATGCGCGCAACCGGGTCGCGGTGGGCCTCCTGCTGGCGTAAATCATCCGGCTTGTAGAAGCGCTCGTCGTCGGAAAGAGAATGAGAATAAGGGCGAATCACGTGGGCGTGAATCAGCGCCGGCCCTTTGCGCTCGCGCACGTGTTCGACGGCTTTGCGGGCGGTTTCGTAACTCTCGGGGAAATCCGTGCCGTCGCACTCCAGGGTAAGCAGGTTGGGGAAACTTCGCACCAGGCCCGAGATGGTCCCTCCCGCGGTTTGCACATCCACGGGGACCGAAATGGCGTAGCCGTTGTCCTGGACAACATAAAGGATCGGAAGCCGCCGCCCGCTGGAGTAATTCAGCGCTTCCCAGAATTCACCCTCGCTCGTGGCGCCCTCGCCGAGCGAGGCGTAAGCAATCTCGTCCTGGTAGAAACTTGAGGCGAGCTCCGCGGCCTCGTGAATGTGCGAAAAATACCAGCTTGCCTCCGCCGAGCCCACGGCGTGCAGAACGCGCGTTCCCGTGGGGCTTGAGCCGGTGACGATGTGCAGCTTTTTTGAACCCCAGTGCGAGGGCATTTGCCGGCCGCCGCAGGCGGGGTCGTCCTTCGCTCCCACCGTGGCGAGCAGCATTTCGTGTGGGGTCGTGCCGATTTGAAGGCATAATGCCCGGTCGCGGTAGTAGGGGAAAAACCAGTCATACCCGGGCTTCAGATGGAGCGCCACGGCCACTCCGATGCATTCGTGCCCGGCGCCGCTGATTTGAAAATATGCCCGATTCTGCCGCTTGAGCTGAATTTCCTTGTCATCCAGCCGGCGCGCTGCGTACATGGTGCGGTACGCACGCAGAAGCAACTCCTTTGAAAGCGCCACCGCTTTCAGGACATGGTTGGTTGTGGTGGCCATTCGAACCTCGGCAGAAGAGGTGCCTTCCCGGTTCTCAATTGCGCAAGGCAGACTCTTGCGCCCAACTGGATTATCAGATTATGAAAAGAGAAAGTCAATCGGCACTGCCGTTGGGTGCTGTGACCAATTGCGCGTGGCGCCGATCCCGCCAGAGCGAGACCGGCATCTGCCAGTCGCCTCGACCGAGATTGCCTGTGCCGACCTAATTTGCGGAATGACTTGCTTGACTTGCCCGTCCCCGCGCAGTGTTTGGAGTGCGGCAGCTCGCTGCCGCTGTTAGAGCCGGAAGCTCGCTTCCGGCTTATGGGCCGCCAGCAAGCTGGCGGATGCCAAAGCGGTAGCAAGCTACCGCACTCCACACCCTCCTTGACCAGCCTGGGCGAGTCATGTGAGTCATTCCCCTAATTTGGAATGCGGCGGAAGGGCGGTGCTTCAGCCCCACCCTTCCCCGGCTCGGATATAAATTCACTGACTCACGCAACTGAGTACTAAGGATTGGTTGGCTGGGCCCCTGGAATCCTTGTGGGCTGGTGGATCTCCCCTCCTACGGCCTCATCAAGCTCGATGTGGTTTCTCTCCAGCAGAGTGCCGGTTGCCTGTTCGAACTGGATCAGGGCGCTGGCGTAGGCGGCGCGATTCTTCACCACGTTGCCCTCCGCGGTGGCCAGGTTTCTCTGCGCGGCGATGACCTCTTCGACGGTCGCGGAAGCCAGGTCGAACTTTTGCTGCTGCATATCGAGCACCCGCCTTGAGACGCTGGCCAGTTTCAGAGCGGCGTCCAGCGCGATTCGAGCCTGGTCCACGGCGCTGACCGCCTTGCTCACGTCCCAGACCGCCTGGTTCTTAGCATCCTGAAGCTTCATGACCAGTTGCTGCTTTTCCAGCAGCGCGCGCGCCGCATCCGCCTGGGCCTCGCGATTGCGGAGGGGAAAACCCACCTGAATGCCGTAGGAAATATTCGGGTAGGAGTTATCGACGAAATTCGCGAAGGTGGGACGCAGCGCGCCGCCCAACCCCTGGAAGCTATAGGTGCCAAAAACCGAGACCTGGGGTAACAAGGCGTTGCGCGTTCCCGCTATGGTCAAGTCCTGGTTGCGCAGGTTGATGTCCGCCTGTTCGATCTCGGGGCGATGAGCCTGGGCTTCGCGCAAAGCATCTGCCAGCGGAGGCACGTCATC
>JASHTY010000614.1 GCA_030040315.1 Terriglobia bacterium | reverse complement strand
GGCTTGATTGACGCCACTTCGAAGGATAGCAACGCCGTGCCGGCCCCTTGCGTCGTTTGTGCACGGATTTTCGGAGCACTCATGAGGCCCAAGAATACTGGGGCGGCAACTGCCGCCGCGGCCGTAGCAGTCAACAGCAACTTTCCGCCGAAACTGAACTTGTTCGCGATGCGATGCCTCCAGCTTCAGACATACCTCTTGTTTCCCAGCTTACCACCATCCCGCCGTCGGTTCACTCGCCTCGGTCAGTGATAGGTCCTGCTTAGTCGCCTGGCCTTTATGTATGAACCTGCGGTCCCAATCCCGCCACATAGCATTGCAGCGCTCGAATACTAATCATCCCGCGAGCACCCTAAAGCGGGAATCGAGCCGCATCTACGATTGACTGCACCGTCGCGCCGGGAATAAGATGGCCGCCGAGGTGAAACCGAATGAGCCGGCAGGAAGCTACGGAAAAGATTCTGCATGCGAAAAGTACCCGCAACATTTCATTCGAAGAAATCGCCCGCGCGGTGGGCCGAAACATCGTCTGGACCACGGCCGCCCTGCTGGGCCAGGCAGCGATGAACAAGGAAGAAGCGGAAAAGGTGACCGCCTGCCTGGGGCTTCCCGCATCGGTCGCGGAGGCGCTGCAGACCATTCCCACCAAGGGATCGCTCGACACGACCGTCCCCGTTGATCCCCTGATCTACCGCTTCCATGAGATCACCCAGGTTTACGGCACGACCATCAAGGCGATCATTCACGAGATGTTCGGCGACGGCATCATGAGCGCCATCGACTTCACTATGGAAATCGAGCGCGTCCCGGACCCGCATGGCGACAGGGTGAAAGTCACTTACAACGGGAAATTCCTCCCTTATAAGAAGTGGTGATTTAACCTACGCCTTGGCCAGATAAGTCTCAAACTGCTTCTGCCAGGCCTCGGGAGTAGTGTGGATGGCCCGGCCGAGGAAAGACGAACGCAGGCGGACGAGCTCGGGAAGCTTCCGGCAGGCTATGGCGTAGCGGCGGAAGCGCGGCTGAATCGCCAGGGAATCGTCCGGCAGGTAGATGGGTTCGCGCCGGAAGTTGAGCAGCACAATGGCGCGATTGAGCTGGCGGATGGCCGATTCAATCAGCCCCGGAGCCTTGGCGGGATCCTGCAACTGCGCGGCCTGCTCCGGCGGCACAAGGCGAAAGAAATAGGTCGCGCGCCCGGAGCGTGAGGTGGCCTCCCAGGCGACGAGATTTCCTGGGAAACTTGCTTCCGGCTGTGCCGCGAGCGGCAGAAAAAACCAGTGCAGAATCGGCGCTTCCTGGCTGCCGTCGCCCACGGCGGAGTCCTGAGCGACTTCACTTGCGGCCGCGCCGGCAGCTTTTGCCTCCTCGGCGTCAGCGGCGCTGGCTTCCTCATCGCGACCGTTCTTCGCCGCCGTATCTTCATCCGCGCGCAGGAATTTGAACCCCGAATAGTAGTTTCCTGCCGGAACGTGTTTCATCAGCGCGTCGAAGTACGGTTTCAACTTCTGGTCCACAATGTTGGCGGCGAGCGCCTGGTCAACCTTAGGGTGAAGGGCACGCAGCTTCGCGAGTGAGGCGGCGCGCCCTTCGGTCATCAAAACCACCGCCTGCTGGAACTGGTCGGGATCGAGAAATGGGAAAAGTCCGTGCACTGTTTCCGCCCCGCGGTGCACCACTTCTTCCCGTGCCGCGATCAGGCGTTCGCGGAATTCCTCCGTGCGCTTGGCAAGCTTGGTTACCGCAAGACGCTCGTCGCCGGAGGCGATCGTCACCGTCCAGGAGTTCTGGTCGAAATCAACCGAGCCGATGTCTGCCAATCTCCATTGCAGTCCGGTGGCTTGCGCGGGAAGCACGGCGAGGTTGCTTTTGAAAAGCCGCAATTCCGCAGGGCTGGTGAACGTACGCCCAAGCCCTTCAAGATGAACGGTCGCATCGAAACGCGTAATCTCTTCCAGATCCTCCAGCAGCAGGCACTGAAGCAGGCGGTGGCGATACGCTTCCAGCAAATCGTGACCCAAGTTCTGGAAGGCCTTGGCGAACTGGTTCAGCAGAATCTTCTTGCCGGTGAAAAGCGTGAGCGTCAGATCGTAATCGCCCGCCAGGAAGACGTCGATATCGCCCAGATCCAAGGCCATCGGCGCGCCCGAGCCCGGTGTCAACGTGAGTGTATCGGCCTCAAATGCCAGTCGGCATGGCCCGCCCTGAAGCGTAGTTCCATCGCCATTCAGGTATTGGAATTTTCCTGAGAAGGTTGGCATGGTGTTTTCGGGCGCCAGCAATCGCCTGGTTAAATAACCTTTCTTTACTGCACTGCGACGGAACGGCGGGGCTTCAGCCCCTGAAGCCGCATTCCTTCAGGGCCTAAAGGCCCGCCTCGGCGCGACATTCCTGACGGCGGGGCTGAAGCCCCGCCCTTCCGGGGCGATCAGGTGATTTTCTGCCCGCACTCGGGGCAGAACTTGGTGCCCGCTTCGAACTTGGTTCCGCAGCGCGGGCATTCGGTCTTGGCGTGGAGCGGCTTGCCGCACTCGGGACAGAACTTTGCGCCCTGTGTGCGCGCGCCGCAACTGGGGCAGAGCGCGGAGGCTTCGGAAGTCACGTCCAGGTCTTTGGTTAAGTCCTGAGCCTGGACTTTGGCCTTCATCTGGTCCACGGTCGCCTGCGCCTGGGCGGCGGCGATTTCGGTTTCGATGTTCGGGGCGCAATCGTAGCAAAGGCCGCGCTTGTTGTTCCAGCACATCGTCTGGCAGGACCATTTGGCGCACTTCGGGCACTGGCGGAAATTGGGCTTGGCCTCGGTGACGGCATCCTGAAAGGCCTTGTCATGCCCCGTCCCCTGCACGGCGCGCTCGATTTCATAAGCGCCGGCGCTGGCGCGGCCGAAGATCCCGCCCATCAGATCTCCCGCCGCGCGCAGAGCGCTGGTGGCGTAGCCCGCCGCGGAGGGCTTGAAACCGCTCATGAAGCCGCTGCCGCAGCGGTCACAGAAGAATTCAAATTGATAGCCCTTATCCGTCGAGTGGTCGTGATGGTTTTTGGTGAATTGAATCAAGCTCATGCCGAGTCTCCGTCCTGCAGTTGGGGTTTGATTTTGGTGGCCAGGGGCCTAAGGCATTCTAATTCCATTCGCCGCGAAGTTTCAATAACACCCGAGCCCTCTGTAGCGCTGATCCCGCATTGGTGGGATCGGTGCTACTTGAATCCGCCGGGCCAATACGCTATATTCAGGGCCAGACGAGCGGGAGTAATTCAGTGGTAGAATGCCAGCTTCCCAAGCTGGACGTCGTGGGTTCGAGTCCCATCTCCCGCTCCAACGCTTCAATCAGTTACGAGAACCCCTTCAGATTGGAGTCCGTTAACGGCCAATCGCCTTTATCGGGTGATCATTCACGTGGACACCGAGTTTTGGGGCTTTCTGGTCACTGTTATAGCTCTGTGGTAAGGTTGAGAACCTGAGTGTCACTGAAAAGGAAGCATCATAACCATTGGAGACGGCAGTCCTAAAACGTCTTTTGCGGTTTCCCCCCACTTTTCGCCAGAACCTGGTGGTCTTGCTTACCTCGCTGGCAGGAATCATCTTTCTGACCGGTCTCGAGGCAACTCGCCACGGCCTCAGCCTTACTTTGGGGCTGGCGATTGCCCTACTGGCCGCACTTTCCGCCGCCACGGGAATGCTGATTTACCAGGAGCGGCGCTCCTGGGCGTTGCTGGGTGAATTGCGCGCGGCCCTCGGCAAAATTGCTCCCTCTTATCCGGCTTTGGTTCAAATCTCGCGCCCACCCAGCAGCACCGTGGCGCTGGAGAAGGAGATTCGATCGCTCACGGAAAACTGGCGGGACTTTTGCGATCATTGCCAGCGCGCTCATGACACCGAAATGCTACAAGCCGAGCACCTGGCCACGATGGGAGAGTTGGCAGCCGGCTTGGCGCATGAGATTCGCAATCCATTGGCGGGAATTGCCGGTGCGATTGACGTCGTCACCAGGGACTTTCCCAAGGATCATCCCGACCGCGAGATTCTGGACGACCTTCGGGAGGAGACGCGGCGAATTGAGAAAGTCTTGAACGATCTTTTGGCGTATGCTCGTCCCAAGCCGCCACAATTCGGCATGGTGGATTTGCAGGAAACCGTGGCGCGCACGCTTCAGTTCGCCCGCCAGCAGGTGGGCGACAAGAACGTGGAGTTCTCAACGCATCTTCCCTCGCTCCTCCCGCGCTTTCGCATGGATCCCGAGCAATTGCACCAAGTGTTGCTAAATCTGGTTCTGAACGGTATCCAGGCACTGGGCCACGAAGGCAAGATAACAATTGAAGCGCGAGTGCTGGCGGGCTCAGGCGGGCCCGACCGGCCGGATTCCATGGAAATTGTGGTCGGTGACACCGGCGGGGGAATTTCGCGCGAGCAACTTGAAAAAGTCTTTCGGCCGTTCTACACCACGCGGCGGAACGGCACGGGTTTGGGACTCTCGCTCTCACGCCGCATCATCAGCCAGTTCGGCGGAACGCTGACTGCGGAAAGTGAGCTGAAGAAGGGAAGCAGGTTTATCATCCGGCTTCCCATGCGCGAGGCGGCTGAGGAAGCACCTGTGCCAAGGTCGTCGAAGACAGGGATTTGAAACCGGAAATCACGAAATTCAAAACAACCCCTCCATCTGCAAGTCTTCACCACATCCAGTCGTGGCAGGGACGGCCATTGCCGCCAACACAGATCCGTACGATCGGAATTATTGCATACGGTGGTGGCCGGGCATGCATCACGTCGAAGTGCGGTCAGGGTAAGGTTGCAGGACGCGGGAGCAAGGAATCCGGCAGGAGAAAACCGGGCGTAGGTGATCCCAGGTGAGACAGCATAAAGGCAATCGTGTCTCACGCATACGCATGCATTCCCGGCAGCAGGTAGGTGACGCCAAAGAATGTAAACATCACAATCCCAAACCCAAGAATAGCGAAGTAAGCGGAGCGGCGCCCTCGCCAGCCCCGCGTGAGGCGCATGTGGAGGTATCCGGCATAGGTCAGCCAAGTGATGAGCGCCCAATCTTCCTTCGGATCCCAGCTCCAATAGGTTCCCCAGGTGCGATTGGCCCAGTACGCCCCGGCGATAATCATGAACGTCAGGAGCGGGAAGGAAATTGCCACGGTCCTGTAGATCAGATTATCCAGCGAGTCGAGGCTGGGGAGGCAGGCGAAGATGGAATCATGTTTCCAATCGAGCACTTTCCAGGCGATGCCCGCGAACAATGCCGTGGCCACTCCTGCCAGCAGGAACGGGCTATCCTCCAAGCGCACATCGAAGCTCTGTGAGTATTGAGGAAGGAAATTCGAACCTTGATTGACCTCCACCAAAAGCAGGACCAACGCCAGCGCCTGTGCGCCGATGGCGGCGAGAAAGGCGTGGCGAGCGAACTTTTCCCAACGATCCGGCCAGGCGGAGAAGGCGGCGGAAAAATTGATGACTAGGGCTGCCACGGCAAGCACCAGAGCGATTACAAAGGGCCAGCCCAGCGATTCCAGCGGCACCATCAAAGCCTTACGGGGAGCCACCATGACCTTTTCTTGAGTGACGGGGTCCCACGCGCCCAGGGAGAGCGCCATGCCTTTATTCACCGATGTGGCCACGATGGTTCCATATACGCCCGCCACCAACGCCGAGCACCAGCTCAGAAAAGTCTGCGGTGCTACACCGTCCTTAATCAGATAGAGGAGTGCGACTGCGAATGAAATCGTAAAGCCCGCGTAACTCAGCATGGCCAGCGTCACATGTATCTGCAGCCAGGTGGATTGCAGCGCCGGCACGAGGGGATGGATTTCACTCGGCAAAACCTGCATCAGAATCAGCGCCAGCGAAGCGATAGGCAGAGTAATGGCTCCAAAAAAGGGGAGATTCAGTTTCCATTCCGCCACAGCGTTAAACACCACCACCGCCCAAGAGAAAACCAGCACCATTTCATAAATGTCGGAGAGCGGCGCGTGGCCGGAGCTTGTCCAGCGCGCGAGAATGGCCACGGTGTGGAGCGTCAATCCGCCGCCGGCGAACCATTTTGCGCGCTCATACAAATCCGTCTGGTGCAAGGCTACGGAAGTGCCATAGAGTACCGAGGCGCCAAGATAGGCGATGAGCGCCACGAACAGGAATTTCTCGCCAGCCCTCCCGCCCGCCAGCCAACCTTCGCTGCCAATCAAATGGGGAACGGAAATCGCCAGCAGGGTGAACGACGAGACGCCGACGACTAGTGGAGTCCAGCTTCCCGCGCCCAGGTGGCTGTGCTCCGTACTGTGGGTTATTGCTCTCTCCATGATTTTATCCCCCTGGTGTATTCTGTGAATTCCGCAAAGCGAGCGCCCCATGCTCAGTGCTCAAGCTGCTTGCGGGCTTTTGGTTCTTTTGTCGTTCGCTTCAGCCAGAGCGGACGCGACTTCCCGGGTTAATTCGTGGAATTTTCGCTCGAAATTCTCGCGGTACTTGCTGGGCTGGCCGCCCAGCAGCAGGATGGGCCGGCCCTTGCGGTCCTCTGCCACAATCCCCCAAATGCGGATGTGAGAGAGGTACAAGGCCATCATCAAACCGGCGGTCAGAAGCAGGCACCCCAACCAAATCAGCCACTGCCCCGGTTCGTGCGCCACTTGCAGGCCGGTTGACGCCTCCATTTCCACGCTCACCATGCGGAACCTGACGCCGGTGTCGTTGGGTGGAGTGATTTCCGTCGATTTCGGCATGATCCAGGCATTGCTGAGGCCGATGCCGGGGCGAGCCACTTGCAGGTGAATAGCCGGGTTGCGCGGCTCCGCCGAGCGGGTGCTGATTTCATTTCCCTGCAGGACGAAGTCGGGCAGGAAATCAATCAGCGCGACCGCGGCGCCCTGATCGCCCAGTGGCACCGGCTGGCCAGGAACCAGCGTAAGCACCTTGCGGGCCTGGACGCCGCTCTCCGTCCAGCTTGCTTCCATCACCAGCCTGCGGGGAATCCCCGATGGCGTGTAAGAGGCTTGGAAAAACCGCACGCCCTTGTAGGTGAGTGGGTCATTCACATGAATTCTCTTCTGCGCCACCACGCGGCCTTTCTCCAAAATGGCAAGCTGACTCCAGTATTGCCGAGGAGAGCCGTCCGGGTAGGCGTCCATCCCGGTTGAGTCACAGCGCAGGGTGAAATCGAGTTGGCAGTTTGAGCCCGGCGTCGTCAGCGGCTCAACCACGTTGGTGCTGCCACCTGGCCTCAGACTGATGAATCCCTTATAGCCGTGCGTTCCATCGATCATCGCCCCAACAAAGATAATCAACAGGCTGGAATGAACAATGTAGGGAGCCAGCCGCACCAGCCGGTGTTTTTCAATATAGAGGGTGCCTTGGGAAAGGATCTTCGGCTGCGGTGGGTAACCGCTCTTAACCAGCTTGAGAGTGGCCAGCCGCATCGCTTGGTGAGGGGCATGTGAACCGAGCGGGATTTCTTGCTGGAAGGGCATGGCGTGGATGAAAGCGACGTCGGCAAGAAAATGCGGGCGCGCGTACAGGCGCCACACCTGCGGAAACCGCTCAATGGACGCCAAGGTAATGTTTGTACCCAAAAGACCCAGCAGCAGAATGAACCACCACGTGTGGAAAACATCAAACAGACCGAGGTGGTTTAGCAGGCTCATCACCTGCGGAGCGTAAACCTGCTCGATTTGACCTTCCTGGGCCGTTGGCCGCTGCAGAATGAAGGTTCCAAGGGTCATGGCCGTGGCCAGCAGTCCAAGCAGCCACAATCCCAACCTCAACGAGCTGAAGAATTGCAGGAATTTATCGAGACCGGAACGTTTATTAGTCATGTAATGCTCCGTTTAAATTGCCCCTTGATTCCTGACCGCCGGGCACAGTTCTACACGCATCTCCATTGCC
>JASHTY010000613.1 GCA_030040315.1 Terriglobia bacterium | reverse complement strand
GCATTTACGCTTTCGCAGAGTTATCGGTTCTTTCCCGCCGACACCATTCACCTGGTAGTCGTTGATCCGGGGGTGGGAACGTCGCGACGCCCGCTGCTGGCGCGCAGCATGAATTACAAATTCGTCGCTCCCGATAACGGCGTACTCTCACTAATCTACGAGCGCGAGGAAAACGTGGAGGTGCGGCACATCACCTCCGACCATTACTTCTTGAACCCCGTCAGCGCCACGTTCCAGGGGCGTGACGTTTTTGCGCCCGTGGCCGCCTGGCTGAGCAAGTGGGTGGAAGTCGATAAGTTCGGCGAACCCATCACCGACTTCACCAAATTCACGTCACCGCGCCCGAAGAAACTGGGAGAAAATCTGATCAAGGGCGTGGTGTTGAAAATCGACAAGTTCGGCAACATCCTCACCAATCTCCAGCCGGAAGACCTTCCCCAACTGTTCGCCGAGAACCCGCCTACATTCAAAATCATCATTAACCAGCAGGAGATCACCAAACTTAACCTGGCGTACTCGATGGGCAAGCCCTCGGAACTGTTTGCCATTGTGGGCAGTACCGGTTACATCGAAATCTGCACAAACAGGGGTTCAGCGGCTAAGGCATTGAATGTGAACCGGGGTGTGGAGGTCGGCGTGATGCTGGGCACGCCATCGCCGGCGGTTCCGGAATCAGCTTAAGGGTAGAATCAAGCCTGACAGTCTTTTTCTTTCACTCGACCCCAATCACGCCGTGGTTTCCGCGTGCAGCGGAACGTAGGTCTTGGGGGATTCCTGCTCGCCGTCACGGATAATCTCAATCTTGCCTTTGAAATAAGCGCCGTCTTCGATGGAGATTCCCGGAGCGAGCAGGTCGCCTACGACGTGGCCCGACTTGTGGATTTCCAGCCGCTCACGCACGGAGATATTCCCGTGCACGGAGCCGTGGATGATCACACGCGTGGCCTGAATATCGGCCTTCACCTTGCCCTCGGGTCCCACGGTTACGCAATGTCCTTGCACATTCAGCGTCCCTTCGAATTGCCCGGCAATGACCAGGTCTTCGCTGCCGGAGAGATCTCCCTTGAACACCAGCGAACGGCCCAGCAGGGTTCGTCCGGAGTCGCTCGAGAGCTGCGGCGAATACGAAGACGATGAATACGACGACGATTTGGATAAGTCCACCATAGGTTTTTCCTCGATCGATTTATCCGGAGGCAGCACCACAGGCGAATACTGCGCCGGGCCCGCACCCGTTGATTTTTTTTCGCGCCACATGAGATCCAATTCCTCGCACACACACCTGCGCACAATCCGCCTGAACCCTCTTCGCCGGCCCGGAGGTTGGCGCGCCGCCATTCAGGCTGGTGCGCATTCAGACGAATCGTGCTCGACACCGGATTCGACATGAAGTGCATTTGCTCTGCCACAACAAGCAGGCTGTAACCGCTGAGAAGCAAAGACCTTCCTTTGATCCAAACGAAAATCCCTCGCGCCGGCGAGTGTAAATGTTTCCCGGCCTGAGAATAAATTGCGGACTCATAACCCGCCGAAGACTGCATGAGCTGTAAGGCGCCACCGGGGCGGAGCCCGCGGCTCAATCGGCCTTCTGACTTTTGACCGCCGGTTCCTGGCTCCTGACTTCCATCTGGCCCCTTCCTTGCAGTAACGTCTCGATGCGGACCTTCACCACGCGCCGGCCCTCCACCTCCAGAACCGTGTAGCGGCGCGATTCATAGACAAAGCTTTCGCCGCCGCGCGGAATGAAACCCAGGCTCATCAGGACGAACCCGGCCAGCGTTTCGTAACCGGCGCCGTGCGGCAGTACGATCTCGCGCTCACTGGCAAGGTCGCGCAGGCTTACGGAGGCGTCAACCACCAGAACATTTTCTCCCACCTTGCGAATTGCGGCTTCTTCGCGATCGTACTCGTCCTGAATTTCGCCGACGATCTGTTCCATAACGTCTTCAATGGTCACCAGACCTACGAAGGTTCCGAATTCATCCACCACCAGAGCCATCTGCGAGTGCCGCCGGCGGGCATCCTTCAGCACCTGGGTGAGCGACATCGATTCCGGCACGATCATCGGCGGGTGAAGAATGGTGCGCAGGTCAAACGCCGGCTTTGCGGCGGGGGCAATGCGTTCCCTTTCCGCCATCACGGCAATCAGATCCTTGGTATAGAGCACGCCCACGATCTGGTCGGGGAGCTTGTCATAAATCGGAATGCGCGAGTGCTGGTCCTTCACCACGCGGTCAAGCAACTCGCGCAAATCGGTGGCCACTGGCAGACAGGTGATGCGGTTCCAGGGCACCATGATTTCGCGCACGCGCACCAGGTCAAGATCGAACACGCCGTGAATCATTTCCTCCTGTGCTTCGTCCAGCAGGCCGCGCTTACGAATTCCGGATACGATCAGTTTCACCTCCTCAGCCGAGGGAGGCGGTCCGAGGCCGCGGCCGGCGGGCCGCCCCAGCGCGTGAAGCACTCCGCCGGCCAGAGCGTTCAGCATCCGCACCGGGTAACGGCTGAGGCGCAAAAACAGGTGCATGGGACGCGCCACGCCGAGGGCGAAAAATTCCGCATTCTCATACGCCATGGCTTTGGGAACAAGCTCACCCAGCACCATCAGCAGAATGGTGATCAGCAGAAAAGCAATTCCCACGGAAACGGCGTGCGCCACGGCGGCGCTTGCCACCTGGCCAAGGTATTTTTCCAGTGGTCGCTCAATGGCGGCGGCTACGATGCGTTCGCCCATCCAGCCCATCAACAGGCTGATGACGGTAACGCCTACCTGCGTGCCGGAAAACAGCCCCACCATGTCGGCAAGCAACGCAAGCACCTGCTTGGCCGCCGGGTTGCCCTCGTTGGAAAGCTGCTCCACGCGCGTGCGGCGCACGCTCAGCAAGGCATATTCTGTGGCAACAAAAAAGGCATTAAGCGCGACCAAACCTATAATTAACGAGGTTTTAAGCAATGCAAACATACAGTGCCTTGAAACAACTTATCATCGACGAAGCCATGACTCCCCAATTCGCCGGAATTACCGGGGGTAGGTGCCGGAACTGGTGGGCTTGGCTATGCCTGTGAGAACCTTCTTGACGTCCTCGCAGACTTGGTCATAGGAGGGTTCGCCATCATAAAAGCGGAACGTCGAGTGCGTGAATGAATGCTCGGAGAATGCGTAACCATCCAGGGAAAATTCGCGCTGCCCAGCCGCTGCTTCTTTTGCATGGGTCTTGGCCCAAAGACCCTGGTCAATGTCGTCGGATTCAAGAGCGATGCGCGAGGTTGTCTTTCCCGCCCCGTCGACCACGTTGAAGTGGTAGCGATAGTGAAACTTTCCCGTCGAGTTCAGAAATTCGACGACCTGCACATTCTTTTCCCCCACTGTGAACGCGTCGAATATGTAATGATAGTTCTGGGGGAGTTTTCCGGCTTGCTCCAGCTCGTTAATGTGTGCGCGCAGGGTATCCCGTTCCTTGGCCTGGCCGCCCAGAGCATATGCCTCGATCAGTCCCGAAATGTTGTGAAGTTCGTCCGGTTGAAGCTCAAGGGCTCGCTGGAATGAGGTGGCGGCCGCCGGATAATCCTTGAGGCGCAGGGAACAGTTGCCCACCATGTTGTGGGCCACCACATTTTCCGGGGCCTTTGAAATCACCTCATTGAAGATTGCCAGGGCGCGGGAGAAATCGCCGCTGCGAAAGGCCTCATTCCCATCACGCATTTTGTCGTTGATGTCGGAAGGCGAAGGCGCCGACGTCTGGGCGTCCTGGGGACCGGCGCCCGCTGAAGACTGATCTGCCATTTGGGGTTTGTTGCGAGGGCTTCCGACCTTGCGAAAGCACTCGCCCGCCGCGGTGCTCATCGATAGGAGAAGACATCCTAAAAGAATTGTGAACCGGCTCACGGGAAACCTCCCTCCGGAGTAGGTGAAAGCGGTCGCGACCTCGATTCGTGCCTGGCTGGAAGTATACACCCGCCCCACAGTAGGTTTCCCGTGACGCCGTCCAAAGTCGGGGCGCGCCGTCGTTATGTTAGAATTCTCGCTCACCTGCATCCCATGGAAAAATTCTTCCGCGCCTCAGTCCCCCGCTACTACGAACTCGCTCTCCCTCCGAACCACGCGCGGCGCAAGCGCTGGCCTCTGCTCATCGCCCTGCACGGTTACCAGGGGAACAAGGATTCCATGATGCGCGTGGCGCAAAACATTGCCGCCGGAAGCATGATCGTGATCTCGCTCCAGGGGCTTCACCAGTTTTTCCGCCGCTTTGGAAGAAATCCCAAGAACTTTCGCGTGGGATTTGGCTGGGGTACGACCTACAAAATGGAGGATTCCGTGCGGCTGCACCAGAGCGACCTGGAGACGCTCATGGCTCTTGCCGTGCGCGAGCATCGCGCCGACCCACGCCGGATTTTCCTGCTGGCGTTTTCGCAGGGATGCGCTTTCAACTATCGCTATATCTATACGCACCCGCGGGCGATTCGCGGCGCCATCGCCGTGTGCGGCGGGGTGCCATTTGATTGGAGCGAAAATCCGAATTACCGGCCTTCCCCCACTCGTCTGCTGCACATCGCCGCCCGGCAGGACGAGTGGTATTCGCGCGAAAAATATCTGGAGATTCGACGGCAATTGCGCCAGCGCGCCGCCCGGCTCGATTTCCGCTTTTACAACACCACCCACAGGTTTCCACCCTCGTCCTTTCCTCATATTCGCAAATGGATTCAGGAAAATCTTTAATGGTTCCTCTCGAATCGGCTGGCGGCACTGCCCTAATTTGAATGTAGCGCCGACCTTCAGGTCGGCATGTGCTGACCTAGAGGTCGGCGGTACGATGTGTTCGCGCAAGGCTCGAAAAAGCATTTGCAAATTAGGGCAGCACGCGGTTTCCTAGCTGCTACACGAACGCGCTCACTTCTGATAGCATGATTGCGATGTACGACGAAATCGCGGCCGTCATTGAAAATCGTCCTCTCACGGGCGGCCATTTCCTATTGAGCCTCGATGCCCCACGCCAGGCGCCGGAGGTGCGTCCCGGCCAGTTCGCCATGGTGCGCATGCTGGGGCGCTCTGATGTGCTGCTGCGCCGTCCCATGAGCATCTTTGACGTTTGTGGGCGCGACGGTGCAAACGAAGGCAGTTTGCGGAAGAAGAATTCGCGGCAAGCTCTTCAGCTTCTCTACAAAATTGTGGGACGCGGCACGCGCCTGATGGCGGAACTCCGGCCCGGTGAAAAGGTGGGGTTGCTCGCTCCGCTCGGCCACGGATTCTACGAGGAGGACTATCTTCCCCAAGCGCACGAATGCGACGAAATTCTGCACGTCGCAGGCGGCATCGGCATCGCCGCGCTGCTGCTTCCCGCGAAGCACTTGGCGGAGGCTGGCTTCAC
>JASHTY010000612.1 GCA_030040315.1 Terriglobia bacterium | reverse complement strand
TTGTCGTAAAGAACTACCGGCTTGCCAAAGCTGGGCGCCTCCGCCAGCCGCACATTGCGCGGAATCATGGTGGAAAAAACCTGGTCGCCGAAAAAATCGCGCAGATCGTCGCGCACCTGCTGCGAAAGGTTGGTGCGCTCGTCGTACATGGTGAGCAGAATCCCCTCCACCGCCAGGCGCGGGTTGTGCGTGCGGCGAATGCGCACCAGCGTGTCAATCAATTCGGAGACGCCCTCCAGCGCGAAGTATTCGCACTGCACGGGAATGATCACGCTGTCCGCCGCCACCAGCGCGTTGAGCGTCAGCAAGTCGAGCGCGGGCGGGCAGTCGAGCAGGATGAAATTGAACAGGTCGCGCAGGTCGCTCAACTTCTTGCGCAAGGTCTGTTCGCGTTCGGGTTGATCAACCATCTCCACGGGAGCTCCCACCAGGTTTTTCTCCGAGGGGATCAGGTGCAAGCCTTCCACCGCACAGTTCAGAATCAAGTCCTTCATGGGCGCGCCGTGCATCAGGCCGTGGTAAATCGAACGCCGGGCGGGGTCGCGGGGGAATCCCAGGCCGCCGGTGGTGTTGGCCTGCGGGTCGCAGTCGACCACCAGCGTCCACATCTCCTGCTGGGCCAGCGCTGCTCCCAAATTGATAGCCGTGGTGGTTTTGCCGACTCCCCCTTTCTGATTGGCAATCGCAATGACTTTTCCCAAATTCTTCCCCAAAAAAACCCGAGTTTTCGAAAATCTAACAGAGCCAGTAATATTCCGCAAGTTGGGGCGGCAATGAATGGCCGCGTAGCGGCGGCTTTATGCCACCACTGGCGAGGTGAACTCGCCGATACGATTCCAGACGGCGCCGCTGTCCAAATTGCGGCAGGCCTGTCCGGCGTACCGCCAAGGTCGAGCCGACTGTGAATGCAGAAGCCTCTGCGCCAGCTTTCTGGCCGAGAAGCTTGCGGCCGGCCATTGGGCGCTCCGGCAAGCAGTATGGTCGAACCCGCCGAATTTCTTCGATCCTTTGTTTTCATACATATCCCCGGATGCACCTTAATCTTGCCATTTCCGCGCACGAATCGCGGGGCGCAACTCTTTGTTTTCAATCACTTCTGGGGTAATACCGTTAATAGAGTAAGTTTCAGAGTACGATTCACCGACCATGCTACAAGCGATAGGGCAGCTTTCATTTAGGAGTTCCTTTGTTTTCATAAACATCCCCGGATGCACCTGCATTTTGCCATTTCCATCACGCAATCACGAAGTGCGGCTCTTTGTCTTCGATCATTTCTGGGGATATCCCCCCAATAGAGCATCCTTGCATGTCATCTCCAAATCGGTCGGATTCGACGGAAGAGTGTCCAGGCCGACTCGATCGAACTGGCCCAATAGCTCGGAGCGGGCGACTTCAGGGCGTTAATGCTTGCATTGACCTGCCCCTGCCGACTGCCAGACCCGCGGAATTCACGCGCATCCTGTCGATAAACTTCCAGCAAGGCAGTAGCAGGCGCGGGAGATTCGGGTAGCGACATTCGTCCCTCCAGATGGCTCAGGCGGCAGCCAATAACTCTATGGTAACTATGTTATTTGTCTGGGTCAAGCAGGTAGTGCGGACTGCTGGCATTGTCCGCGCCTTCTCAATGATCGTGTCGGAATGCCGTTAGACGCTCGTGGGTGAAGTCGATTAGGGTGTGAGCCGGTCGAAGTGCGGGAAGGGGTGTTAAGAATTCTGGCCTTCCAGCCGGCTGATTCGCTTTTCATGGATCTCCGCAACGTGCAGCAGCCGGGCTGTGCCTTCAGCAATGTCATTGACCAAAACTTTCATTTGTGAAACGTCTCTGGTCAGCCCGGAAACGTTTGTGGTCAGCCCCGAGAGGTCCCTGGTCAGCCCGGAAAGGTCTCTGGTCAGGTCGGAAATATCCTTCGTCAGTAACTCGACACTCTGCGTAAGGGCTTCGTGCCGCTGAGTAAGCCGGTCCAGCCGGTCGTCAATATCCATGTTCGTCTCCGCGGTTCCTGTGCTTAGATTATATGATGAGACCAGGGGTTTATGCTATTGGGCTTGTGGACGGGCAACAGTCCAGTTTGAATTCGTAACGGCGAGTTCATTGCCGAAAGTATGTCGCGTCGTAAGCGTGCCGCGACGGACTGGAGCTGGTTGCGCAATTTGAGGCATGCCGGAGATGCTTCCGAATTCAGTCTTGAGATTGCAACGTTACGCAGACTATTCGTCCTGGGTCCGCTGAGTGCATTGTTCACAATTTCTGGCCATATTCCTCGTCTATCTCTTTGGCCATGGCCTCCAATTCCCCCACCTTGGCACGTACAAAGAATCCGAATATGTATGCGGCCTCAACGTCCAGAACTGACGTACCATCAAAGTATTCGGTTAGCTGCTGGATGGGATAAACAAGTTCATTTAACGTATATGCAATTGAATCGTATGCGGGAAGGACGCCGCGCTCTTCCAGGGCCTGTTTAAATTGAGAAATGTGGTCCTTAATGGCTGCCAGTGAGGATTTAGCTTCCCAGAGTTCAACGCCTGGATTTCGGTGGCTTGCCATGAGAATTTGTCCCAAGTAGTAATCTGTTGTTGAAAAGATGTCGAGCAACCTCCGGTCCTTAAATTTCTCCCGGTGCGCCATCTCGTCCTCCTTGAGGGCTTTAACAACCCGGCCTAGTATCTTTTTGACGGCGCGGCGTTGCGTGCTTATGAGCTCGCGGATGTTAACACTGCTAAACTCGACGCGGCCGTCCGCATAGCTGCTGAGAAGTTGAAAATAACATCCGTGCATCGAGGCGCGGGAGATGCGATGGGAACTTTGAGGAAGGGATTTGGGTCTATCGACCTTGGTCATGTGCCCGGCTGTTTTGTTCCGAATCCGCCTGACCTCGCGAAAGTCGCGCCGCGTATCATATTGAAGCTGAAGAGAGTCAATGGTGTGCTGAACAGCGTCCTGTTGCAGAAACAGGGTCTGGAGGATGCCGTAAACCAATAAGTATGTAAGGCCATGATCGGTGGGTTCCGGGTGGGCTATATATGCCTCAATTGCAAGTTCAGTATCGCCGATGGCATCCAAGGAACTAACGAGCATATTCCAGTCAGCGCGTCTAGCTATGAGCTTCTGTTGCCGGCGCGCTTCGGTAACGAAATCACGAATGGTGGTTTCGATATCTCGAATTTCAGACCAGTCAGTGGAAAACATTGCGTGTATTCGCCTTCGCCAAGGCGCAACCCGAACCGAGAATTGTTCCGACAGGATGAGTGCCGCCTGGATACATTCTATAGAATGGGGACCTTTAATGCCAAATCACAGAGTCAAGTTCAGGCGGCCGGAGACGTGTTAGACTTGGGCAAGGGGTGTGTGAGCAAAGGTTATGCCGGACATCTTGATTCACAAGGCGAATGAGCTTCGCGCAGAGACTCGGGTTGCGCTGGAAGCGGAGTTGGGGCGCGCTCTTGAAGATGACGAGGAAGTGAGCATCATGGCATTCTCGCCGCATCCTGCGCCCACCGGGGAAGCTCGGGTGGAGGCAGCGCGCAAGTTGCAGGAGCACTTCAAGCGAATCGACCAGAAACGGCAAGGCTTGCCGGACGCGGAAGTGCAGGACGCCCTTGACGAGGCTCTCCGGAGTGTTCGCCCCGGTTACCGTGAGCGCGAGTGAGAATTGTTTTCGATACAAACGTCCTGGCGCGCGCCCACCCGCTTGCCCAAGGCCCGGCACGGCGTGGGTTGCTCCTGGTCACGGCCGGCCCTGATATCCTTATTATTTCCCAGTATCTGCTTCAAGAGCTGGAACGAATCCTCACCTATCCAAGGCTCCTCAGGAGTTCTGGCCTGACTCCGCTGGACATCTCCGATTTTTTGGATCATCTGGCTCGCGTTGCAACTCTGGTGAGGCCGGCTCCGGTACCGGAGAACCTGCTGATCGATCGAGCTGACGAACCTGTGCTGGGTACAGCCCTTGCGGGGAACGCTGAGGTCATTTGCACGCGGGACGCGCACTTCTTCACTGAGGAGGTGCAACGATTCAGCACAGCGCGAAGTATTCAAATCCTGACCGACCTGGAACTGCTCCCCTTACTTCACCGGTAGCGCGACCTTCTTTCCCCCGGCGCTCAAGAATGGCGGTAAGCTTACTAAGCCGACTGCGCTTCACTCATCACACCCGCCGGCAGGGTGATTCTAAATGTTGTTCCGCGGTTGACTTCGGTGGAGAAATCGATGGCTCCGTTGTGGAGTTGGACCACGCGGAAGGCCATAGCCAATCCCACGCCTGTTCCGCCGGGCTTGGTGGTGTAGAAGAGCGAAAAAATTCTTTTTCGCGCTTCGGGCGGAAT
>JASHTY010000611.1 GCA_030040315.1 Terriglobia bacterium | reverse complement strand
CGATAGAAAAGGAAATAGGAGAGCCTCAGCCACCACGCTTCCTTTCGGCTGGCGCGCGTTGCGTACACCACGTCGTAGCCTTGCTGGAATTTCTCCACAAAAAGAGGAATCGCTTCTGGAACGTCCTGAAGGTCGGCGTCCATCACCACCACGGCGTCACCTGAGCAATGGTCGAGCGCGG
Organism: Terriglobia bacterium; assembly: GCA_030040315.1. Taxonomy (GTDB): domain Bacteria; phylum Acidobacteriota; class Terriglobia; order UBA7540; family UBA7540; genus Bog-366. The sequence goes on along the minus strand of JASHTY010000611.1, from coordinate 3,147 downwards.
CGGTCAGGGCGGCCTGATGGCCGAAATTCCGGGAAAGCGACAGGACGGCCAGCCGGGAGTCAGCGGCCGCGGCCTCCTCCAGAAGCGCCCAGGTTCGGTCCATGCTCCCGTCATCGACAAGAACCATCTCATGCGGTCCGCCTGCCACGGCGTCAAGGACCGCGCGCGTCCGCCGCAGGAATTCCGGAAGAACGCTTTCTTCGTTATAAAGTGGGACGGCTACTGACAAACGAAATGGCAGACTCATTTCTTTCGCCTCCCCTTGAAGTAAACCATTTCCCACAAGGTCGACCCCAGACCTTTGAGAGGATAAGGCTCAAAGATTTCGGGGACAAACGATTCGTTGAAAGTGCGCTCCCATTCCTCCAGCGGGCGGGGGAACTCACCGCGATCATGGCGCGCGAGAAATCGGGCCACCGATGGACCGGACGGCAACACAAGGTCCAGGATATGAATGTGCCCGTCTTCGGCAAGCAAAGTGGCAAGCTGCGCAAGGAGTTCCCTGACGCTGGGCGTGTCAACGTGATGAAGGAAGCTGTTGACCAGGATGAAATCGAATCGCGCGGTGGGGGCGAGCACCATGCGCGTAGCGTCGGCGGCCAGAAAATCCTTTCCATGCTGCCGCCGGGCATGTTGGAGGTAACGCAGATTGTTATCAATGCCCAGGTAATGCGTGTGAGCAAAGCGGTGCGAATTCGTTCCGGGCCCGCAACCCACGTCCAGGGCGTGCCGCACTTTTCCCAGGTCATTGTGAGCCAGGATGGGCGCGAATTTCTTGTGGGCAAAGGGCGCCTGCCACAAGCGATAGACAAGTGTGTTCTCCATGATTCGGGTGGCGCCCATTATGGCTGGCCTCGCGTTGGAGAGGTTCCATTTGCAGGAAGAGGATAGGGCGACAAGTGCGGAGGAGCCAGGTCAGGCTCCGCCAGCCACACGCGTCGATGTGAAAAGTAGTGAATGAGCTCGGCATTCTTCGCGTCGCCCATGTCGCGCGCCCAGACGACCTTCGCTCCGTCGATGTCTGCCCGGTTATACACCCACTCATTGCCCGAAAGATGGTATTGGTTGTAGCGGACAATCACCAGCTGATCCCCCGGTAATTCCTTCAATCGCTTTAAGGCCCGGGCACGGTCCAGGTTATGGCTTTGCTCACCGGCCCAACTGTTTTTCTCGTCGACCGGAGTTGGAATGTGGAGTTGGGGAGCTGCGGCCCGCAGGATGAATAGGAGGACGCAAATGGCCGGTATGGCACGCACCATCCCAAGCCCGGCCCGCTTCCCCCGCCAAGTCCACAACCGGAGGTGCCGCATCGCCTGGAGGATTAATGCGTAGATCGCAGCGGTCATGGGAGCCGCGTAGTGGGGGATAAAGTAAAGGGGGAGCGCCAGTCCAATGAAACTGACGCCGCAAACCGCCACGAAAAAACCCGTCTTGCCCGTGATGGATTTCCGCAAGAACTGGCGAGGGTTGATGACGAGCAGCGCCACCAGCGGCAGCGCCAATACCGGACCAAGGAAGAAACGGCAGAGATCCGAGAACTTTGTTGCCAGCACCTCGAAGGGATGCTGGCGGTCGTGGTAGTAAGCGTACGTCTGCCAATGATGCACAAAGAAATTCTCCAGCAACCTGTGGTGATAGGTGTGATGAAGGTTAAGAGGCAGCCAGGGAAAATACGGCACGGCATAATAGGTTTCGATATTGACCTGAAAAGGAGTGCGAAAAGGGCTGCCCGTAACCCGCCAGAAGTAGTAGGCCATGCACGCCACCGTAAGCGACAGAACGAGCCCGATGGGGAGCGCGATTCTTGGGATCCATTGCTGCCAGGCCGGGCCCTTTTTCCCCACTATCCATGCCAGCATCGCCACGGCCACGGGAATACCGAAGAACAGACTCTCGTATGGCCGTGTGTTGGCCAGGAGGGCAAAACCCAGGCCCATCAGCAGAGCATCACGCACCCGCTGGAATCGCTTGATTCTGGGCAGAGCTCCCAGAACCAGGGCTCCACCGATTCCCGCCAACATCCCTCCCGAATAGCTGTTCACCCAGTAGGTGAAGGTCCCAAGGCGCATGATGGCAAGCAAGCCGCCCAGCAAAGCCCAGCGCGCCGGCAACCAGCCTTGGAGCATCCAGCAGATCGCCGCGCACATTGCCCCGGCGGCCAGCCATGCGCCGGCCCACGGGCACCCCGCAACCACTTGGCCGAACGCCAGCAACAGGCCCTGGGCTGGGTAAAACATCGACATGTAAGTCGGTTTCTGATTCACGTAGATGGTTTCAAAGTGAATCCACATGGCGTGGGTTGGATTCGTCAGCCGGCCGTGCGCGAAGGTATCTGCCGCCAGGAGGTAGCAGAAATCGTCGTGAAGGCCCGGAGCGGGGACGGGGAAATTAAGCAGCAGGGCCGCGCGGATCGACAATGCCAATGCTCCCACCACAAGGACGGACAGCGCACGATGGGCTGCCAACCGCCGGAGAAGTTTCTCCGCTGCTTCGATCCACCGGGTGGGGAAGTCGCGGAAAAAGTAAGTGGCCACAATCAGAATAGCCACCAGGATGTATTCAAAAAAGATGAACATGCGGCCAACTCGAGTCTAATCGACCGAAGTTTAGCATGAATCAGAGAGGCGACCATGATCCGACGGAAAGGGTGACCGGATCGCAAGATGGGGTTGAGGCAGGTGAATTTGATTGTAGAGCTGCCCTAAAAGCCCGGCACTATATTTGTATAGGGACACCATCCTCAGCGTTGTGCGGTTGAACAGAATACGCTAAATTTGGGAATCGGCTTGCCCTGCCTTCTGTCGCCTGCGGGTTCAATCAGGAATGCGGCCCGCCGGAAAAGGTATTCGAGTGAATTCGCCTCTTCTGCCTACCGCTACCCGTTCGCGCGCATGGTTTTATGGAGCGCTGGGCTTGGTGTTCCTGCGTTCCATCCCCAACTTGCGCTATCCCATCGGACGGGATCAAGCGACCTACTGCGTGATCGGGCAAGGGCTCTTGCATGGTCAACTCCTTTATCGCGATCTCTGGGACAACAAGCCGCCGGGGATTTTTTATATTTTCGCGCTGATTGTCAAAGCCTTTGGGCCCGTCATGTGGTGCGTGGGGGCGGTGGATATCCTTTGGCTGCTCCTCATGTCCTGCTGC
>JASHTY010000610.1 GCA_030040315.1 Terriglobia bacterium | reverse complement strand
GAGTACTGACGACTGTGAAATTCACTCGTGTCTCAGCGCCACCATCGGGTCGACTTTGGTCGCCCGTCGTGCCGGAATGAAGCCTGCCACGAGGGCGACAGCGGATAGCACCACGGCAGTGAGAATCATGGTCACGGCGTCGTGCGGGCCCAGGCCGAACAGCAGTTGCCGTAGGATCCGCGTGGCCGCAAGCGACAGCCAGCCCCCGATCACCAGCCCTGCCGCCAACACCGTTACCAGATCGCGCATCACAAGTCCAAATATCGATCCCTGCGCAGCGCCCAGCGCCATGCGGATGCCGAACTCGGCATTGCGCTGTGCCACCGAATAGTTGAACGTGCCGTAAAGGCCTATCATCGCTAATAGGAGTGCGAGGGCGCCGAAGAACCCGGAGAGGAGTGCCAGCGAACGCTCTTGCACCATGGTATCGTTCACTTGCTCGGCGAGCGTATCAATTTCGAGCGAAATTCCCTTGTTTATGCCCGCAACAGTGGACTGAACCGCCGACACGAGGGCGGAGGGTGGGACAACCGTTCTCAGTTCGAACGTCTGTCGGGCTGCACGCTCCGGGAGCTGGGCGATGGGGAAAAAGGCCGTGGGATGGGTGCGCTCGCGGGGTGATTCATATTTCGCGTCTTTGACGACCCCGACGACTCCTATCGGGGGACCAGGTTGGCTGGAGATCCGCTCGACCCGGAAAACCTTCCCAATCGGATCCTGGTCGGGGAAGAACCGGCGTGCCAAAGTTTGATTGACAATTGCCACTCGCGGGCCTGTCTCGGTATCTTCGCTCGCAAAATTGCGCCCTGCGAGCAACGGCATGCCGAGTGCGGCAAAATACCCGGGAGAGACGGCGTTCATCCATGTCTCCGCTTCCCCAGGGGCCAGATTCTTCGACCAGTCAGTGGTAATGGGCTGGCTCCACGCGCCTCCCTGCATAGGCGTCCACCAGGAGCGGCTGGCAGAAGCAACACCCGGTAGGTTGCGCAGGCCATTCTCAATCCTCTCGTTCATGGCGAGCTGCTGGTCGGGGGCCACACGAGCTGCCTTAAGGTCCGCGCTCACCAGCAGGACATTGTTCCGGTCGAACCCGAGATCAAGCGCTGCGAGCTTGGCAAAACTCCGCAGCAGCAGGCCCGCCGCCACCAGCAAAACAAATGAAAGCGCTACCTGGAATGCAACGACCCACCTGCGCGTGCCTACACGCAGTGACCGACCCATGTCCAGTGTCCCGCGCCCTTTCATGGCGGAAATCAGGGGAACTCGTGTGGACCTTAAGGCAGGCAGCAGGCCAAATAGAATGCCGGTCATCACTGCAATGAGGGCCGTGAAGGTGAGAGTGCGGCGGTCTGTAGAAACATCCAGGAATACGGCGTCTCTTGCGGTGGAAATGTAATGGACCAGTACCGCGGAGCTCCAATGCGCGAAGGCGACTCCCAAAAGTGCGCCCGCAGACGAAAGCAAGATGCATTCCGTGAGCAACTGGCGCACCAGGCGCGCACGGCTGGCCCCCAATGCCTGGCGAACGGCCATCTCCTTGTGCCGCACAACAGCCCGCGCCAGCATCAGGCTCGCAATGTTTGCGCAGGCGATAAGCAGGACGGCTCCGACAATAGCCATCAAAACGTCGAGCGGCCTTCCGAACTGCGCGCGAACGCCATAGTCGGAAATGCCGGTTGCTGCCGAAGCAGCTACAAGCGTGCGCTTCACGAAGGCTCTTTGCCCGGAGGGCGCCCAATCCTGGGGCAAAGCTGCGGTGAAGATGCCCGGCGAGAGCGCCCCCAATCGCGCGCTTACCTTGGTGCGGCTCAATCCGGGCTTGACGCGTCCAACGACCTTGAGCCACCACCAGGAGTGATCGTCGAGCCGCGATTCCTTTCCGTCATACAGAGTCGTGGAACAGATGGGCAACGCAACGTCGAACTTTTCCCCGACTTCCATTCCGTAGAAGCCCGGCGGAGTGACACCAATCACTTCAAAAGAGTGCCCACCGAGAAGGAGATTTGAGCCAACCTCCCGCTCATCACCCCCGAAATGATCCTGCCAGAAACCGTAACTCAGCACCGCTACACCCCGGCAGCCGCGCTGGTCATCCTGCGGCGAAATCAGTCGACCAAGGACAGGGTGAAGGCCCAAGCCCCCAAAAAAGCTGCCGCTCACCCAGAGTCCATGCGCAGACTCAGGCGTGCCGCCCTCGGTGAGGTCAAATTTGAACGAGTCTTCGCGGTTTCGCGCCCCGCCCCAGGCAAAGACATCGGAGAAAGTATCCTGCTGCGCGCGGACTTCTTCCCACAAGGGATTGGTGAACGCCGCCGAGGGTTCATTGGGGCGCTCGGGAATCAGTATCTTCACTTGAAGCAAATCTCCAGGCCTTGCTACCGGAAGCATCCGCAGCATCACCGAGTCAATCAGGCTGAAAATCGCAGTATTCGACCCAATCCCCAGAGCCAGCGTGAGCACTGCCACCGCCGTGAAGCCGGGATTTATTGCCAGCACGCGAATCGCGAACCGAATGTCCTGCCAAAGCGTTTCGAGCCAGCCCAGGCTGTTCATGTGATAAATCTCCTCGCGAATCAGCGTCGTGTTGCCGAGCTTCAAATGAGCGGCGCGGCGAGCTTCTTCGGGCGGCATGCCGCGCGCAATATTGTCGTCAGTTTCGATTTGGAGATAAGTATCGAGCTCGCGCGCACGCTCATCATCCCAATGGCGTCGGCGGAAGAGTCGAGTCCAGCTCATTTCAAACCTCGGAACTATACTGGCTGGTGGTTGGCGGCTGGTGACCAGGGCCGGGTGGGCCTGGTTCGCCCGGAAGTCTGCCACTAACCACTAGCCACTAACTGTGGTCTTTCCCGTCCGCAGGACTCGATTGATGGCGCGCACCAGCTCGTCCCAACGGCTGGTCTGGTGGAGCAATTGCTTGCGTCCCTTCGGAGTCAGGCGGTAATAGCGCGCCTTGCGATTGTTTTCCGACGTGCCCCAGAATGAGGCAATCCAGGCGCGGTCTTCCAGACGATGCAGCGCCGGGTAGAGCGAGCCGTGCTCGACTTGCAGCACGTCGTCGGAACGGCGTTCGATGGCGTAGGCGATGGTGTGGCCGTGTGCGGGACCGAGCACCAGCGTTTGCAGAATCAGCAGGTCGAGCGTGCCCTGGAGCAACTCGCCTTCCAGCGGCGGTGAACCTTTCTTTGGCATAAGACCCTTGTACTCCCATAGATCATCTACTAAAAGGAAAAAGTGCGGCTGGACCCTGATATTTTAAGTCCGGCACAATGTCTGGTACCGGTAGTGAAGGAATTTACAGAAGATTAGCTAGGGGGCGGGTCTAAGGCAGATGAGCATGTAGCGTGGACCGCCACACTTGCGGTTCGCGCCTGTTTGTCCGCGATCGGTTTCAGCATGGTGAACTTTGCCGGCAAGAACCGTGGACATCGTGATCGGCCGTCTGCGTCACGACGGTCGGGGATCGCCCTCACCTGGCAGCAGGCGACGGTTTGATTCACCTTGGCCGCGTCCGCGGTGCGGGCTTTGGAGCCGTGCGCATGTCGGTCTGGTTTTCGATCACCGACTTCAGATTTTCAAGATAAAACACCCAGGACTTCACGGCCTTCTCAAGGTCAGCGGCGGAGGCAAATCCTCGATGCTCCAACTCGACGAGGGTCTGTCCGCCCTGGGGTGAAAGTTTGAACTTCACCTGAGTTTCCGCCTCATCCCCCGGGTGCTTCCACGTCAGCGCCAGCGTATTCGCGGCGATGTACTCCGTAACCACGCCGTCCACGGGGTCCTGATCCTTCCAGCGGAAATGAAATTTGCCGCCAAATTGGGGGTCCAGAACGGCTTGATCGGCAAGCCATCCCCTTATTTTTGTGGAATCGGAGAGATAGGCGAAGACGCTTACGGCGTCGGTGGCAATCAGAACCTGCATCGTGGCGGCGCGCATGACTGTCACCGGACTCGGCTCCGAAGGTTTTGCAGCCGGACGCGTCGTGCGCTGTTGGGCGGCGGCGTTGATCGAAGCGCACAAAAGGATAATGAAGGAAAGCAGCTTTGAATTCATGGACGAACCTCGTTGTTCCGTGCGGGTAGGATTCGCGAGCGATTGTAGGATAAAGGTGCCGGCAGCGCAATGCACCACTGAAGAATTCTAGCGGCCCACTATGAGCGCCGGCGTTACACGGGCATTCCTGCCGGCGAAGGGCCAGTCCGCGACGCCTGCAATTTGGGGCGCGCCTTCCGCCAGCGTATAATCTTCAGCTTATTAAAGGGGGCTTCATGGATCGGCCAACAGCTTGGGATTTGCTATGCGAATATACCAAGAACGAAAACCTGCGCAAGCACGCGCTGGCGGTGGAAGCGTGCGTTCGCGCCTACGCCCGCAAATTCGGCGCGGACGAAGAAAAGTGGGGCGTGGTGGG
>JASHTY010000609.1 GCA_030040315.1 Terriglobia bacterium | reverse complement strand
TGACCGAGAAGGAGGTCCTGACCGAACTCAAGAAAGACGGCCCCGACCAGCTTATCAAGGACCTTAACCGGCGCGGCGTGGAATTTGAGACGGACGCGGAAATCGAAAAGCACTTGCGCCATGCCAAGGCGAGCGATGAGGTGGTGAACGCCGTCAAGGCTGCGGGGCCCAAGGAAAGATCAGCCGCTGCCACGGCGGCCGCTCTGGCTGCCGGAGAGATTGTGGTTCCCGCCGAGCAGAACACGGATTTCAAGGGCATTCAATCCGAGTTGGATCCTGACAAGTCCATCACCCTGTGCGAAGGCTTCGCGAAGAAATACCCTCAGAGTGCGGTGCTGAATTACATTTATGCCTATGAGGCGCACGACTACCAGATGAAGAACGACGCGCCCCATACCGTCGAGTTCGCGGAGAAAAGCCTGGCGCTCAAGAAAGATAATGTGGACATGCTGATGACCGCGGCCAGCGTCATTCCCACGCCGCAGTACATCCAACCCCATCAGGGGGACGAGGAACAGCTTTTGAACAAGGCGGAGAGTTATTGTCAGCAGGCCGTGCAAGCCCTGGATGCACTCAAGAAGCCGGCCACCATGGATGACGCGACCTTTGCGAGAGAAAAGACCACCGCCATGGCTGGCATTCACGCCAGCCTGGGCCTGATTCACTATGACCGCGCCAGCCAGGGCCTGATGGGATGGGACAAAGATGAGCTGGCGAAAGCGGAGAAGGAATTCCAGCAGGCCGTGACCATTACGGACCATCCGGACCCCACGGACTATTACCGATTCGCGCAGGTGTACGTGCAGGAAGGGAAGCTTGATGACGCCATCGCTGCTTTCACCAAAGCCAGCCAGCTTGGCCAGGGCGTGGTGCATGACTACGCCGAAAAGAACATTGCGATTCTGAAGCAGCAGAAGGCGCAAGTGACGCCCGCCAAGCAATAAAGCGGGAAAATCAGGCCGGGCCGGTGGACGACGTGCCCATCATAGTTCAGCCATTGGCTTGCCGGCCGCCCGCGGATTCGCCGCTCGAAAAGCATGCCGGAACTCCACCCCGACCAGTTTCAGGCAAAAATCGGCTATCAGTTCCGCAACCTGCAGTTCCTTATTGAGGCGCTTACGCACTCCTCGTTTGCGCAGGAGTCGGCGGGACGGCCGCGCGACAACGAACAGATGGAATTCCTGGGCGATGCGGTGCTGACTTTTGTGGTGAGCATTGCGCTGGCGGATGCGTTTCCGGATTGGGAGGAGGGCAAGCTGACACGAGCTCGCGCGCACCTGGTGGCCGCGCCTCACCTTTTCGTCGTGGCCAAGAGTTTAGGGGTGGGCCAGCACTTGCGGCTGGGCCGCGGCGAGGAAAAAACGGGAGGGCGCGACAAGCCGGCCCTGCTGGTCAATGCCCTGGAAGCCATTGTCGCGGCGCTTTATCGCGACGGCGGAATCGACGCGGCACGCGACTTCATCACCCGGTTTATTGTTCCGCAGGACATGGCCGCTGCCACCGGCGAATTATTTTCCATCGATTACAAATCCGCCCTTCAGGAACATCTGCAGGCGGAAAGGACTCCACCCGCCGAGTACCGCGTGGTGGAGGAGAGCGGCCCCGAGCACCAAAAGACCTTTACCGTGGAGGCTCTGGCAGGCGACAATCTAGTTGCCCAAGGGCGGGGCGCCAGCAAGAAAGCCGCCGAGCAGGAAGCCGCGCGGCTGATTCTGGAAAAACTGGGCAGGGCGAACGAAAAGCATGAGTGAACCGGAAGCAAAATCTTCGATGCGCGACACGTTTGAGTCGCTGGTGGTCACGGTGATCCTGGCGGTCTTCGGCACCACGTTCGTGCTTCAGGCCTTCAAGATTCCCACGGGTTCAATGGAGAACACGCTTCTGATCGGCGACCACCTGCTGGTGAACAAATTCATTTTCGCGGGCTCGGGTGAACCGCACACGCGCCTGCTGCCTTACCGCGAGCTGCGCCGCGGAGACGTGGTGGTGTTCAAGTTCACTCCCACTGACGAGCAGACCGAGCCGGGCGAACATTTTGTGAAGCGCGTCATCGGCATTCCTGGCGACCGCGTTCACATCATTCACCGCCAGGTTTTTGTGAACGGAGTGCCGCAGGTTGAGCCCTACGTCCGGCACGAACCGCTGTACGCCGGCGAGCTGTATCCCGGCGACGATTTTCCCCCGCACGACGGCGAATACCTGCCCAGCTCCACATCCGCGTGGGACGCAGAGTTGCCCAGTGTCGTTCAGAACGGCGACGTGGTGGTGCCGCCCAACCAATACTTTGTGATGGGGGACAATCGCGAGAGAAGCTGGGACAGCCGCTTCTGGGGATTCGTTGCCCGCGAGACGATTATCGGCAAGCCGGTCCTGATCTACTGGTCCTTTGTAACCCCTGAGGACGAATACAAACACAATGCCCTGGCAGATCGCCTGTCGCAGCTTTGGGATCTGATCATTCATTTCCCCACCAAGACGCGCTGGCGCCGCACATTCAAACTCATACGCTGATGTTTTCCCATAATCGACGGTGCGTTCGGAACGTCACGGCGGGCTTGGCGGCTCTGGGGCTGGCGGCATGGCTCGTCCCTTCGTATTTCAGCGCCGAACGATATCGCCGCCGCCTACAGGCCGGGCTTGAGCAGGCGCTTCACCGCCCTGTGAAATTCGGTGGGCTATCCTTCCATCTTCTGCCGCGCCCCGGCTTCGCCATTGAAAACGTGGAAGTGGATGAGGACCCTGATTTCGGCTCCGAGCCCTTTGCCCGCGTTGATCACATCGATTGCGACCTGCGATGGCACAGCCTGTGGCGCTCCCGCATGGACTTTGCCCATCTTCAACTCGAGCGGCCCAGCTTTAACGTGGTGCTGAATTCGGCCGGGCGCTGGAATGTGGAGAATCTGCTGGTGCAGAGTGGCGTGACCGCTCCCCGCAGCGCAGGATCGGCGGGCGGAACATCAGCCGAGGCGGGCGAGCAACTCGCCCTGGGGGTGGATGACGCGCGCATCGACTTTCAGGTGGGTCCGAATAAGAAACCCTTCGCTCTCACGGATGTGGGGGCGCAACTGCAAATCAACCCCGCCGAGCGCAGAGTACAATTCAAAATCTCCGCCAGCCCCATCCGCTCCGACCTGGCCATATCCACTCCCGGCCCGGTGGCGCTGGAGGGAGTGTGGACTCCCGGAGCGGATTTGCGCGGGCCCGTCGAAGCCCGCCTGCGCGCACAAGGCGCATCACTCTACAACTGGATACCCCTCACCACAGGCATCAATCCTCAGGTTTACGGCATTATGGACTCGGACGTTCGCCTGAGCGGTTCCCTGCCGGACCTGACCGCGGAAGGCGAAACGCGCCTAACTCAGTTTCATCGCTGGGGAGAGCTGCCACCCCCCGATTCGCTGACTTGGAATTTGCGTTATCGCGTCAGATTGTTGCGCGGACGCGAGCAGATCCTGGTGGAAAGCCTTGACGCTTCGTTCGCCGATTCGCATCTGCACGTGTCGGGTTCTGTGGACAATCGGCAATCGAATCCGCAGTTGGACCTGGTCGTGTCGCTTGAGCGCTCGCGACTGGAAGATGTGGTGGCTGCCGCGCGCCGCTTCTGGATGATTCCCGCCTCATGGAATTTGAGGGGAAGAGTGGACGCCATGCTCGCCGTGCAGGGGCCGTGGAAACAGCAGCATTACGGAGGCTTCGTCGGCGCGCGCGACGCGCGCCTGGAAACGCCTTCCGGCTCCTTCCCGGCTTCGGAAATCGCCGTGCGCATCGATCAACGCGGGGCAAGGCTTGAACCCTTGCAGATCTCGCTCGCCCCACACGTGGCGCTCGCGGCGCAGGGGATGATTGAAGCCTCCAGGCTCGGGCCGCGGTACCAGATGGATCTCACTGCCCGCGGCATTCCCCTTAACCACGCGCTGTCCTTTGCGCGCGGCCTGGGATTCCATGCCCTCACGGGGATTGACGCTACCGGTGCGGCCACCGCGACCCTTCATCTGACCGGCGCGGCGTGGCCTCCGGCGCGTCCCGTGGTGACGGCACGGGCGGAGGTGCGTGCCGTGCGTCTGCTCATTCCGGGAATTGCGGAGCCGCTGAACATTCCCCGCGCCACCGTGCAGATCAATGGCGATCAGGTGGTCGCGGACCCGGTGGTGGCGGTGCTGGGAACGAGCGTCTTCAGTGCGCGGGTGGAGCATCGCGGCGCGCGAACGGACCCGTGGAAATTCGGTCTTGACGCGAACAATCTGAAGCTTGACCAGGCGGCGCTGTGGTTTGACTCGCTGGGCGTGCGCCGTCCGGCGCCGCTGCTTGAGCGCCTGCCGGGGCTCGCATCCTTTGCGGCGCGGCGCGAAGCCGCTTCGCAGATTTTCGGCAGCCTGAACGCCGAGGGGAAGTTTGCCACGCCGGCCCTCAGCTATCGCGGCGTCTTGCTGAAGGATTTTAAAGGGTCATTTGTGATTAGCGGCCGCACGATTCGCATGACGTCGGCAAATTTTGGTGCTGCGGGCGCGCGCGGCACGGCGGATGGCGAGGCGGATTTCACGATTTCGCCTCCTCCGCTTTCTGCGCGCGTCGCGCTGACGGGCCTGCCCGTGGCGTCAATCGCCGCGCATCTTCGCGGGCCGGCGCACAGCTTGCGCGGCACACTGAACGCCACCGGCGATTTCCAGGCGCGCGGCCTGACGCACAATGAAATTGCCGATAGCCTGACAGGCCGCATGGAGTGGCGATTGAAAGACATCTCCTTCGGCGACTTTGACGCCCTTGCAGCGCTGGCGGAACAGGCGCACTGGGGGAAACTTGAACCTGCGCGAGGCGCCGTGGCGGCTGCTTCCGCAGCTTTCAACGTGAGAATTCAAGACCGAAGCTTCATCTGGGACGCCACCGCGTTTGACCTGAGTGGGGCCGCTTTGCAGGTTGCGGGCGCCTACGCCTGGGGCAGTGACTTAAGATTGAACGTGCATGCCGACCTGCGCCGCATGCGCCGCCGCTGGCTGATCCGCGAGGATGATCCCCAGACCCTTGCCCCCTTTACAGACGTTCGCTTGAGTGGGCCGATTGACCACCTGGTCGTCAATCCGCCGGCCAAGCCTCAGACGCGCGTGGCGACCGTGGTGGGGAGCAGGTGAGTGGATGGTGCACGCTTGGCAAATCATGACGTTGTGTGCCGACAGGAGGAAATGTTGAGACATGTTCGCAGTTTAAGCCTCGCCAGTCCGGAGCGGCGTCTGATTCTTGCCGGAGCTATCGCTGCCTTCGTCGCGGCGTTGCCGGCCCGCAGTGCGACGTTTGATGCGGCGACGCTCGCCGCCTCAAAGTCCCTGGAAGATAAAATGCAAGTCCTGGGAAACAAGGACACACAGGTTCCCGCGCCGCCCGTGATTCTTACTGAGAATGAATCGAACTCCTACCTGAAGGTTCATTCCAGCGAATTCCTGCCCCCGGGCGTGAAAACCCCCACAGTATCCGTTCAGCCGGAACACGCCACCGGGGCCGCGGATGTGGATTTCGATGAAGTCGCCCGCACTTTTCCCAATCCCAATGACATGGGGCCGAAGATCCTGGCTGCAATGTTCCACGGGGTACAGCGTGTAACCGTGGTCGCTAAGATTGAGCCGGAACAGGACGGTGTGCTTATTCAGATCGAAAGCGTGGTGGTTGGAAGCACCACCGTACCCAGTTGGCTGGTCGATTATGTGATCCAGAAAGTTCTGCAGCCGAAATACAATTTTGATTTGAGCAAGCCCATCCATTATCCGGACCACGTCACCATGATCGTGCTGGGCACGGGACAGGCCACGTTCCTACGCGGACCCCGGGTTCCGAAACAGTAGGCACAACATAGTGGCTCATCGATACAAATCGTATGCGGCGGAGACGGGGACGGCCTATCAATATTTCTTCGCCAACAGCCGGCGCGTGAATCGCCCGGAAGGCCAGGGCGCAGGCAGCGACTACATTTTTGTCGTCACCCCGGACCAGAAGCCGCCCTTCATTCTGCGGGTTTTCATTTCCGAGCGCGCCCTCGAAGTTTGGAGGCAAGGGCACGGACGCATTCTCGATTCCAACGAAATGTACGCCGCCGCTAAAATGCGTTTGTTCAGGGCGTTCGACGAAATAGAATGTCTCCGTGGTGATCAGCTGAGCCTGCTGGTCGACGAAGCCAACGTGGAAGAATTGCTCGAGCCCCTGAATCTCTAACCTCAGGCAGCGGGTCTCGCAGCTTCGATAAACCTCAGGTCCCCAGGCAGGAAAGTCATCCCGCTCTCGCCAGGAACGCCCGCCAGCCGCCAAACTGCGTGATGTCGCGCGCGCCCATCACCGCCACGGGCTCGCATACAAACCCCTTCACGCTTTCACCGTTTTCCAAGGTAACGTTGCCGATGGCAAGCGGCGGTGGAACGGATTGCGTAAAGCGCCCGAAGTTCTCCATAGGCACCTCCCACACTTCCACCTCAATGGCGCTGCCGCCGCCGGGCACGCGGGCAAGGCCCGGTTTGCGCGGAGTCGTTCCCTCCAGCGCATACAAGCGGTACTGATTGGATGTTTGGCAGGCGCGGGCGAAACGCGCGCCGATGGATTGCAATTCCTGATTCAGGGGCTGCCCGCGCAGGTGCGTTCCCACCACGGCCAATGGCACAAAGTTCGGGTCCGATCCCGTTACGGGAACGTGAGCATTGGTCGCACCCAGGCGGACTCCGGTCGCGCGATGGAGCCTGTCAGCGATTCCCAGCGCCAATCCATCGCCCCACGCCGGGGCAATCAGCGAGACGCCAGACGGCAGGCCCTCCTCCGTGAACCCGTGCGGAACTGCCACCCCGCAGCAATCCAGAAGGTTCACAAAATTTGTGTAATAACCCAGTTGCGTGTTGAGGGCGATGGGGTCGGCTTCGATTTCGGCAATCGTGTAGGTGGTGCCGGTGGTGGGGAGCAGCAGAACATCGATCTCCTTCCACGTGGCCTCCGCCTGCCGCCGCAGGGAGGCCAGCTCGTAGGCGGACTGAAAAACATCGGCCGCGGAATATTCCTTCGATCCCTCCAGGATGCGCCGAGTAACGGGATGCAGCGCCTCGGGATGCGCGGTGACAAACTCACCGAGGGCTGCCCAGCGCTCTGCCACCCAGGGTCCGCCGTACAGCATTCCCGCGGCTTCGGAAAACGGAACATAATTGATGGTAACAGCCACGCCGCCCAGCGCTTCCATCGTCTGAATCGCCCGATCGAACAGTTTGGGTGTCTCGCCGTTTCCGAAGAACTGCATCTGGTCATCGCGGGGAATTCCAAAACGAAAGCTGGACGCGGGTTCCAGCATCAAGTCGGGCCTGGGCGAGGCCCGGCTGAAGGGGTCCTCAGCGTCGAATGCTGCGCAAAGTCGCGTCACGGTGAGAACGTCTGCGCAGGTGAGTGCCAGAATTGACAGGCAATCGAGCGAGCGGCAGGCAGGCACCGTGCCACGGTTGCTCAGCATTCCACGCGTCGGTTTGTACCCCACGATGTTGCAGAAGGCCGCCGGCACGCGTCCCGAGCCCGCCGTATCCGTGCCCAAGGCGAAGCTCACCAAGCCGATCGACACTGCCACCGCCGATCCCGAACTTGAACCGCCGGGAACGTAGCGTTCGTCAAACGGGTTGCGCGGCGCGCCATGCGGCGTTCGCACGCCCACCAGGCCCGTGGCGAACTGGTCCATATTGGTCTTGCCGATCAGCACAGCACCGGCCTCCAGCAATCGCTGCACTACCGGGGCAGACTGGATTGCCGTGTAGGCGAACGCCGGGCAGGCTGCTGTCGTGGGCATTCCGGCAACATCGATGTTGTCCTTGATCGCAAAGGGCACGCCGTAGAGCGGCAGGTCAGGCGATAGCGATTCGAGTTCAGTGGCCCGCGCGCGCGCTTCATCGGGCGTGACCAGGGAGATCCATACGCGATCGTCGCACACGTCGAGTCGCTGATAGATCGAGTCGACCAGTTCCGTCGGGCGCAGTGCTCCCGACCGGTATTGAGTGAGAAGGTTGGAAATGGCAAGTGTTTCGAGCTCGATCATCCGAAGCATGGTATCCCCAATTATGCGGGGTTGCCAGCGCGAACGCTCTGAATCGGAAACTCAGCCCGGCAAGGGCTTGCCGCGGGTCTCTTCACCGAATGGAACCAGAATCAGGCCAATGACAAATGCCAGAGAAGTCAACGCCACGGGAATTCCGAGCGACTGGAAGTGCGCCACGCCCGCGCCGACCAGCCAGGTTACCGCCGCGCCCCCAAACCGCCCGACGGAGGTGATGAACCCGAAGGCCGTAGCCCGGCACTCCGTGTGATATTGTTCAGGCAACCAGAGAGTGTAAACGCTGAAGCTTCCTCCGCCGACTCCCAGGGGAAACAGGCTGGCGATAAACCATGGGAGCGCATTTCCGTGCAGATAAAATGCCCATCCGAATGCGGCGAGAATCGAAAGGATCATCAGTGCAAAATAGCATGCCAGCGCGGCGCGGCGGCCGAATCGCTGCGCCAGCATCGGCGCCACCAGGCATCCAAGAATCGAGCCGGCCGCCAGCACCATCGCTCCCCACGATGCCAGGCGGCTTCCCGCTTCCGCGCCCAACCCGGCCCGAGTGGCGAGCTGCACAACGGCCGTGGGCGCGTAAACCGCGCCGGCCCAGAGTCCAATGATGGAAACCTGCAGATAAGCCATGTTCAACCAGGTTCGCACACGATACTCTCCGGAAAAAAGCATGAGCAGCGGGCGGCCCAGTCCGCGCTTGCGGCCAGGGGCTTTCACGCGGCTCGTCCAGCGCGATGTTTCTGAAACGCCGAAGAGAATGAATGCGGCAAGCAGAATCGGCACGCCCCCCACGGCAAACACTGCTCGCCACCCGAAGCGCGACCCTACCGCGTAGTTCACCAGCGCCGCAAAGAACAATCCAAGGTAAAAGCCGCTGTTGTTGATGCCTGCAGCCATCACGCGGCGGTCGTCCGGCAATTCCTCGGCGATAAACGTGCTCCCCAGCGTCCACTCCCCGCCGATGCCCACTCCCGCCAGCAGCCGGAATGCGCCCAGCATCCAGACGTTCGTGGCCACGGCTCCCAGAAAGGTGAAGAGCGAATAGCAGACGATAGTGAGGGCGAGGGTCGGAACTCGGCCAAAATGGTCGCCGACCGGTCCCCAAATGAACGAGAAACCCCAGCCGGCGAGAAACACAGCGAAGAGCAGGCCACCATAGTAGCCAATGGCTCCCGGCGTGGCGGCGGTTCCCGAGTGCGGCAACAGGACGCGCAGCGCCGGAACCAGCACCAACGCGTATATGAACGAGTCCATGCCGTCGAGCGTCAATCCGCCCCAGGCAGCCAGGAATCCGCGGCGCTGATTTTTGGTGAGCGACGGGCGAGCGGGGCGGGTTGGAGTTACGGCCAAAGCCATGGAAGGTGAGTGCTCGACCGGCAGTTTGTTTGCTGGCCTCAGTGCATCGCGAGGAATCGCAGGATCTCGCGCATCACGCGGTCTGACTGGTCCGTTTGAAAGAGAAATTGCGCGTGCGCGTTGCCGTCCAGAATGATCAGTTCCTTGGGTTGCGGCGCCCGGTCAAATTTCGCCTGAATTCCAGGAAGCCGGGGTCCGTCACCGCTTGTGTCGTCGCGAGCCACAATAATCAGCAGAGGCGCTTTGATTTTTTCTGCGGGCTTGTCGGGCTGGGCGCCTAGCAACACCAGACAATTGAATTCGCCGGGCGGCGCCACGATGGAAGCATCAGCGGCGGCACCGCCTCCCATGCTGCCCCCTACCACCGCCACTGTCTTTGCGCCGTGGGACTTCCGGTAGTCCGCCGCGCCCAGCACGTCCAGGTAGAGCGGGGCGTCGAGCACGTCCCGGTCCCCCGGCCCGAGTGACTGGCCGTAGCCGCGAAATCGAACGCCAACACGCGATATCCCGCCTTGACGAGGAGCGGGACTTGCTTCGCCCAACTTTCCTTGTTGAATCGGCCGCCGTGGGCCAGTACGACCGCGCGGTCGCCTTTGCCGTAAATGTCGGCATAGATTGTGCCACCGTCTTGAGTGGGGAAGGGAACGTGTTCCTGTTCGGTGGCGAATCTGGTAAATGCCAGAACCACGAGGAGTGGAATGACGGGGTGAGCGTTTTTCGCGTTGTCATGAGTTCAGTTTTCTCCGCCGGCCGCATGAGTTTTGGTTGCTTTGGGGACGTTTTTGTAGACCACCCCTCCCTTCATCACAAACACCACACGCCTTACCGCGGTAATGTCCTTCAGCGGGTCGCCGTCGAGCGCGATGATATCCGCCCGAAGGCCCGGTGCTATCGAGCCAATCTGGTTCGCCATGCCCAGCGCTTCCGCGCCCAGGGAATTCGCCGACACCATGGCGGCCATCGGGTCCATGCCGCAGTCGCGTACCCTATGAATGAAATCCTCTTCATTGTGCCCATGCGCGCCGGGCACAGCGTCGGTGCCGTAGACAATTTTCAGCGCGGGAATGCGCAGTGCGCGCTTGAAGAATTCCTGGTGTGCAATGATGAGCCCGGGCATCGCGGCGAAACCTTGCTCCGTGTAAAAGGGTGGCGCCAGGAATTGTTCCTTGTAATGGAGGTAGGTTTCGAGGAGCAACCCGGCCTGAGGATCGAGATATGTCCCGCGCTCGGCCATCAGCTTCAAATCATCGTCTGAAGCGCCCAGCCCATGTTCGATTCCCGTACACCCAGCCAGTGTGGCAGCGCGCACGGCGTCCCGATATGCGTGCACAAGTGAGCGCAAGCCCTGTTTATGCGCCTCATCGCAAGCCGCCTCCAGTTGTTCCTGAGACATAGTCATGGCGCCGCGGATCATACCGCCCGAGGCGTAAATTTTGATGAAGTCCGCGCCGGCTTCCTTCTGTTTTCTGACAAAGGTGCGAATCTCATCCGGCGTGCCGGTCTTTTCGCCCTGTCCTGTGAGCGGCTCAGCGGAAGTCAGAATGCGCGGCCCTGGAATGGATCCTTTGGCGATGGCATCACGCAGCGGAATGTCGGCAACCGAACCCGGGCTTTGAATGGTTGTGAAACCCGCCATGAGCGTCAGCCAGGCATTCGACGCGGCCGCGTAGGCGGAATACGGCGTGGTTACACCGCTATTTGAATTTTTCCCGTCTGGCCCAAAGCTCCAGGTAACGTGGGAGTGCGCGTCAATCCAACCCGGCATGACCGTCAGGCCGCGAAGGTCGTAATCCACGGGCGCAGCCTGGGGGTCAATGGCCACAATTTGCGCGCCCTCGATCACAATGTGCGTGTCGTGCACGACGCCGCCCTTGCCATCGAGCGCCGTACTGGCCGCGATGACGGTGCGTCCCGTTCCTGCGAGGGTCGGGGATGATTGCCCATACATAATTGCACAAAGGCCCAGAATGCCCACGGCAATCTTCAATGATTTCAAGGGACCTCCGGATCGCTGACCCATTTTGGCATACTCCCGCCCGGGGAATTCC
>JASHTY010000084.1 GCA_030040315.1 Terriglobia bacterium | reverse complement strand
ACCAATTACACGGTGATCGGCGTCGCGTCACCGCAATTCAAAGGGACTTTTCTCTTCGCCAGCTCCGACCAGATTTGGATTCCCATCAGCATGCACACCCAGGTGTTGGCGGGAATTTTGGAAACTCATTTCGCGGATCGCCGGCTCCTGGATTTTGTCTCGGTGGCGCGGCTCAGGACTGGGGTGACCGAACGCCAGGCTGACACCGCCCTTCGGGCCATTGCCGCCCGTCTTGCCCAGCAGTATCCCGAAGAGAACCAGGGCCGCGGCGCCGTCCTCTCCCCGCTGGCCGACGCCTCAGTCGGCATCAACGACTACGCACAGGTGGCCAAAGCCGGCGACGTAACGATGGGAATTGTGGGTCTGGTCCTGCTGATTGCTTGTGTCAACCTGGCAAACCTGCTGCTCGCGCAGACGGCTCGGCGCGAAAAGGAGATGTGCCTGCGCGCAGCGCTGGGCGCGGTCTCACACCGCTTGTTGCGTCAATCGCTCACCGAGAGCTTTTTGCTCTCTATTGCCGGCGGCGCGGCGGGTCTGCTGCTGGGATATTGGGGCCGGAGTATTCTGTGGTCCCATCGACCACCGTTCCTGGAAGAAACCGCTCTGCCGCTTTCTCTCGACGGACACGTGTGGGCGTTTACTTTCGCCATCGCCGTTTTGACGGCCGTACTTTTCGGAATGGTTCCGGCATGGAAGGTGTCGCGCCCCGACTTGATAGGAACGCTGAATGCCGGAGGGCGAAGCGGCAGCATGGCCTGGGGCCGCAGCCGAATGCGCCAGGCCCTCGTGATTTCGGAGGTGGCGCTGGCCCTCGTCACTTTGGTAGGCGCAGCATTGCTCCTGCGCAGCCTGGCTTACACGCAGGGGCTTGACCCTGGATTTGAAACCAAGCGGCTGATGCTGATGGGTTTCAACCTGGGAGCCCAACATTATGACCAGGAGCGGGGCGAGCAATACTTTCGCCAGGCGATCGAACGGGCCGAAGCGTGTGGCGGCGTTCAATCTGCAGCGGTCGCTTCCAACTTTCCCCTCGGTACCGGCGGCGGAGGGGTAGCCAGGACAACGTTTCTGGAAGGACAGAACGAGGAAAGCGGATACCGGGGAACACTGATTACGCTGAACGCCGTCTCGCCGCGCTTTTTTCAAACCATGGGGATTCCCCTTCAGCACGGCCGGATGTTCGACGACTCCGACCGCCAGGAAACCAAGCCGGTGGCCATTGTCAACCACGCCATGGCTGAGCGACTCTGGCCGGGCGAGAGTCCCCTGGGAAAACGCTTTCGCTTCATCCGCGAGACGAATCTGCTGGAAGTCGTGGGCGAGGCCGCGGATTCATGGCAATTTGCTGTGGGGGAAGATCCCCAGCCGGTCGCCTACTTGCCCCTGACACAATTCTATACTCCCCTCTCGGTCCTCTATGTACGCACCGTGGGCGACCCCCGCACCGTCATGGAGTCAGTGCGCCAGTCGGTGCAGTCAATTGACCGGAATATGGCGCTCATTCGCGTAAGTACCATCGGGAAATTTCTCGACCAGGGCCTTTGGGCACCACGCATGGGTGCTTTTCTGCTGGGCGGGTTTGCCTTCCTGGCCGTTCTCCTGGCGACGCTGGGAATCTACGGGGTGCTGTCATATTCCATCACGCAACGGACGCAGGAAATCGGCGTCCGCATGGCGCTGGGCGCCACTTCAACTTCCGTGCGCAGGCTCGTGGTGAGGCAGGCCATGACGCTGGTGGGAGTCGGTGTGGGGGTGGGCGTTATCGCTTCACTGGCACTCGCCCGGCTCATGACCAGCTTGCTCTACGGTGTCAAGGCCTCCGACCCCTTAACCTTTGCGGGAGTTTCGTTGGTCCTGGCAGCAGTGTCCTTCGTCGCTGCCTACCTCCCGGCGCGACGTGCAACAAAGGTCGATCCCCTGGTGGCGCTGCGGTATCAGTGAGATTACCCTTTCCACTTTTCGAGGACGACCTGCGCGAAAACCACAAAAAGCAGTGCAGTTGCTATCCAAATCACATTGCTGGCGGCAATGGGCAGAGTCCACAGCCGCTCGGTCGGGAGCGGGAAATGGATTTTCCATTTCACTTCAAGGGCGAGCGCAAAACCAGGCCAGCCAAATATGAATGCCACGCTTGCGCCCAAACCCTTTAATCCACTTCCCAAAACGGCAGTCAGCGAAAAGGTGAGGGAGTAAACATAGAGAAAGAATATGAGAGCTTTGAGAAATCGTTCCAGGCCCACGGGACCCGGCACAGGCGCATGAACGTGCCATAGGGTGGCCCAGTCGACGCTCAAGTTGATAATTGCAATCAACAAGAATTCGGTACATCCAACGACCCAGCCCATCCAAACAAAGTAAGCGCGATTGCGCGGTCGCGTAAAGAGGAAGCTAACCGTGTCCTGGGCGAATTCTTCGCTGGCCATCAATGCGCCTAGGCCAAGGGACGCGCCCATTCCCAAGAAATTAAGTGCCGCCAGAGCCGTCGGCGCGCCGAACCCCATAAGTCCACTCCTCCCTAAACTAATTGCCGCGAAGGGCATGATCGCCGCGGCAATTATTCCAAGGACGAAAAAGAGGTTACGGGTATCTCGCCAGCATTTCCAGATGTACATGGCTCCTCCTTTCGAACCAATTCCAAAAAGATTTCGCGCAGGCCCAGCGGCGAAACTTCGGTGATGGTCGCGCCCTGATTGCCCAGCTCGGCGGCGAAGGCATCCGCATTCGCCCTCAGCAGGTATTTGCGGAAATTCCCGTCTGAATTTGCTGAGAGAATGTCGCCGCCCTTGCTTTGTGGCAGGCCTGTGCCGGCGGCGGTAATGAGCCGGTATTGACTCTTGATGTCGTCCAGCCGCGCTTCCAGCAGCAAGCGCCCGTAGTCGATCAGTCCCACCCAGTCGGCAATGCGCTCGACATCCGCCAATTGATGGGAGGAGATCAGCACCGTCCGCCCATCCCCTGCCAAGTCTTCGGCGACGACGCGCTGAAACTCGTCCACCGCGACCGGATCGAGCCCGGAGGTCGGCTCATCGAGAATCAGGAGCTCCGCCTGCTGAGCCAACGCCAGCAGCAAGCAGACTTTCGTTCGGTTTCCCAACGAGAGTTTGGCAAACGGGCGGTCCATGGGAATATCGAACCTGCGCGCGTACTTGGCCACCGCCTCGTCGGACCAGTTCGGATAAAAGCCCTTTGTGAATCGCACGAGCTCTCGGGCCGTTAGCCTTCCATACAAAATTTTGCCTTCGGTCACGTAGGCTGTGCGGTGCAGAATTGCTAATGTGTCGCGGCCAATGGGGAATCCCAAAACCGTGGCGCCTCCCGCCGTGGGACGCGCCAGCCCCAAAAGCATTCGCATCGTCGATGTCTTGCCCGCGCCGTTGCGGCCCAGGAATCCGTAAACACTGCCACGAGGGACGTTGATGCTTAGTTCATCCACGGCTCTTAACTCGCAGTAGGTCTTCACCAACCTATCGGTTTGGATTGCCAACTCGTTCATCCATCACCTCCAACGACTGCAATTCCTGCTCGACGAGGTTTACGATTTCGTGCGGTTCCAGCCGCAACTGCGTGCCCTCCACGGCAATCTGCCGCGCATAAGGGCGCAGGCGGCGAATTTTTTCCGATTTCAACAGACCGCCGGGATTCTCTGCCACGTAGGTTCCGCCCCCCGGCACGCTGCGCAACACTCCATCCCGCTCCAGGTTCTGATAAGCGCGCGCCACCGTGTTGGGATTGATCCGCATGTCCGCCGCTACCTTGCGCACCGACGGCAGCGCGTCTCCGGGTTTAAGGGCTCCGGCAGCAACGTAGTGCTTCACCTGATTCTCAATTTGCAGGTAGATCGGAACGCCGGAGGCGGGGTTGAGATGCAGAAGCATGCTGTACTAATACATTCATACAGATGGCGTGTCAAGCTTTTTTTGAGGGGCGTGGGCAATGCTTCGTCACTCTAAAGGATTGGACAAAAGGTCGCCTGCAAGAAGCGACCGCAAAGGCGCCTCTGATTTCGCACGACGGTCGACACTTTCACGCCCCTTGTTTTGGCAAGCGTATTGCGCCACACACGCTCGCCAGCAATCCGACTCTACCCCCAGCCTTTTCGATTGACTTGCCGCCGCGCGCGTCGCTATGATGCGCCTCGTATAGGGCCAAGATCGGCAATCCGATTCCCAGCTCCTTCCCGGCTGAAATCCAGGTTCCGGTGGTGCGTTCGATGCCTGACGACCGACCTTCCGGCGGACCTCCAGCGTCTTCCCCTGAGGATAAAACCACACGCCTGGGACCATTCCGCCCGCAGGCATCAGCTTCCGGCGCGTTAAGCGTGGGACAAATCATCGCCAATCGCTACCGCGTGCTGCGCTACATCGGCAAAGGGGGCATGGGTGAGGTCTATGAAGCCGAGGACTGCGAGCTACGCGAGCGGATTGCCCTCAAGACCATTCTTCCCGAAGTCGCCCGGCAGGAGGAATCCATCCAGCGATTCAAGCGGGAAATCCATCTGGCCCGCAAGGTAACCCATCCGAACGTGTGCCGCATTTTTGACTTCGTTTACCACGGCGACGCCATTTTTCTGACCATGGAGCTTCTGGAAGGCGAGACGCTTGCGCAGCGCCTGCGCCGCGGCGGCGCCCTGAGCACACGCGAAGCCTTGCCGATTGTGACGCAGATGGCGGCAGGCCTTGGCGCGGCGCACCAGGCAGGGATCGTGCACCGCGACTTCAAGAGCGGCAACGTCATGCTGGTAAAGGATGCATCGCCCGAGCGTCGGATTCGGGCTGTGGTGACGGATTTCGGCCTGGCCAGACGCCTCAGCACCATCGAAGATTCCATGGGCGCTTCGACCGCCGGAGCCATTGCCGGCACGCCCGCCTACATGGCGCCTGAACAAGTGGAGGGCCGCGAGATCACTCCCGCCGCGGATATCTACGCGCTGGGCGTGGTGATGTACGAGATGGTCACCGGCCGCTGCCCGTTTGACGGCGACACGCCGCTCTCGATCGCGGTGAAACGGCTGACGGAGCCGGCGCCTTCGCCCCGCAGCCACAACCCGGCCCTCGATCCTCGCTGGGAGCGGGCCATTCTCGGCTGCCTGGTACGTGATCCGCAAGCACGCTTCCAGAGCACTGCGGAAGTGCTCAAAGCACTGGAGACGCCTGCCGCCCCTGTCGCGCCCAGCGAACAGCCGCGCACGCTGGAAGCCGCCGCCCCGAAGCACGCCTCCGTCGGGCGCTCCATGCAGGTGCTGGCCATGATCCGCCGGGTGGATTCCGGCGGGCTGAAGTCTTACATCCAAGTGGAAGAAATCACGTCAATACGCGAAGAAGATGTGCGCGCCAAGCCCTTCCGCCTGGAGTTTCCTCTTGACCGAACCGGCGCGCCACAAGCCGCTGAAATCGCCGTCAAACTCGACTCGCCGGATTTTGAGCCGAAGACGCAAACCAAGAAGTTGAAAGTTCCGCCTGATGGCGATTCGGACGTGTGCACATTTCTGCTGACACCGCAGGTGAGCGGCGAGCTTCTGCTGAATCTCGAGGTGCTGAAGGGTGAAGTGCTGGTCGCCTCGCGCGCCATGCGGACTATGGCGGAAGTCGGCGAGCCGGCGCGGGCGACGGCTCCGAATGTTTTGGTCTCCATTCCCTTGGAAGTGTTTGCTTACGGGCTGCCCGCTGCGTTCAAGCTTCCGCCACGCACACTCGCTCCGGGTGAGTCAGCGGCCTCCCATTTACGCAATATCAAAGGAGTTCCACCTGGTCGAGGACGCCCCGCCGCTCCGGGAGGGTCTGCACCTGCACCGCCCGAGGGTGGAATGCCAATTCCTCAGCGGTCGCCTGCCGCGCCGGCCCCAACCCCCGCTGCGCCGCCCGCACCGCGTGGGTCGCCACTTCACGAAGCAGCGAGATTGGAGCGTCTGACTGGGGAATCGCGCCGCAAGCTCCAGACCGCGAGTCCGCGCGCGCCGGAATCCGCGCCCACAGCAAAGACGCCCGCGCCAGTAGCGCCACCTGCGCCTGGGCCGGAACTGAACACCACCGTCCCCGTGGTCACGCCGCCCGTTCAGGCAGCGCCGCCGATTCAAGCAACGCAAGTGACCAAATCGCCCGTAGCGGGTGGGGGCTTCAGCTCTACCAGCATGATGCCGAAGGCCAGGTTGAAGGCTCCGGCTGCGCCAGGGGTCTTGCCTCCCCCACCGCTGCCTCGCCCGCTGCCACGAGGGGAAGCTCCCGCCCAAACCGCCTTACCTGCAAGGACTGCCAAATTTCCGCCACAAGCGGTCGCGGCATTCGTGGTGTTTTTGGTCGCACTCGGAGTGGGAGGATTGTATACTGCCACGCGTCATTCGGCTCCGCCGCAGATGGCGTCTTCAGGCGCCGCGCCCCAACCTTATCCCAATCCCCGGGTTGAGGAACCGTCGGTGACCGCGCCGAGTCCCTCGACAGCGACTTCCGCGCCGGCCATGCCCCCTCCACCCGCAGAATCCGGGCCCAGACCTACCGCCGCTCCAAAGCCGGTTGCCGTGTCGGCTCCCTCGGAGGCGCGAACGGCCCCTGTCATGCCTCCACGACCCGTGGAGTCCACCCCCAAGGCTACCGCCGCTCCAGAGCCGGACCAACAAAATTTGGACATGCTGAATGCGGACCGAGAGAAGTTTAATGAGGCGGTCAAGCTCCAAAACAACGGCAAGCTTCAAGAAGCGATGGCGGAGTTCAAGGCGCTTTCTGCTAATCCGGGGCCGTACCAAGCACAGGCCCAAGATCGTTATATTCAGACTG
Organism: Terriglobia bacterium; assembly: GCA_030040315.1. GTDB lineage: Bacteria > Acidobacteriota > Terriglobia > UBA7540 > UBA7540 > Bog-366. The sequence goes on along the minus strand of JASHTY010000084.1, from coordinate 7,739 downwards.
AGCAAATGGCCGCGAACGCGGTGATGAGGCCCCCCGTCGTGGCCGGGCCGAGTCGGACTACCGCCCAACCCATGCCTGCAACCGCACCGCCAGCCACAATGACAATGGCCTACAGCCACAACCCAACATTTGCGCTGCTTCCCGGCGGGAACCCTCAACCTTGGACGCTGCCCTGGAGCAAGGGGATGATTGTCCCGGACTACAACGTGGATGGCGGCCTGCAGCCCGTCAGCCTGACGATGGCGCCCGTCCAGGGCGCGCCTGCAGGCAGCATTGTGCTGATTAAGATTTCGATTGATGAAAACGGGAATGTTACTCCCAATCAGATTTTGAACGACACCAACGGACTTGGCCCCGAGGTGAGGAAAGCGGCGTCGGACTGGAAATTTAAACCGCCCAAGGCAAGGGGCAAACCGGTGGCGACAAGTACTGCAGTTAAGGTTACGTTTTAGCAGCTTCGAAAGGCTGCGTATTTGATGGACCCTCCTCGCCGCGGCCGATTTTTGAACAAATCAGTGATGATATGAAGGACCGCCCTATGTGGACTCTCGGATGGCTTGAAAGTATCTTTCAGGACATTCGCTACGGCGCGCGCTTGCTGGCGCGGAAGCCGGCATTTACGGCGCTGGTGCAACCAGGGTTGATACCATGACGGCACTGAGATACGAATGAGCGGCTATCAAAAAAATGTGGTGTGGTGGAAAGTTAATTGGGAGGATTTAAGCGCGATTCCTTGCCTTTCGCTTTTACTGTGTACATATCCTGGTCAGCTTCATTCATAATCCCGTCGGCAGTTTTTCCAGGCGCCCACTGCGCCGACCCGACGCTGAGAACCAGTCTGAAATCCTTTAAATGCTCCCCCTGGTTCCAATCCTGCACATAACGGGCGATGCGGCCCTTGACGACGTCAACGTCTTCTATGGGTGCGTCGGCAAGGATAATCAGGAACTCGTCCCCACCATAGCGAATGACCGCGTCGGAGCCCCGCACCGCCGATTTTAGAATGGTAGCAACCTCCAGCAGCACGAAATCCCCCGTGGTGTGGCCGAAGCGGCTGTTGATGGTGCGAAAATCATCCACGTCGATCATCAGGAAGCTCAGAGGTTTCTTCAGGCGCTCGGCGCGGCTGCTGTATTTCTTCAGCATGTCGTCCATGATGCGCCGCGTGTAAACTTCAGTGAGCGGATCACTGAAAGATTGCAGCCGCAAAAGTTCGCTGTGAATGGCCGTGGATATAACCTCGCCGCGCGTCCTGCGCAGCTTCATGCGGCTGGAGATCATGTAGGTATTAAAAAGCACGAGGAGTGCGACTAATCCCAGGAAAAGCTCTCGAGAGACGGTAACTTCAAAATGCAGACTTCCGCTATGGAGAATGGCGCTGGGGAACAGGATCGCCACCAAACCCGTGCCCACCAGGATTCCGGTGCCCACCACGATGACCCACAGCTCGAAGTCCCGCTTCTCCAGCGCCATCAGCTGCTGGCTGAGTCTGGTGAGAATACTTTCCGGTTTGGTAACATCCGGTTCCATTTAAACCTATACCTGTTCCGGTGCGCCTAGTTGCAATTGGGAGGGATAGACGGAAAGGAAGTGCCCCCAGGCATCGGCCCGCGTTAAGAAGTGTATGGTATCGCACGTCCAATCGCTGTGCAAGAAAACTTTTCTGCGGCGATGTGATATATTTTTTGATGATTTACCGACTACAAGCCGGGCTTTGACCAGGCATTATCGCAGATTCGAAGGACCTTGAGCCGCCGACCTCTGTCCTCTGTTACAATCAAAATCCTTGATGACGGGGCAGAAACCGATTCTGGTGGTCGCGGGCATCTTGCAAAAGGACGGCAAAATACTGGTTTGCCAGAGAGAACGGTCCGATGCCTACGGCCTTCAGTGGGAATTTCCGGGAGGCAAAGTCCAAAACGGAGAGACCCTGCCCGAAGCACTGCAGCGCGAGCTGAAAGAGGAATTGGCCATTCAAGCAGAAGTGGGCAGCGAGGTTTTTCGCCTGCGGCATCAATACCCTGACCGCTATGTGGAGGTGGTCTTTTTTACGGTCCCCAGTTTCCGCAACGATATTCGCAATCAAGTGTTTGAGGCCATCGAGTGGGCGCCGCGTGCGCGCCTGCCCGAGTACAACTTTCTGGAAGCGGACCGCGGCCTGGTCGGGCGAATTGCCAAGGGGGAGCTTGTTTAGGCAGAGGCTCGAAACTCCATGCCCGAGATTTGCCGGCATAAGGCTCAAATGGCTTTTTGCCTTGTTCCCCGTCCTATGTTGTGCTTCCATTCTGCGCGCCCAGGTGGAAAGTGTTGCGGGGCCGCCAACCCCCGTGCAGTGGGTGAGCTTTGGTCACGTGGAAGGCCACCTGGCCCTGAAGTACTCATCGGCAGGCGCATTCTCGCCCGATTCTTCTCTGCTCGCCGTAGTCTCCGACGAAAAAGTATTCCTAATGAATATGCGTTCCGAAAACAGCCCCAAGGTTGTGAAGCCGCGCGTGCCGGAAATTGAGGACCTGGAGATTCACTCCGTCAGTTTTCTCGCGCCCAATCGCCTCTTTCTGCTGGCGAACGGCCTGTACCATGTCAAGGGCCAGAAACCGCGGCCGACTTCGCTGCTGGCCATTCAGTGGAACATTGAAAGCGATCAACTGGAGGGCAAAGTGAGCCAGGTGGGTGCCAAGGGAGGCTACAGTCCGGCGCACTACTTTCCGATGATCGGGTACCTGGTTCTATACAAGGACGGCAACTTCGATATGTGGAACCCGCGAACCGGGCAGGGGGGCACACTTCCCATACCGGATCTGACCCAGGTTCCCAATCTGTACGAATTTTCCCCAGACGGGCACTGGCTGCTGCTGGCCCAGATTCAAACGACGTCGGGCGCTGACCCATCGGTGGTGGACACAAGAACTCGCAAATTCGTTGACGCCCTGCATGGGCATACGGGAACCGTGTTGAGCATGGCATTCTCCCGCGACGCCAAGAAAGTGGTGACCACATGTGAGGACGGCAAGGTGCGTGTCTACTCCGCGGGCGATTGGAAGCTTCTCGCGACCCTGACGGGACACAAGGGCGCTGTGCATCGAGCCGAATTTTCCCCCGATGGAAAATGGATCGCCTCCGCCGGGGAAGACAACACCGTGCGCGTCTGGTCCGCTGACGACGGAACTCTTGTGCAAACCCTCCAGGAAAGTCAGAACCCGCTGCTGGATGTGACCTTTTCTCCGGACAGCCGCTTTATCGCCGCGTCGACGGAAAATCAGGTTTTAGTTTGGAAGGGGCAGTGAGGAGCGGATAGGAGCTCCTCTTCCTACTCTCCTATCGCGAGTCCTTGGTCCCGCACCTTTCCGACTTATGCTAAAATTTAAATTGAACGAAGCAATTAAGGACTGGCGCAACAAATCCTATGCCCAAAGTCGGAATGGTGAGTCTGGGGTGCCCCAAGAACCTCGTGGACAGTGAGGTGATGCTGGGGATTCTGGCACAACAGGGATACGAGTTGACGCCACACCCCGACCAGGCCGAAATTATCATCGTCAACACCTGCGCGTTTATTGCGCCCGCCAAGCAGGAATCCATCAACACGATTCTGGAAATGGCCGAGTACAAGAAATTCGGCGCGGCCCGCAAACTGGTGGTGGCCGGATGCCTCGTGGAACGCTATCGCCAGGAAATTCTTGAACAGATTCCTGAAGTCGACCACGTGATCGGCACGAATGAACTGGAAAGTGTTCTCGCGGCCTGCCAGGGCGCAAATCGTTCAGCCGGCATGAATCGCGCGCCTGAACCATACCTGTACCACGAATTCACGCCGCGAGTCCTGTCCACACCCGGCTACTCCGCGTATTTAAAGATTGCGGAGGGCTGCGATCATCCGTGCACGTTTTGCGTGATTCCCCAAATGCGCGGGGCATTCCGCTCGCGGCGGTTTGCGTCGGTCATTCACGAAGCGGAGAATCTGGCCCGCCAGGGGGTGCGCGAAATCACCATCGTCGGGCAGGATACCACGAGCTACGGCGAGGACTTGGGAATACGCGAAGGCTTGCCCTCGTTGTTACGCGAGCTTGGTAAGATTCAGGACGTTGTCTGGGTGCGATTCCTTTATTGCTATCCGAATCGCGTCACTGACGCTCTGATTGCCGCTGTGGCGGAAACACCCAAGGTCGCGAAATATTTCGACATTCCTCTGCAACACTCCAGCTCCAGCGTGCTGAAGCTGATGAAACGCGGTTCGAACGGCCGCCAATTCCTTCACATGCTCGAAAAGATTCGCGCGGCAATTCCAGGCGTGGCGCTTCGAAGTTCATTTATTGTCGGATTTCCCGGCGAAACCGAGGATGATTTCAAGGCGTTGCGGGATTTCGTTGCGGCGGCGGAATTCGACCACCTGGGCGTCTTTCTCTATTCCAATGAGGAAACCAGCCGCAGCTTCGACTTGCCCAATCAGGTACCCGCATCGGTGGCGCGCCGCCGCCAGAAACAGCTCATGGCGCTTCAGCGGAAAATCTCAAAGCGCAATCTACGGAAGTTCGTCGGCAAATCGCTGCCCGTGCTTGTGGAAGGCCGCTCAGAAGAAACCGATCTGCTCTACCAGGGGCGCACAGAGCGGCAGGCGCCCGGCATTGACGGATGCGTGCTCATCAATGACATTGTGGGGCCCGCCCCCGAGCCGGGAGATTTCCGCTGGGCCACCATTACCGAGGCGGGCGATTATGATCTGGTAGCGCGCCTGGATTCCGATGCGTTTGTTGAACGGCGCCCATCTGCAATCCGGCCGCAGGCGCCGGGTGCACTGGTGCAGATTCAGCCCGCATTGACGGTTTCACCAGTCTAAGCCAGGGGACTGGGCGGCGGTTATGCTTTGCCCCATTTGCAAGCGAAGCGTTTCGTGGCAGGACAATCCGTTTCGTCCGTTTTGCAGCGAACGGTGCAAACTGATCGATCTGGATAACTGGTTGCAGGAGCGCTACCGCGCGCCGGCGGGACCCGTGAGATCGGAGGAACTTAACACCGCCGACGGGAGCCCCGTGCAAGACCCAACCACGAACGCCAAGGGGGAGCGTGACTGAACGGCGAGCGGGACCGGCCATCTGGATTGCCACAGCGTGCGGAGCCGGTTACTTCCCCATCGCCCCGGGCACCGCCGGCTCACTGGTGGGAGTGGCCGTGGTTGCAGCGCTGGCGCAATTGCACTTGACGCGCCTTGGCTCGATTGCGGCTCTGGCGGCTGCAACTCTGGTTCTTTGCGCTGCGGGGATCTGGGCGGCGGGTGAGGCGGAAAGGTTTTTCGGGCGCACCGACCCTGGAGCCGTCGTGATCGACGAAGTGGTGGGCCAGATGGTCACGTTTCTGCTGCTCCCGCAGGCCGCGTGGAAATGGCTGCTGGGCGGGTTCCTGCTATTCCGGGCGTTTGACATTGTGAAGCCCTTCCCGGCTCGACAAGCCGAGCGAATTCCCGGCGGCTGGGGTATTATGTTAGATGACGTTGTGGCCGGCGCTTACAGCCTGTGCGTGCTGGCCGCGGCAGGATTGGTCATTCACTGAGTTTATGGCAATGAGTGTCTGGCGATGAGTCTTTGGCGAAAAACCGAGAAAACTGAAGCGGCTGCGGAGAAGGCCGCAGAAAAAGAATCCAAGAAGCCGAGCCCTGCGATGGGCGTTACCCCGCTGCTTGGCAAGAAGCGCCCGCAAATCATCGACGTCAATCCCCGTGCGGCAATTCCGGGAGGAGAAATAGTCGTCAAGGGCACCGGCCTGGCGGAAAACGGCCGCCACGCCCTGGTGCGATTCGGCGATCAGCCCGGCAGCCTTCTGCTAAGCTCACCAAACCGCCTGATCGTTCGAGTACCCGATGAGGTGTTCAGCAAGAACTTCACAGTTGAAACACCGTCCGGATCCAGCGGCCCGGCATCGGTTGTGGTGGGCAGAACGATCGCTGAGAATCTGCACCCGGTCGCCAACCCGGCTCTGGATTCGCAGGGCAACATCTACTCAACCTTCAGCGGCACACGCGGGCAGAAGGTGGCGACGTCCGTGTTCAAGGTCGACACCAATCGCGTAATGCACCCGTTCCTGAATGACATCATGAACGCCACGGGAATCGCCTTGGATCGGGAGGGAAACCTCTACGTTTCGAGCCGCATGGAAGGGTCGATCTACAAGGTGACGCCGAACGGCGAACGCTCCATGTTTGCGCAGGGCATGGGCGTGGCGACGGGCATCGCGTTCGACGTTCATTCCAATCTCTACGTAGGCGACCGTACGGGTACAATCTTTAAAATCGCTCCGGACCGGCAAATCTTTGTCTTCGCCACCATCGAGCCCAGCGTGGCGGCGTACCACCTGGCTTTCGGTCCCGAGGGCGACCTGTTTGTGACCGGTCCGACCACTTCCAGCTTCGACCACATACTGCGCATCTCGCCGGCGGGCAACGTGAATTTGTTTTATCGCGGGCTTGGCAGGCCTCAAGGCATGGCGTTCGATGTGAACGGTAATCTCTATGTGGCGGCGTCACTCGCCGGCCGGCGCGGCGTAGTGTGCATGGATCCGGACGCCAAGGCCGAATTAATTGTCTCCGGCTATGACCTGGTTGGCCTTGCATTTGGCCGCCTGGGATCGTTAGTTCTTGCCACCAACGCCACGCTAGTCGATCTTCCCCTGGGCGTCGAGGGGTTGCCACTGCTGAAGTAGATCGTGGGCCCGGCGCCAGTCCGAAATGCGCGGGCATGGGGATTGAACGCGCGACTTTTATGCCGGCGGCGGGCTGCTCAACCATGGATGCCGAAATCATTGCCGTCGGTTCTGAACTCCTGACCCCGCAATTCACCGATACCAACTCCCTCTACCTGACCGAAAAGCTCAACAATCTTGGAATCCTGGTGCGATTCAAATCCATCGTGGGAGATTCCCGCGATGACCTCGCTTCCATGGTGCACACGGCTCTGGCGCGATCGAGCCTTATCATACTCACCGGCGGGCTTGGGCCCACCGACGACGACCTGACGCGCGACGTGGTTGCGGAGCTGCTGGGCCGCCCGCTGCATGAGGTCGCGCAAGTCCGCAAGAATATCGAAGAACGTTACGCCCGCCTGGGCCGCGCCATGCCGGAGAACAATCTGCGGCAGGCACAGGTGCCGGAGGGCGCCGATTGGCTTGAAAACCGCAACGGTACGGCACCGGGAATCTGGATCGAAGATAAAGGCGCGATTCTGATTCTGCTCCCTGGCCCGCCCCGCGAGCTGGAGCCTCTATTTGAAACCCTCTGCGCTCCCCGCCTGGCGCGGGAGGCGACCGACGCCCCCATTCGCACGCGCGTTTACAAGGTTGTGGGCTTGCCGGAATCAGAAGTGGACTCCCTGATCGCGCCGCTCTACCGGCCATATACAAATCCCCAAACCACCATTCTGGCAGCATCGGGAACCATTGAGGTTCACTTACGCGCCCGCGCCGCGACCGAGCAGGAAGCCGATACGCTGCTCGCGGAGCTCGGCGATAAAATCGAGCTGGCTCTTGGCGACCACGTTTATTCCACGCAGGGTGAGAGCCTTGAAGAAGTCGTGGGAATGTACCTGGTGATGCGGCAAAAAACCGTGGCCGTGGCCGAGAGCTGCACGGGCGGCCTGCTCTCAGAACGCCTGACGCGTGTGCCGGGAAGCTCCAGCTATTTTCTCGGTGGCGCGGTTTGTTACACCAATGAGATGAAAACGCGCTGGGCCGGTGTTCCGGCCGAGTTGATCGAAACG
>JASHTY010000608.1 GCA_030040315.1 Terriglobia bacterium | reverse complement strand
CGGACTGCTTCCGCTCGCTGGCCCCACGCGGTCCCGTTCAGGCTGACGGTTTCCCTTCTTCCCCCTTTTCTGACCTGGTGAGCCGAGCTATTTCCGCGATTTAGGGTTGGCGTGACCTGAGCAACTTGCACAGTCTGTCGACTGCGGCGGGTATTTCCGGCACGGCCGTGTTGCCGAAGCCCAAAATGAATCCCTGCCGCGCCGCTCTGCCCATATAAAATGGGGAAAGGGGCACTAGCCGTAAGTTCTCGCCCGCACCTCGCGCGCTAAGCTCCACATCACGGATTCCTCTCAGCGTTGCGGAAAGATGCATTCCCGCCTCAGCTCCCGTGATCTCGACCGCCGACCCTAGCTGGCGGCGAAGATTGTCGACCAGGGTACTCCGGCGCTCCCCGTACACCCGTCGCATTCGCCGGATGTGGCGCGCAAAATGGCCCTCGCCAATAAAATCCGCCAGCACGGCCTGAGGAAGAGTGGCCGGGCCAATGTCCAGCGCAAATCGGGCCGCTAGGAAACGCTCGACCAGGTCTTCGGGAATCACCAGATAACCGAGCCGCAGCGCGGGAAACAGCACCTTGCTGAATGTGCCGATGTACACGACCCGCGAATTCCGGTCGAGCCCCTGCAACGAAGTCACCGGCATGCCTTCATATCGATACTCGCTGTCATAGTCATCCTCGATAATCCACGACCCGTGGCTTTCCGCCCAATCCAGCAATTGCAGCCGCCGCGATGCGCTCATCATGACGCCGAGCGGATACTGGTGGGAAGGCGTCACGAACACCGCCCGCGCCGCCCCGCACTTCTTCGCTCCCGCCGAAACCTTCAGGCCTTCGGAATCCACGGTCACTGGCGCCACCTTGCATCCGCTGCCGGCGAATACGCTTCGCGCAAACCGGTAACCCGGCTCCTCCATCCAAACCTGATCATCCGGGTCCAACAGCGCCCGAGTGGTTATTTCCAACCCTTGCTGTGAACCGCTAACAATCATGGTCTGGTGCGCCTCGCAGCGCACTCCCCGCGCGGTGCGCACGTGCGCGGCGATGGCTTCTCGCAACTCCTTCAGTCCCATGGGATCGCCGTAGTCGAGCGACGGGGCCCGCACGCTTCGAGAGTGGCGAGTCACCAGCCGGTTCCAGATGGCCAGGGGAAAATGCTCGAAGGCGATTTGGGCGACCGCGAACGCGCCTAGGCCGCGCGACCCGAAGAACCCCTCGGGACTCCACAGATTCGCGCAGCGCTTGGAGACTCGCCGCCGCTCCTCGCCGATCTTTCTCGGCCGCCTGTCCACGGGCCGCACGTCCGCTGCGCGCTCCGGCAGAGATGCGGAGACGGTAGTCCCCGAGCCCACACGGCTTTGGAAATAGCCTTCCGCCAAGAGTTGAGCATAGCCATTCAGGACAGGAATGCGGGAGATTCCAAGTTCCCCAGCCAGTACTCGGGTGGAGGGAACTCGCTGTCCGGCGCGCAAATTGCCCTCCACAATCGCCTGGCGATAGCCCTCGTAGATCTGCTTGTACAGGGACTTCGGAGCCATCCTGCTGACCGTCATGACGGGACAGATTCCAGAAGGCGCTTTCTTCATATCGCCGTAATCATAGTGGCTATATCAGAAATCCTACAAGTGGATATTGACGCCAGCCAATCTGGGTGTCAGTTTGCGGCGTGGAGATGCTAGTTGACCTTGAGGTACCGGTCCACACGACGCACAAGTCAGAGTCTTCCGGGTAAGGACAACCTATGAAAAAGATGACCAAAGGCCATGTGACGTTGACCCTAGCGGCGGCGGGTGTGTTCTTGCTGGCCCTCATTCCCACGATGGGCCGGGTTCCCGATCCACCTGCGCCCAAAACGCAAAAGAAGGCCGATCTTGTTTACGTGTGTGCTTGTTTACAAACCAAGTCCTGCACGTGCATGACCGAAGCCAAGATGGAGGGCCCGTGTGCCTGTGGAACCCAAGGCGGGCCGCCCCTGAAGGCCGTGCCGGCGGATAGCGCTTGGGCAAAACAGAATCGCGATGAGCTGGCGAAGTAACTCCGCGAGCGGGAATTCGATCCGCTTGGGATTACATGATCAAAATCAGCTTCCGGCGTCAAGTGTATGGATTTCCTGCCGTTTTCTTTCAGCAACCGCTAGCTAGGGGGGTGAACCCTGCAGGAGAAAAGGGTTAGGTGCCCTTCTTGGGCCTCCATGGGCTTTTGGGGTGGATTCCAACCCGAATTCCGCCACGGTCTTGGAATATAAGGTGGAATAAAGGTGTCAGACCTTTTCTGTGGGAGAGGGGGAATCAAGGTGTCAGGTACCTTTCCTGTCCAACAATAATGCGGTAGGATGCCGACCTGGGCAGAGCCCGACGAGTCGACGTGAGCGGCATGATCTACCACATACTGAACCGCGCGAACTTTCGCTCACACCTTTTCAAGAGGCCAGCGCATTACCAGGATTTCCTGACGATTGTGGAAGAAAGCTTAACGTACGTGCCGATGCGCGTTCTGGCGTACTGCCTGATGCCGAATCATTGTCTCATGGTGCTGCAGCTGCGGGCGGATGGCGACCTTTCGAAATTTCTGCAACGCATCACCCTGATGCACACTCAGCGACACCACTCGAAAACGCGGACGGTCGGATACGGCCACGTTTATCAAGGGCGATATAAGTCCCTGCCCGTCGAATCCGACAGTCACTTTCTGGCGCTGGTTCGGTACGTGGAACGAAATGCCCGGCGCGCCGCCCTGGTGGAAAGGGCCGAGGACTGGCCATGGTGCAGCGTTCACCTCCGGCTCTACGGAAACGAAAAGCAGATGAAGATACTCAGCCCGTGGCCGATGGCTGAGCCGCGCGATTATCTGCAAGGGTTGAACAAATCTCAGGGCAAGGAAGAAATGAAAATATCCGGTATGCTATCCGCAGGAGCCGGCCGTACGGTTCGGAGAAATGGGTATCGAGAGCCGTTGCAGAATTCGGGCTGGAAAACACCATGCGGAGTCGAGGGCGGGCCCCAAAAAATGTACCTGCCCTTTTCCCCAGGAGAAGCGAAGCCATCGCGGCTGGACGCTGTCTGCGTCATAAAGTACCTAATGCTGATAGTTTTTGCAGCCCACATTTATTTGCATTTGGCCGTCTCCCTTAAGCCTGCCTACGACAAAATACAACCGGGTTCCACAGGAGACGATCTTCAGCTCATATTCGCCCAATATGGAGTAACGCGTGGAGAAATACTGCCGCCTGGCACGGGCTTATCGGCATTAACACGGTCGCGATGCGTTTTTCGGGACCCTTGGCGAATTTACCGGATTCAAACCGACCCGCAAACTGGGCGTGTGGTGGCCAAAGCCTGCCTCGACAGGAAGCTCGCTGCGTTACCCGCGCCTCTCGTACGCCTTATCCAATGGTTTGAGCCCTGAAAGGCTTTAAACCGGTGCAAGAAAGGGGCGGACCGTGCGTCGACGGACAAACGGTTGTCCGCGCTACGCCCACTTCCGCCGACGGATGATGGCTACCAGGAATACTCCATCCTTGAGGTGAGAGGCGCTGTGAAGTCGCGCGGCAATTTCGAGGGCGAAATCAACCGCCTGTGCGAGAAAAGCGTTAGGC
>JASHTY010000607.1 GCA_030040315.1 Terriglobia bacterium | reverse complement strand
TACGATGTGGTGGTCTTGCCATTGGTGCCCGTGATTCCGGCAATCTTCAGGCCCGCTTCGGGGTGGTGGAAAAAGGCGCGGGCGCAATCCGCAAGCGCGCGGCGGATGGCCGCCACCTGAATCCAGCGCGCGGCAAGATCGGGCGGCGCGTCGCGCTCACTCACCACGGCCACAGCGCCGCGTTTCAGGGCATCCGGAATGTAATTGTGGCCATCGGCTTTTTCGCCCCGAATAGCAAAGAAAAGCGTTCCCGGCTTTACTTCCCGGGAGCTGTAAGCCAACGACCATATCTCCGTCGCGAGATCTGCACCGGTTTTCGCAACCGGCACATCACGGAGTAGTTCTCCAAGCTGCATTCTTTGCCCAAAAGATTGAACCATTGAATCATCGGCTCATTGCGCCATTGAAAACTGCGGATGACAAAATGGCTCAATGGCCAAATGAATCAATGATTCAATTACCTCGCCATCCTTACCCAAATCTTCGTTCCCGCGGGCACCTTCAGGCCGGCAACAGGATTTTGTTCCACCGCCAGGCCGCTTCCCCGGACATTCAGTTCCAAACCAAGTTTCCCGCACTCGACGGCGACGCTCCGGGCAGCCCATCCGGAAAAATTCGGCACGGTCACGAGAGGCCCATCGCCGAGAACTACGGTGCTTGAGTCAATTCCCGCGGCGGGAAGGTCCGCATGCGCAGGTGAATCCTGTGAAGTTCGCGGAGTAAACGATGCAGGCAGTACGGGAGATGTGGCAGCCCCAAGGGAATCCCGATCCGAAGGAAGGAATCCCATAAAGTCATCCGTCTTCTGGCCGGACGGCTTCACAGGCTTGGGGGTAACGATCTGAGGCCACCGGGAGGGATTATCCTGAGGTACATTCAGGTAACCTAGAGTCTGCTCTGCGATGGACCGGAATACCGGAGCTGCCACTTCTGTCCCGTAGTGAGCTCCCACCGGCGAATCGATGACCACCAGAATAGTCACCGCCGGCCGTATGGCGGGAGCAAAACCGATAAAAGACCCCACAAATTTTGAATAGCCGTGCCCTGCATCGACCTTCTGCGCCGTGCCTGTCTTCCCTGCCGAGGTATATCCGCCAAGCTGCGCGGGAATCCCAGTGCCGTGATCAACCACTGCTTCAAGCATCTGGCGCATCAATTCCGCCGTGCGCGCACTCATAATCCGTCGTCCGGGAGCGGGAGGCAGCGAGTCATGATGCGAACCGAGGAACACGTCGTGCACCACGCGAGGCTGAATCCTGATTCCGCCGTTGGCGATGGCGGAGTAGAGGCTGACCATCTGGAGCGGCGTCACTCCGATTTCCTGGCCGATGGATAGTTCACCAATCGAAAGTCCGGACCAGCGGCTGGGCGGCCTCAGCAGTCCGCGTTCCTCACCCGGCAGGTCGACGTTGGTCTTCGCGCCGAAACCGTAGTTCTGGATGTAGCGATAGAAGCGGTCTTCGCCAAGCCGCAAGCCAATCTTTACGAAGCCTACGTCGCTGGAATTCGCGAGCACATCAGTCACGCTAAGGTCGCCGTAAGGCTGGTGGTCATGAATGACGTGGCCCGCAAGCATGATTCCGCCGTGCTGGCAATCGATGACCTCCTGCGGATTGGTCAAATTCTCTTCCAGCGCGGCGGCCAGGGTCACCGCCTTGAAGGTTGATCCCGGCTCATAAATCCAGCCCGCAGCGCGGTCCAGGCGCGCGGCAGCGGGCGCCGCCTCGTAATCGTTGGGGTTGAACGTGGGCAGGCTGGCCAGGGCCAGAATTTCTCCAGTGTTGGGGTTCTGCACCACCGCCACGCCACTCGCGGCCTGCGATCTCTCCAATTGCTCCGCCAGAGCTTTCTCCGCGATGTACTGGATTTTTTCGTCCAGGGTCAGCACCACGTTTTTGCCCGGAACGCCCGGCCACTCGGAACTGCTGAAATCGCGGCGGCGCGCATCGGAGGCAATCAGCACGCGGCCCGGCTTGCCTTTGATGACCTCATCGAGCGAGTACTCGATTCCGCCCAGGCCGCGATCGTCCAGGCCCACATATCCCACCGTTTGCGCGGCCAGGGGTCCGTTGGGGTAGAAGCGCTTGGTTTCGCGCTGGAAATAGATTCCCTTCAAATTCAGGTCGCGAACGCGCGAAGCCTCCGCCGGCGTTACTCGCCGCTTGACCCAGCAGAAAGAATGCGTGGTCAGGAACCGCGCGCGGAGCTCCTGCGTATCCATTCCCAGCACCGGCGCGAGCAGGGAAGCGATCATCTGCGGATTGGCCAGCTCGCTGGGGGCGGCGTAAATCGAGTCCACTTCCAGGCTCATGGCCAGGGGATTCATCTGCCGGTCGTAAATCGCGCCGCGCTCGGGAGCGATTTCCAGAGTGTGTTGCTGCTGGCGCTGCGCGCGCCCCAGCAGGTCTACGTAATCGATGACTTGGAAATAATAGAGGCGGGCAACCACCACGCCGAACCAGAGAAAGCAAAGCCCGCCAATGATCCATCGCCGTCGTTCCGCCGACGGACGTGACCGGCCGGGCTTCGCGGTGCGAGATTCAGGCATGCGTCGGCCCATGGTCGTTAGGGTCCGTATGAAATGTCTCCGCCGCCCGCGGGGAAGTTGCGCGCCAGCTCCGCCGGCCCAGTCGCCGCCGGCTCTGCCGCGCCCACTTGAATCACCTGCTTCGGCTTGGGCGTGACCATGCCGAGCCGGGTCCGCGCCAGCGTGTCGATTCTTTCAGGATCGGCCAGCGCCGCCTGCTCCAGCCGGAGATGGTGGTTCTGTTCTTCCAGTGCCGCGGACTCGGTCTTGAGCTGCTCGATCTGATAACCGTTCCGCACGCACTCGAAATGCTGGTATGCGAAAAGGAGCACAAAAAGGAAAACCAGAATGCCCAATCCGAGCAGACTGAAACATTCACGCCGACGCTCCCTGTCTACTTCCCGCACCAGGCGGGAATTGTCGATGTGCTTGACAAAGTAGAATTCCGGGAAATTCGCCCGGCCCGCGGCCGGAACGTTTCTCGGACGCCGAGTCCTCGGTAATGTGACTGCTGCAGTAGCCATGGAATTACCGTGGACAGTGGACAGTGAATAGAATCGGAAACTTGGGCTTCC
>JASHTY010000606.1 GCA_030040315.1 Terriglobia bacterium | reverse complement strand
GACGTGCTGAACCAACTCCCTCCGGAAACCTCCGCGGAGGTTTTGGCCGATATGGAGAAGGAGGAGGCCAAGGAAGTCATCGAACTGCTGGGCTTTGGAGAAAACACCGCCGGATCGATGATGACCAACGAGTACGTGGTGGTGCATGAATCCGCAACCGTCGAAGGAGCCATAGCGGCATTGCGGAATTTTGAGGGTCAAATCGAATCCATTCAGCAAATCTTTGTCATCGACAACCAGGCCGCTCTGAAGGGCGCAGTTCCTATCGGGCGAATTCTGCTGGCTTCGGCGAATACTCCGCTGATGGATCTGGCGATTGATCCGCTGATTTCCGTCAAGGGGAACGAGAGCGCCAGGGCGGTGGTGGACCTGTTCCACAAATACAACCTGATGGCTCTGCCCGTGGTGGATGAGGAGAATCACCTGCTGGGCTTCGTCAGCGCCGACGACGTGCTTGAGGTGGCTATCAACCGGAAGTAAGTCCGCGGAGTCTGCTGTGAAACTCAAGAACTTCCGAAACATTCGCGCCCGCGTGTTGATCTTCCTGGCCGTTTTGGGCCCCGGCATCATCACCGCGAACGTAGATAACGATGCGGGGGGAATCTACACCTACTCCGTGGCGGGGGCGAAATATGGGCTATCGCTGATTTGGACCCTCATTCCCATCACCATCGCCTTGATCATCGTTCAGGAAATGGTGGGGCGCATGGGGGTGGTGACCGGGAAGGGCCTGGCGGACTTGATTCGTGAGGAGTACGGCCTGCGAACCACGTTCATTCTGATGGCGCTGCTCATCATCACGGATCTCGGGAATACGGTTTCAGAGTTTGCGGGGTTGGCGTCGGGGACTTCGGTCTTCCACATGAGCCGCTTCGTCTCTGTGCCGCTGGGCGCCATTTTTGTCTGGTTGCTGGTGGTGAAGGGAAGCTACCGCTATGTGGAAAAGATCTTTCTGGCCGCTTGTGTGATTTACCTTGCCTATCCTGTCTCCTGCATTCTGTCTCATCCGGATTGGCCCAGCGCGCTGCTGAGCACGGTGAAGCCTTCATTCCATTTCACCGGCGGCTACCTTTACATGGTGATCGGCCTGGTGGGGACGACGATTGCGCCCTGGATGCAATTCTATCTTCAGTCGGCGGTGGTGGAAAAAGGCGTCAAGATAAAGGATTATATCTACTCCCGGCTGGATGTAATCGTCGGCTGCATTATTACGGACGTGGTGGCGTTTTTTATTATCGTTGCCTGCGCTGCCACGATCTACCTTACCGGACATCGCGATATCAAGGACGCCGGAGATGCGGCCATGGCGCTGCGGCCGCTCGCCGGGCATGCGGCCAGCGCGCTTTTTGCCGTGGGGCTTTGCAACGCCTCGATCTTTTCTGCGTGTATTCTTCCCCTCGCCACGGCTTACTACGTTTGCGAGGGTCTGGGGCTGGAATCGGGAATCAACAAGCGCTTCAAGGAAGCCCCGGTTTTTTATTGGCTCTACACCAGCCTGATTTTCCTGGGCATGCTGGCGGTTCTGCTGCTCAGCGATTCGCAGCAAGTTCCCATCATTCTCCTCTCCCAGGTTGCCAATGGCATCCTGCTTCCCTTTGTGGTGATTTTCATGCTCCAGCTCACGAATCGCGCCGACGTCATGGGCATCTACAAAAACTCGCGTTTTTTCAACATCATTGCCTGGGCAACCTGCATCGTGATGATTGTGCTGACGGCGATGCTGGCCATCTCCAGCCTGATGCCCGGCAAGATGCCGGGGTAATTTCTGGGTCGAGCGGTAGCCACGTGGGTGGCGCAGACATGGCATTTTATGTCTGGGCCATGTCTACGTCCTGCGCCATGCGGGTCGCATACATAAGCCCCGATGTATGCGCCACCCGCGGAAGGAACCAGAGCCCACGGCACAAACATCGTGCCGTGGCTACCTGCTTGCCCTTGCTTGCGGGAACTATGCGGGTGTGCTAGGGTTCCTAAGGTTTTCATGTTCGGCACAAGGTCTGATTTCCAGTGAAGACGCAACCTGTCGAAACGAATCTCCAGGACCAGATTGCTCGCGACCGCCTGCCCCGTCACATTGCCATCATCATGGATGGGAATGGGCGATGGGCAAAGCGGCGGCGCCTGCCTCGCATCGCCGGCCACCGGGCGGGAATCAAGGCGGTGCGGCAGGCCGTGGAGACCTGTGCGCGCCTGGGTGTTCCGTACCTGACCCTTTACGCCTTTTCCATTGAAAACTGGAAGCGCCCGCACACGGAAATCAAGCTGCTGATGAGCTTGTTGCGCCAGTACCTGAAGAAGGAGATCGACGAGCTGAACCGGCAGAACATTCGCCTGCTGGTAATTGGAAGAATCCACGATCTCCCCCGTCCGGTGATTCAGGATTTGCAGAATGCCCTCGACCAGACGCAGGGAAATACAGGCCTCCACCTGGTGCTGGCGCTGAACTACGGAGCGCGCGCGGAACTGGTGGATGCGGTTCGGGAAATCGTCGCCCACGCCAAGCAAAATGGAACGATGGAGATCGATGAGTCGCTGCTCAGCTCGCACCTTTATACCAGCGGCCTGCCGGACCCCGACCTGCTGATTCGCACCAGCGGGGAATTGCGCCTGAGCAATTTTCTGCTTTGGCAGGCGGCGTATTCGGAGCTTTGGGTGACCGAAACCCTTTGGCCGGACTTCAGGCAAGGCGATCTTTTTCAGGCCATTATCGATTTCCAGAAGCGCGAGCGCCGCTACGGCGGCCTGGGATTGAGCTAACAATATTTTGGATTTT
>JASHTY010000605.1 GCA_030040315.1 Terriglobia bacterium | reverse complement strand
CTCAGATCCTTGGAACAAGTCGCCAGGGCGGGAAATAGCAGGAAGATCAGTATGAGCGGAACTTGCTTCGCCGGTCTCAACGTGCACCTCCTGACCTATGAGGCGCGAAATTAGGGTGCCCGAATTCGAGTGAAGTATAGCCCGGTTTCGCGCTTTTTGACCGGAAATTTCCACCACCGGTAACGGCGAGTCTATCGGTCAGGCGGCGGACCAAAGGCGGCTTAAAGGCGCCGCTCCGCTGATTGGCGCAGAGCGAGCTCAGCTAGGCAACCGGTCAAGCCGTGATTCACCCCGTAAACGGGGCGGCATTCATACACAAACACTGGGAGCGCCCCCCTAGGAGTCAAAGTAAAAATGAAGGTGGTTCTTACAGCCGGGGTTGAAGGGTGCGTGACAAACCACACATTGAAAACCACCCTCCAGGTATTGCTGAATGGTCAATTCGGCGCGGCAGGCGCCGCAGAGAATCGCCTTGTGGCTCCATTCACCCTTCGGCCAAACCTGTATCGGATGGCCGGCCAAAGCCGCGTGGCAGTCTTTGCAGGCGTAAAACGCGCCGCAACACCGCATCTTGATGGCGACGATGTCGGTTGGGCCGTGATAATGCTTGCAACGAGTCTGCGAATCGAGATCCAGACCTCGCACTTCCGACGGTCCTTGGGTCATATTTCGATTATCCACTGCGGCTCAGCCGATCGTGAGCGCCTGTATATGGAGCCGTCGTTGCAGACATTCTCAATTCATCCTCCGTGCGAGCCGGAACCTTTCCTTGCTGCATCGTTCAGACAGTTCGGACACAAGCAGTCGCGATAGTGCGTTTTCAGCTCTGCCCACGCTGCCGGGCTCAGCTTCACCTTGCCGCACCAGCAAGGCCGGGAAAGTGAGGCGCATTCAAAGTGGGCACCGCAGGCTTCACACGCCTTCTGCCTGGGCCTGAAGATACTGAAGATAGTCCGAATCCAGTTGCGGCTCATGCTTCGCTGCCTGCTCCCGGAATCATTTGCTCCGCTCAAGCACTTGCTCTTTCGTCGAACCATTATGCGACGGCTTGGCCGCACGACCCCGGCGCCTAATCCCTTGGCCGATTTGGCAAAGATTCCTTCGCTACTTCCGCTCCCACCGTGTACTGCAATCGGGCGATCGGAGCCATTTGATATACATTCACGCGAAAGTCCGGATTAACGCCCAGCAGCAGATAAGCTTCCCGCTGACTACATCCGAAGTCCTGAACCAGCCATTCCATCAACTGAATGCTGGCGCGCCAAACTGCTTCTTCAAGGGGCCGGGCGCACGCCACCGAGACGATGCTCTTCGCCTTCTCCAGCCGGACGAAGGGAACGCGGCGGTGTTTCAGGACGTCACAACGCAGTGTAACCGTACTCCGGATTTCCATCGCCGTACCGTAAAACTCGGTATCACCCTGGCAGGCGTGAACATCTCCAACGTAGAGTAGCGCGCCGGGATGGTAGCATGGAAGCAGGACGCGCGTGCCCGGGCAGATGTCCCTCACATCCATGTTTCCTCCCCAGCTTCCCTGGCCCAGTCCGGGAGTCTCGACCTCGCGTTCCGGAGCGACGGCAATGGTGCCAATGAAAGGGGACTCGCGCACGCGCAGGCCCAAGGAGTGGCGTTGAACCCTGCCGTCTTCCCAGGTGGCTGCTTCGTCCATCACCACTTCTCCGTTCAATCTGCGACCGATAACCAGAGTCGGCTTGCTGAGATCGTGCCAGGCAATGGAATCGCCAAGCGGTCTGTGACCTGGACGCCAATAAGTGGCACCTTGTGCGTCCAGGTCGATGCTTTCGATCTCGATGACGAGCGTGTCACCCGGCTCAACTCCCCGCACGTAGACCGGCCCGGTCACGGGGTTCGCCATTGAGGGCGAATAATTCAAATACCAGGCATCAAGCAGGTGTGCTGCATCGTCCAGGCTCCGATACGTTCCCGACGGCGCGTCTTCAGTCTCCAAGGCGAATGACTCTCCCGGCTCAACTTCGAGGAGAGGTGTATGTTTGTAATCGATCGTGTACTTCAGAGATTCGCGATTCCGGTCAATTTTATTCTTCAATGTGCATCACCTCACGATCCCGGCGATGAGCCAAAGGCCGCGCATAAATCGATCGTCCGCGCTTTACCGTCATCACGCAATGATTCATCGCGAAATAGTACGGAATCTCGCGATAATCATCGACGTCCATCACAATCAGGTCCGCCTGCTTCTCTGCTTCGATGGAGCCAATGCATTTGCCGCGACGAAGGGCGCAGGCGCCATTGATCGTCGCGGCGGTGACTGCTTCCGCGGGCGTCATACGCATCTGCGTGCAGGCAAGCGACAGGATGAACTGCATATTCAGCGTGGGGCTGGTGCCGGGATTGAAGTCCGTAGCCAGCGCCACGGCCGCTCCGTGTTCGATCAAGCGGCGCGCGGGGGGGAAAGTCCGTAATCCCAAGTGGAAATTCGCTCCGGGAAGCAGCGTGGCAATCACATTGGAGCTCGAGAGCGCCCGAATGTCCGCCCCATTCAGCATGTCGAGATGATCGGCGGAGGCAGCCTCGAGCTCGATACCCAGGTGCGCGGCGCCGGTGCGGGCCAGTTGCTCGGCGTGAGTGCGCGGAATCATGCCGAACTGCTTTCCTCTTTCCAGAACGCGCCGGCAGTCGGCCACGCTGAACGCTTCACGGTCGCAAAAGCAGTCGATGAACTCTGCTAGGCCCTCGCGTGCCGCGGCGGGAACCAGGCGATTCGCGACTTCTTCCACGTATTCCGCACGGCGTCCAGCAAAACTATCGGGAGGCGCATGCAAAGCCATCAGCGTGGGAACCAGTTCCAGTTTTGTCGCTTTTTGCAAGGAAAGAATCACGCGCAGGGTTTTCAATTCCTCGTCAATCTCCAGGCCATAACCGCTCTTGACCTCAATCGTTGTCGTGCCGTGGGCGGCGAATTGGGTAAGAAATGCCTCGGCCTGGTTTTGCAGTTTTGTGGGGCTGGCCTTCTGCACCCTCCGCGCGGAGGATTGAATTCCTCCACCCGACTGGGCGATCTCCTGGTAAGTCTTGCCTTGCAAACGCAGCTCATAATCGTTCACGCGACTGTCGGAAAAAATCAGGTGCGTGTGCGAGTCGACAAACCCAGGCATAGCTACGCGGCCGCGGCAGTCAATCGCTTCCGCGTTTGTGCGTAGCGCCTCTCGCTCGAGCGAACGTGAAGCCCCGACGTGCGAGATTTTTTTACCCTTTGTCAGCACACCACCGTCCGCGATGATTCCCAGCTCCCCCATCGCCGTGCCCCGCCTTGGAATCGGCGGCCCGGCCAAAGTGAGCAGTTGTGAGGCGTTGCGGAAGAATAGGGATGGCGGATTCGCGCGTTTCATGGAAATGGGAGACCGGAAGTCAGAACCCTCATTGGCCGCTGATCTGCAATGAGTCGATGTAGATGCGATGACCGGGCGTGAGCATATTCTTCAGCGACGAGACCACCACACGGATGGTGTGGGGGCCGGCTTCCGGCCAACTCTTTTCGAACACCGGCGTTTGCCAACCGCCCTGGTCATCGGCTCGAAACAGATGAAAATCCGGCGCGTACGTATCAACGTGACTTGTAAGCGCGCCGTCGATAGACACTTCCGCCAGTCCGCAAGCCGGACAAAGTTTCCCGATCCATGTGACTCCGGTTCCGGTGAAAGAATATTCCGCCGAATCACCGGGTTGATCTGTCCAACTTATGCTCATGGCGGAAGCCTGGTTCCATCCCAGGCTGTGCTTCCAGCCGGAACCACTGTAATCAATGCCGTTGCCCGGCATATCTTCCACCACTCGATAGGAAGAGTTGCCAATTTGGAGCCCGTCAATTTCCACCCAACTGTCTGTGGCATGCCATTCGTGGTCGCCTCTGGCCTCGATCTTGATGCGATGGTCACCGGCGGCCTCAAAGGCACGCGAATAAACCGGCAGGTTGGGAATCTCATCGGCGTCATAAGTATCAACGGTTCGATCCGGAATTCCGTCAATGTAGACGTCAGCCCTGCCCATGGCGCTTCCCAGCCGGCCGTACCAGGTGATGCGATTGCCATGAAACGCCAACTCCATGGCGTCGCCCCCCAGGCGAGTCTCCGATTGCGTGCCCTGGAAAACCGCGGGCAGCGAGGACTCATGTTTCCAGCCGCTGCCGGTGTATTTCAGTTCGGTGCTGGCATCGTCCAGGACCACAGCCGGCGGTTCGGATACCCCTAGAGCTTCAACGCGCGGTGAGGCGTTTCCGCTGCCATCGACGCCAGCCACTTCATACCGCGCCCCCAAGTCTCCACCTGCAGAGTGGTCGAAGTAGTACGTCCCCTTTGCGACCTTATCGATGGCGGCGCCATTCCGGAAAATCTGGTAATACGATATCCAGTTGTTATCCGTGCCGGGATGCCAGGTCAATTCCACGCCGTTGTAGCCCATATTGGTGCCCAGTGTCTTGATGATGTTGCTGGGCGGTGAAGGTGGTTCCTTATCGGCGTTGCTACCCGGATGCATCGGAAGGTTCAGGTAGATCAACTCACCGTCGGGCACGGTTTGAAAAGAGATGCCGTTGGACATCAAATCGGACCCGCTCCGCTCCTGGATTTCCCGTGATTCCTGGAACGAAATATTGTACTTCGCCTCGGGCAGCAGGCCCCGGGGGAAAATCTTGATGGGAGCCTTCATCGCGTGGCCGGGCATAATGATGCCGCGCTGGTTGTCGCGGCTCATCCTTTGCAAGTACCAGTCGGGCGAATCTCCGCTGACAGGAGGGTGATAGATTTTTACCCAGCGCCCTACAACGCCCTCCTTGGCCAGGTAATGGTAGATGTCAATAAGCACCCGCAACCCTTCGAGCTTATCCGGGTCGAGTGTGTCACCCGTCGTGGGAAAGCTACTCCACAGCAGACCGCGCCATTCCTCCTTGTTGTACTTGGCCGGGTCCCAATTGTCCGGCATATTCATGAGCTTATCGGGCGGAAACAAGTACGAGGTGTAATAATCCCGATACCGCCCCACACAACCATCCGAGTATTGCCAGGCCGCGGCCATGCGCAGCATTTCATACCCAATGTCATTGCCGCCGCCACTGCAGCCGTGGAAGGCGTTGCGGGGATTTTCATCAAGGAAAGTGCGCAACAGGTGGCGGAAATTCTGGTCCTGTGCCGGCATGGGCGTATAGTCATCGCCGGCCACATACAATGGGCGGTCATCTTTTCTCCACTCGAAGGCTCCCCACTCGCGCACCTGCTTGTTCAGAAGGTTGAGCTCCCAGTCGGTGACGCCGGGCTTCGATTGATCCAGGTAATACTCTCCTGCGGTATGACTCCGCCGACGCACCACCCAGTCGAGGTGGTCGGTTACCACCTTCGATCCCTGCTGGGCGTTGTACACAATCGTGTAGATGGTTTGCCGCATTCCATACTTTGCCAGATAGCGGCCCGTTTCCTGGAAATCCGGTCCATTCCAATCGCCGGCGATGTCCCACCAGCCGTAATCCCGCCAGTAGATATCGGCGCCGACGGACCGCATGACGTCTGCCATTCGGAAAACCTTCCGGAACGTGGACACCGGCTCAACATCTTCGCCATGATGCCGGGGGTCGTAATCGGACGCTCCGTTCCACCAGTATCCCAACATCTGGATGGCGGGAAAATAATCCTGCCGGGTGTAGTCCCATTTGTAGCGATACTGGTAATCAAGCAACTGATTCCCCATTTCATCCAGATTGCTTTCGAACGTGCCGGTGAACGCCTTGGGAGTTTCCACAATCTCCCCAGGGAAAAGAACTTTCTTATACCCCATCACCTTCAACGTAACATTCACGGACCCGTTCTCATAATTTCCCACCTGCGAAGCCCATCGGCCCATGTAGTCCCAACCCACAAACACTCCATCACGGGTCTTTCGATCAAAGTAAACCTGAATGGGGGCATAGATGGACGTTCCCATCGCCCAGGCTTTGGGGCAATTTCCTCCGGGCAAGCATTCCGGCGGGTCGCTGGCGTCAAAGTTCCGCGCGAAGCCGGCCCCGAGGGGGAGAGTCTTAAGAATCCAGCTTCCAAAGAAACACATCCCGCCCGTCATGTAGGAGAAATCTATCTGCGGGACTTCGCGTTGCAATATACTCATTTGCAGAAAAGAAGGGTCGGATAGGGTGAGTGGGTGCCCGGACACATTTTTGATCTCAAGCCATTCCTGAATGATGCTCTCATCCGGGTAAACAAGATAGTTTTTCGTTACCTCCACGTTCTGGCCGCGCATCACTAACTTCAGAAGGAGTTCGCCCTGGTCCTGCTTTTCGGCTTTAACATTCTCAACGGTCCAGTTGCCGGATTGTCCCGTCACTTTGCGCCCGTCAATCTCAAACTCGAAGAGATCGGACGGGCCTTCAATGTACTCGTGATTCGCAGCGACATTCTTGAAGCTAACCAGGGCAACATGCCCGTTGCGCATCTGCACCCGCTTTTGAACCTTGGACGTGGCGAATGTCCAGGCATCACCGATTTCGCGAATGAAAGCGTCACCGGAACGGGCTAACGTTTCGCCGGGTTGCTCCGCAGCCAAAGCCGTTGAATCTCCGAACGAGCAGATGGCGCTCACCGCAAATAACCATATAGATCCGGAGCGCAGATAGCGATTCATAGACCTCAGTTCTGGCGACGAACGTCAATTAATTGTCACACCCTTGTCCGTTGGGTCATGCAGCCCGATTAAATCTCTGAGAGTGCGACGAAGTCAATCGGGATCGGCATTTTGAACAATAAGGGGAAGCAAAGGGAGATTATGGCGCGGCGGAAGGGCCGCCTTCGAGGATCAAAGAAAAGGTAGCCTGAGACCTTTGTTGGACATCGTGCTAAGATGCGCCCGGCTGGGGCCGGACAAACTTTGTCCTGGGGGAAACCACAATCATGGATAGAACAAATCGTCGTGAATTACTTAAGGGGCTTGGATATGCAGCTTTGGGTGGATATCTGGCCACGTCGCGCGGGTATGCCGCCAATGACACGATCTCCGTCGGATGCATCGGCACCGGCGGGCGCACCCGGCAGTTGATGAAAGCTCTGGTGAAGATTCCCGGGGTGCAGATCGTTGCCGTCAGCGATGTTTGGGACGCGAATCTGACCGCCGGGAAGGACCTGGCCGACGCGCAGGCGTTTGCGACCAAAGACTATCGCGAATTGCTCGACCGTAAAGACGTTGACGCCGTGGTGATCGGGTCGCCCAACCATCAGCACGTGCCGATGCTCTCCGCAGCGTGCCAGGCCGGAAAAGACGTTTATGTGGAAAAGCCGCTGACGCATCGGTTGGACGAAGCGCCGGCGGCGCTGGGGGCGCAGAATCGCTACAAGCGGATTGTGCAGGTGGGAATGCAGCAGCGCAGCATGCCGCAATTCCAAAAAGGGTATGAGCTGGTCAAATCCGGCCAGTTTGGTGCAATTCGCAAGGTGCATTTGACGTGGAATCGCAACTCCCAGCGCGGGACGCAGACGTACAACATCGACGCATCGTCCGTGGATTGGAAAGCGTGGCTGGGCCCGGCGCGTGCGCAGCCGTTTGACGCCTTTCGCTTCCGCGAATGGCGCTGGTTCTGGGATTTTGGCGGCGGGGCGCTGGGTGACTTGATGGTGCACTACATCGACATCGCGCACTGGTACCTGGGCGTCGACCATCCGGAAAAGGCTCTGACGCTGGGCAACACGTATTCCGAAAAGCGCTGGGAGACACCCGACACCGTGCAGACGGTGCTGGAGTATCCGAGCGCCCAGGTCTACTTTGAATCGACGTTTATGAACGCCCGCAACGGCGCGATGTTGGAATTTATGGGCACGGACGCCACGCTCTATCTGGACCGCGGCCGGCTGGAGGTTCTGCCGGAGCGCAAACGCGGGAATTCCAGCGTGGCCCTGCCCACGGAGCCCGAAATGCAATGGGTGCTGGGCACCGGTTCCAAAGGCGCCGACTTCTACGACCAGCCGGAAGGCGAAGTGCTCCACCTGGGGAATTGGCTGGAATGCGTCCGCAGCCGGAAGACTCCCAACGCCCCGGTGGAAGCGGGAATCAGCGCCGCCTCCGCCGCCCACCTGGGGAACATCGCGCTGCGAAAGGACGGCGTGGCGCACTGGGATGAGGAAACGCTGAAGGAGTCGTAGGGGGTAGGCCGCGTAGCGCAGAGTTGTCCCGCATTGTGGGTTACTCTGCGGCTTTTGGGGTGGAGCAGGTAATGGTTAGCGCAGAGATAGGCGTCGCCCCCCCTTCTCCGCGGCACTTTGAAGTGATCTTCGCCAAGGACGCCGTGAGTCAAAAGCCGCAGAGTTTCTGGAATACGAGACTCTGCGCTACCCGCTATCCGCTTGACACGATTCACCGTTTAATCTACATTACTCCCACGATGCGGGGTCAGCATCTCTACCCCCAGCGTAGGTACCCACACACTACATTTTTGAGCGCAACGGGAGCCGCCAAGATGCGACCTTTGCCCATTGTGGCTTCGTTCCCCTGGATGCTTGGTTTAATTCTGCTCGCGGGTTGTGGGGGAGGGGGAACTTCCAGCAATACCAGCAGTAGTGCAACGGCTAGCGCCGCGCTGCAGGCCTTAGTGACCCCACAGGGGAATTTCACTTCCGGACAAACGAACGCGAGCTACACCATCACGGTCACAAACTCGGGAACCGCAGCAAGCAGCGGAACTGTGACGGTGACCGACCCTCCCACAGGATTCGCGATTGCGACCATGGCGGGTACCGGCTGGACCTGCACGGTAGGTACCACGTCGGACTCGTGTACGACCAGCGCTTCAGCGAGCCCCGGACAAAGCCTCCCTGCGATTACCGTGACCGGTTCCGTTACCTCGACGACCGGGACGGTAACGATTCCGGTGACCGTGGGGTTCGACGGAACATCATCGTCTGCTTCCACCAGCGTTGCTTTGGCCCCCACCGTCAATCTTTCCGTCAGTCCAAGCTCCATCACGCTTGGCTCGACCGCCAGCCTTTCGTGGTCGTCCACGAGCGCCGCGTCTTGCACCCCGGGCGGTGCTTGGAGCGGAGCGATTGCGACTTCCGGAACTCAAACCGTCACTCCCA
>JASHTY010000604.1 GCA_030040315.1 Terriglobia bacterium | reverse complement strand
GCCCGCTCGCGACGCTTCCCTTCCAGTTTGTGGTCAGCGATTCTCCGGAAACGCTCGCCGCGCAAAACGGCTCGGTCGCGGTATTGCAGCCATCGACCATAGTGAACGGAAGAATCCTAAAGCCCGGCGAAGTTGACCGCTACAAGCTGGCCGTCACGCCCGGCGAGAAGTGGCTCTTCAACCTTCGAACCGCATCGCTTGGGACCTCCGAGCTTTACGGCTCCCTGACCGTGTACGACGACGCGGGCAAGAAGCTCGAAACGAAGGACGTAAGCAGCACCGAGGACCCGGAAGTCAGCCTGACCGTGCCGGAGAAGGTTCATGAGGTCGCGCTCGCCGTGGCCGATCTGCGCGGCCAGGCAGGGCCGACCTTCGCCTATCGCCTGAGTGCGCAACCGGGCGAGGGTGATTTCTCACTGAAGCTTGATACGCCTTTCGCCAACGTTCCCACTCGCGGCACGGCGCTAGTGAAGGTCGCGGCGCAGCGGCACGGATTTGACGGGCCGATTCACCTGACTATTCCCAACCTGCCCAAGTCGCTGACGGTGGCGGGCGGAGACATGACCGGAACCGTTGGATACCTGACCATCAGCGCCAACGCCGACGCCAAGCCCGAGGCGTGGGAGCTGCAGGTGTGGGGCGAAGGCGGCTCGCCGGCGATTCGACACAAGGCGGTGGGGCCGGGTGAGATGTTCACGGTGGCCGGCGACGATCTGGTCAGGACCACGGAAGCCTCCATCCGCGCCGTGCCCACCACCTATCCCTGGCTGGGATTGAATCTGCCCGTGGCGCTCGGTGAGACGCTTCCCGTCACGCTCACCGTGGCCGTGCAGGAAGTCCGCGCCGTGCAGGGTATGGACTATCCGATTCCCTTCAAGCTGATCAAGACCGAACCCACGATTGTTACCAAGAGGATCGAGATTCCGGACATTCCCTTCAAGGACGCGTCCATCAAGAACCGCGCGGAGTTTCGCAAAGATGTGTCGGAAGGCACGTTCATGTGGACTTCCGGGGCGGAAACGCCGCTCGGCCACTTTGACCTAGTTGCGCTCGCCACCGTGGTGCTGAACGGGCAGGAGAAAGTGATCGTGGCGCCGGCGGTGAGCGTGAACCTTGTGGGCGCCTACACCGTCGAGCTGAAGACCGCGCGCGTTGCGCTCAAGAGCGGCGGCAAAGTGGAACTGGCGGGCATGGTGCATCGCGAGCCGGTGTTCAAGGGAACCGTAAAGCTGAGCGTGGGCGATCTGCCGGACAAAGTCACCTGCGCGCCGGTTGAATTGCCCGACGGCAAGTCGGATTTCCAGCTTACCTGCGAGGCCAATCCCGGAGCGCCGGAGGGTGAGTTTGACGTGCACCTGGCTTCTTCCGCGGCGATCCCGGGGCGCACGGACAAGCAGGAGTACAAGTATCCGCCGGTGACCATGCACATGACGATTGGCACCGAGAAGGTTGCGCGGGGTGGCGCAGCACCCAGACCGTAGCGCGGCGTGCCACGGGCATCCAGCCCGTGATCCCGCCCAGGCGGGACCTTTTGGAGTGCGGGAGCGGCAGCTCCCGCTTTCCTGCTAGTTCTGCGCGGCAACGCACATCATTGGAGAAGAAAGGCGGGAGCTGCTGCTCTCGCACTCCCAAAGGGATGATACTATTGGCTACTGAGGAACCCATGAGACAACTTTACCCCAGGGGCTTTCATAATAAGCGATGCGGTGGATTAAGCATCGCCGCAGCAGTCCTTTTGCTTCCAACACTGGCGATGGCCGCCGACGATCCGAAACCCACGGCGCCGCCGGAGTCCAAACTCATTGCGGCTTACAAGGTTACGGCGCTGCGCGTCGTCCCTGAGAAGGTCGACTTCGCTGCGCCGGGCGAATATCGCCGCATCATTGTGCTGGGCAAGACGGGACCGACGAGTGAAATCGACCTGACGCGCGCCGCCAGGTTCGTTCCTTCCGCCGACTGCGTGCGCTTTGACGCCGACGGCCTGCTGCATCCCGTCAAGAATTGCCAGGCGGATATCCAGATTTCAGCCGAAGGCTTGAAGGCTGACCTGCCCGTAACGATTCACGATCTCGACAAGCCCGAGCCCGTGGCCTTTGTGAAGGACGTCGAGCCGATTTTGAACAAGGTGGGCTGCACCTCGGGCACCTGCCACGGCGCCGCCAAAGGCAAAAATGGATTCAAGCTTTCTCTGCGCGGTTACGACCCGGAGTTTGACTACGACCGCCTGATTCACGACGTCTCCGGCCGGCGATTCAACCGCGCCGACCCCGCGCACAGCCTGCTGCTGGAGAAGCCCTCCGCCCAGGTTCCGCACGGCGGCGGAATGCGCTTCGATACCGACTCCGCTTACTACAAGACGATTCTCACCTGGCTGAGCGAGGACGTGCCCTACGGCGACGCTAAGGCCGCCAAGGTGGACCATCTGGAAGTCACGCCTTCCGACATTCTGATGCCGCAGCCCGGGCTCGCGCAGCAGATTTCGGTGGTCGCCCATTATTCCGATGGCTCGACGCGCGATGTGACCCGCGAAGCGTCTTACACCAGCAACACTCCCACCGTGGCCGACATGAGCCAGACCGGCCTGCTGACCTCCGTCCGCAAGGGTGAGGCGGCCGTGCTGGTGCGCTACGAGGGCACGTTCGTCACGCTCTCATCCACGATTCTGACCAACAAGCCCGGATTCGAATGGGTGCAGCTTCCCCGCTACAACTACATTGACGATGCGGTAGACATGAAGCTGAAGAAACTGCGCATCCTTCCCTCGCCCCTCGCCTCCGACGCGGAGTTCATGCGCCGCGTCTCCATCGACCTGATCGGCCTGCCGCCGGCGCCCGAGGAGGTTGAGGCATTCCTGAAGGACCCTGCGCCGCAGCACGAAAAACGCGCCAAGCTGGTGGACCGCCTGATGGCGCGGCCCGAATACGTGGACCACTGGTCGCTAAAGTGGGGCGATCTATTGGACAGCAACCGCAAATTCCTGGGCCAGAAAGGGCTGTGGCGATTCCGCGAATACCTGCGGCAGTCGATCGCTGAGAACAAACCCTACAACCAGTTTGCCTATGAGCTGCTGACGGCCACGGGAAGCAATTATGACAATCCCGCCGCCAGCTACTTCCTGGTGACCGACCTGCCCAACACGCAGATGGAAACCACCACGCAGCTCTTCCTGGGCGTGCGGTTTACCTGCGCGCATTGCCA
>JASHTY010000083.1 GCA_030040315.1 Terriglobia bacterium | reverse complement strand
AAACGGTCCCGCACCGGTTAGCGCCGCGACGCCCTGGGGGCAAGGTCATCTCGACGCGAACCGATGCTCCAGCGGGACTCAAGTAGAAGGTAAATCCAGCATGGAAAGTTGTCCAATCGATTCTTTTTATAGGAATAATCAGAAACGGAGCCAGACTTTCTTTCCATCAGGCCTTGGGAATTTCAATATATCACGGTACGATATAATTGAAGATTAAGGTGCGATTCAATGCCCCTGCTGACATGATGAGTGAAGATTCGACAGCCGAAGATTTGTTGACCCGAGCAGCGAGTCGGGATGTGGTCGCCTTCAGCGAGCTCTACGACCTCTATGCCCCACGTGTCTACGGGCTGATCGAGCATATTCTCCACTCGCGCGCTGCCGCGGAGGAAGTTCTGCAGGAAGCCTTCGTCCGCCTCTGGATGGAGAGCCCGCAATTGAGCGAGCAGGGCAGGAGCGTGGCGGCGTGGCTGATTGTCACCGCGCGCGGGACGGCAATCGACCGCCTTCGTGGTTTGCGATTGAATTCGGGCGGCAACGGTTTGCCCTCCTCTCAAGTCAAGCCGGAAAAGGGAAAGACAGGCGTGCCGCGCAGAACCAAGGCTGCCCATCCCACGGCAGCCGCACCCAAAGTGGCCGAGGGAAGATATGCAGTGCGGCAAGATTCTGCGGGCGATGGAGGAAGGCCGCCTGCCCCTCGCGCGCTTCACCTGGCATGGCTGCCCCAACCAAGGGAAATTAACTTGATTGATGATCGTCTGGGGCTCCTTCATAAGGCAATCGATCAATTGCCCAAGGCCCAGCGACAAGCCCTGGAGTTCGCGCTGTTCCATGGCATGCTGGAATCGGAGATTGCCGAGAAGTTGGGCGAGCCGCTGGGCAGAGTGCGATCGTCCTTGCGCGCGGCGCTGACCTACGTAAAGCATCGTCGCCGCGCCGTGTGTGGATCATGGGCTGCCAACATTTAGAAGACCTTTACGAGCTGTGGCTGCTGGGCGCGCTCTCGGAGCAGGGATCGCTTGATCTGCGCGACCACCTTGCACGCGGCTGCCCGCACTGCCTTGCGCGCATTCGTGAAGCCGCGGAGACAGTTTATCTGCTGGGCCGCTCACCCAAACCCGCTCGCCCTCATCCACGCGTGAAAGCGGAATTGCTCCGTCAGATCTCCCGGCAGCCCGCCCCGCACAGGTGACGATTGGAATCCTCCACCAACCAGCCAGCGCTGCGCCGGGAATTGGGACTGGTGCAAGCCACCGCGCTCGCCATCACCGACATGGTGGGCATCGGCCCGTACATCACCATTCCGCTGCTGCTAGCCACCATGGGCGGCCCGCAGGCGATGTTGGGGTGGCTGGTGGGTGCCGTGCTGGCTTTCTGCGACGGTCTTGTGTGGGCGGAACTTGGGGCAGCCTTGCCCAAAGCCGGAGGGAGTTATAACTACCTGCGCGAAGCCTACGGCCCGCATAGCATGGGGCGCTGGCTTTCCTTCCTGATGGTCTGGCAAATCATTTTTTCCGCACCGCTCTCAGTGGCGAGCGGCAGCATAGGCTTTGCGAATTACCTTCACTATCTCGTGCCTGGTCTTTCGTCATGGGAAATCCGCGCGGTCGCCGCAGCGTTTCCATTGCTCCTCGTGGCACTGCTCTATCGCCGTATCGGAGCGATTGGCAATCTTTCCGTGGTGCTGGCGGCCGGCGTCCTGATCGGCGGCTTGTGGATTGCGGTTTCTGGTGTTTTTCACTTGAGCGCAGCGCGCCTCATGGACTTTCCTGCGGGAGCGTTTCATTTGGACATGGTTTTCTGGGTCGGACTGGGCCACGCCACGCTTTATGCTCTTTACGACTACTTCGGCTACTACAACGTGTGTTATCTGGCGGAAGAGATTCGCGACCCGGGCCGTGTGATACCGCGCGCGATTTTATTTTCGATTCTTTGCGTGGCGCTGCTCTACATCATGATGACCGTGGCGTTTCTGAGCGTCATCCCCTGGCGTGAGGCGATTCAGAGCCAGTATATCGCCTCGCGCTACATTGAAATCCTGTTCGGCGCCGCCGCGGGCAAAGCCATGACGATTCTTCTGCTGTGGATCGCCTTTTCCTCGGTGTTCTCACTACTTCTCGGATACTCACGAATTCCCTACGCCGCCGCGGTCGATGGAAATTTCTTTCCCGCGTTCGCCCGCCTGCACCCCAAAGGGAATTTTCCGCACGTTTCGCTCATTACGCTGGGAGTGATTGCTTCCCTGTTCAGCCTGGGCCGGCTGAGTGAAGTGATCGGCAGCCTGATCGCCACGCGCGTGCTGATTCAATATCTGCCCCAGACGGTCGGTTTTTTTATGCTGCGTTTTCGCGAGCCGGACCTTGTGCGGCCATTTCGAATGTGGCTATACCCGGTTCCGGGAATTATTTCGATTTGTGGTTGGGCTTATATTCTGTCGACGGCAGCCGCGCGATCGATGATATTCGCGGTCGTTGTTTTCGGTGTGGGAACCGCAGCCTACGTGATGCGCGCCCGCGTGCGACGAGAATGGCCCTTCGTGACGGCGTGACTTGCCAAAAGCCGGCCGCTCCCGCCTGAAATTTTAGACCCGACGGTCACGCCATCAGTGCTCTTCGCGTAAGCAAGAACATCCCTTCATTGTGGACGATTTGGATGTCATCGCCCTGAAGTTGGGGTGAGAACCCCGCTTTGTCTCCGGCAACTGAGCCTTCCATCAGCTTGCGCGCTTCAAGATAGCGCTTTGTCCCGCGTGCGTGGCCGGCGCGCAGCATCCAATTGTTGAATGATCGCTGGCGGCGTCGAAGCGATTGCCGCAGAATGTCAACCCCCGCTTCGTCAAACATGCGCAGGAATTCCGTGAGCCGCACTGTCAGTGCGTGCGAGGGGTCGCGAAGGACTTCGATGCGATTGTAGAGCTCGAACTTGGCGTCGCTCTCGGGCGCCAGAGGATCGATGATCAGCATGCGCCCTTCCGGCTTGGCGACACGGACCATCTCCGCCAGCACCAGCGCGGGTTTGGGAAGATGGTGGAACGAGCACTGACACGATACCAGGTCGATGCTGCCGTCGCGAAAGGGAAGCTGTTCGGCCTCGCCGCGAACGAACCCGGCGTTTAAAATCTGGCGCTCGGCCTGCAACCCCCGCGCGCGGCGTAGCATTTCTTCCGTCAAGTCAACTCCCCAGGAAGCGTGCACGTTTGCCGCAATGGCTAAGGCGAACGCCCCCGGCCCGCAGGCGATGTCAAGCGCCACATCGGCCGATTGCGGCTTGGCAAAATCCACTTTTTCCTTCAGAACCTCCGGAGTGTCGCGCACCGCGAATTCTGTGAATGCTTCCGCGGTCTTCGTGAATTGCTTTTGAACGATTTCTCTGTGCTTTTTAGACATGAGGGTATTTAAGCCGGAGCCAGGGAAATTGTCCAGTTCTGTGGACGAGATTGAGTAGTGCACCACCGCGGGCTGATCGGAGTGTGATTCGTGTTGGTTCAACCGGCGAGCTTGCGCCTTGGCGAGGCCCTGTCTAAAATCCCGTACGTGCTTGACGAAGCGCGCATTCGTGAACTTCTTGAGCCTTTCGGTTTGAAACCGACCGCAGTGCAGGAGCGGCAGATTCTCGCCTACCATGAGCTGCTGCTTCGCTGGAACCAGAAAATCAACCTTACGGCCATCCGCGACGCGGACGAGATTGTGACGCGGCATTTCGGCGAGAGCCTTTTCATCGCGCGGCATCTCGAATTGCGCGGCCGCCTGCTCGACATCGGCAGCGGCGCGGGATTTCCCGGACTGGCCCTGAAGATTGCCTTCCCCGAACTCGACGTCACCCTGCTCGAACCCGTCGCCAAGAAGCGAGCGTTTCTGAAAGAGGCAGCGCGCGTGTGCGGATTCAGCGCCGTGGAGGTTCGCGGCGATCGGCTTGAAGACCTGGCGCGGGAATGCTCACCCGCGAGCCTTGATTTCGCCACTATGCGCGCGGTTGGCAATCTGGATGCGCTGGTACCATTGGCCGCGCAACTCCTGGAGCCGGGCGGAACGGTGCTGCTGTGGCTCACTCGCGACCAGGCTGGCACGCTGGTCAAAATCGACGCGGGCGTCAAGTGGCGTGAGCCGCTTCCCATTCCCTTGACGCGAGCGGGTCAAATCTGGCGGGGATTGAAATTGTCTTAAGGTTGCATGCGCGGACCGTTCCGACGCCTATCACATCTAATCGCTGCATGCGCCGGGGATTCAAAACAGTGGAAATCAAGCTTCGAGGAGAATAAGATTTGCACGAGCGTTCAGGTTTCCGATTGGAGGTCATCGTGGCGACAGAAAAGGCAACTTTCGGCGCAGGGTGTTTCTGGGGAGTGGAGGCGGCATTCCAGCACGTTTACGGAGTCGTCTCAACGGCGGTGGGATATTCGGGCGGGCACCTGAAAAATCCCACATATGAGGATGTCTGTACGGACCAGACCGGCCACGCGGAGGTTGTGGAAGTGACTTTCGACCCCGCGCAGATTTCCTACTCAAAGCTCCTGAAGATTTTCTGGGAAAATCACGACCCAACGCAATTCAACCGCCAGGGGCCCGACTACGGCAAGCAATATCGCAGTGCGATATTCTTTCACTCGCCGCAGCAGGAAGCTGAGGCGCGGGCAGCGAAGGAAGCGCTTGAAAAGTCCGGGAAATTTAATCGCAAGATTGTGACGGAGATCACGCCGGCCTCAGAATTCTGGCGCGCCGAGGATTACCACCAACAGTATCTGGAAAAGCGCGGCATGGCGAGCTGCCACATCAAGTAGAGAGAAACTCCGTGCCCTGGAAAAATCGGCTCAGCCGGCGTGAGTTTCTTGAGGGCAACTCGGCCGCCCTTGCCGCGCTTCATCTCAGCAGCGTGCCATCACTCGCTGAGCGTGTTGATCCCGGTTTGCACGTCCCGCCCATCCCCGACAAGACCGTAGTCCTCACCTTCGACGACGCCCCAAAATCCCAGCGCACGTTCGTTGCCCCGCTGCTGAAAGACCTGGGATTCCGTGCCACGTTCTTTGTCACGCACCGCTGGATGAACGACCAGGAGAATTTCATGACCTGGCAGGAAGTCGCCGAGATCAAACAGATGGGCTTTGAAATCGGCAATCACACCTGGACGCATGGAAATGTTTCTACTGCCCACAATGCCGCGCACCTGCACGGCGAGTTGGCGCTCGTGGAACGCGAATTGAAAAAAGTGGGAGTTCCGCAGCCCACGGCTTTCGCGTATCCCGGCGACGATTTCGGCCCTGAAGCGCTGGCAATTCTGAAACAGCAGAATTATCTCGTGGCGCGGCGAGGGATGCAGCCCGAAGTGCGCTACGGCGCCTCTGAGCCCGGCCCGGCATTCGACCCGGCGCGCCACCCTTCGTTGTTGATTCCCACCACCGGCGACGCTTATCCCGACTGGAGTTTAGATTATTTCCGGAAGTTGGTTGCAAGCGCGAGAGAGGGGAAGGCCGTCGTCCTGCAATTTCACGGAGTCCCGGACCGCGCACACCCGTGGGTCAGCACGCCCCCCGAAAATTTCCGCCAATACATGGGATTCCTCAAGGAAAACGGATTTCACGTCCTTGCCCTGGGTGATTTGCAGCCGCACATTGATTTTGCCCGGCCTCCTGAAGATGCCCTGGTGCAATCGCGATATCCCGAGCTGAAACATGGATGCCCGGATTTTCCCACGGAGGTCACCGCCACGCGTGCTGATTTGCAGTACTGGCTTGAAAACATGCTGCGCAATCACCGATACACCTGGGCGGAAGCTGCAACGGTGTGCGGGATGTCGGAGGGGGATGTCCAGAGACATGCGAAGGCGCTCGGCATTGATCCGCGCGCGCCATTGCCCCCGACAGAGAGAAAACTTCGTGTACTACCGTATCCGGGGGGCCGCTACCCACGCATTGGATTCGCCGAAGGCGCGATTGAACCTATGCGGGGCACCAAAGCCAGCGTCTTCCTGCCCTGGGACCCCGCGAGTTACGTGGTGCTGGACCTGCCCGAAGCCATCTTTTCGAATTTAGGCCTGATTTTCCTCGCCCACACGGACATTCCAACCTTGTGGAATGACAAGAACGTAGTAATTGAAAACGTCGATTGGGACCGAAACTCGGAAGGCAGCTTGAGTTCGCAATGGACATTGCCGAATTACATCACTTTTGGGGCAAACGTCCGGCCCGTGGAGGATCATGTGGAGATGGACCTCTGGCTGCGCAACTTCAGCGGCGCGGATTTGACGGGGCAGAATGCCAGCGCGGGGCTGCGCAATCAAGTCTGCGTCATGCTGAAGGGTGCGCCGGAGTTTAACGCCCAGACGAATGACAACAAGATCCTTCGCATACCCGCTGCCGCGGTTCGCTCGGCAGGCGGCAATCGCTGGATCATCACTTCCTGGCAAAATCCCGGGCGATCATGGGGAAACCCGCTGGTTCCTTGCATGCATGCCGACCCGAAATTGCCTGACTGCCCCTACGGCAAAACCGTCCACGCCCAGGGCCGCCTGTGGTTTTACGAGGGTAAAGACATCCAGGCGGAAATTGCTCGTCGGGTTGCAGAGCTTCCCTCTGCTGATTGACTTCAAGCCCTCTTACCTGCACTTCAAACGACGGATTTCGTTTTTCGCCCCGTCCCAATATAATGTCTCGCGCTCATTAGACTTTTTTCGACCACGGAGAATCGAACATGCAAACCCCGGACCCTGCGTTGCTCGAGCGTTTGCGGGTTTTCAACACGCCGACCATCGCTAATGCAATTGAGGTTTTCGACGTTCGCCCCCGCAACGAAGGATTCATGCGCCCGGAAATCAAGTGCGTCTTTCCCCGCCTGGGCGTCATGGTGGGATACGCTGTGACCGTCAAGATTCAGTCCATTACCCCCGGGGCAAAGGGCGCCGCCATTCCGGCCAGCGTGCATTGGCAGGACATCATGAAGGTGCCGGCCCCGCGAGTGATTGTGGTGGAAGACCTGGATGACCCGCCGGGCCTCGGATCGTTCTGGGGAGAAGTGAACGCCAACATGCACAAGGCCATGGCGTGCGTGGGGTGCGTTACCAACGGATCCGTCCGCGACCTGGATGAAGTCGAGCCGCTGGAATTCCACTTTTTCGCCGCCCACATTGCGGTTTCGCACGCCTACGTGCACATTGTGGAAGTCGGAACTCCGGTGCGCGTGGGTGGACTCACGGTGCGCCCCGGCGAACTGTTGCACGGCGACCGGCACGGCGTGACGAATATTCCACACGAAATCGCGGCACGAATTCCCGAGGGCGTAACGACCGTGGACACAATGGAGCGCCAGATCATTAATTATTCAAAGTCAAAGGAATTTACGGTCGAAGGGCTTACCGAGCTCTGGAACCGTTTGCGGCCCTGATCGGTAAAAACCCGGCTGTCCCGCGCGGTAATGCGGAGTACAATATCGCCGCTCGCGCGGTTTGACCGCAGTCTATTCACAAGGGGGATGAAAACAATGCACAGGAAATTATGGCTGGCAGCAGGCGGTGCGGCTCTCGCCATGCTCGCTACATTCATGATCACGATTCGACCGTACGCGTGGCCGCAAGCAGCTCAACAATGGGGTCCGAACGATCGCAACCGGCCCGAGCCGCCCATCATCACGCCCGGCACGGAAAGCACGCAGGAGAATCCCGGACGTCCGCCCTCCGATGCAATTGTGCTCTTCAATGGCAAGGACCTTTCCAATTGGGAGGCGGTAAAGGGCGGGCCCGCGAAGTGGACCGTGGGCGATGGCTACTTTCAGACGGTGCCTGGTGTGGGGGACATTCAGACCAAAGATTCCTATGGCGATTTCCAGTTGCACGTGGAATGGGCAACGCCTAACCCTCCACACGGCACCGATCAGGACCGCGGCAATAGCGGAGTCTTTCTTCACGGGCTTTATGAAATTCAAGTTCTCGACTCCTACAACAACGTGACCTATGCCGATGGCGAAGCGGCCGCCGTATACGGCCAATATCCTCCGCTGGTGAACGCCGCGCGTCCGCCCGGGGTGTGGCAGATGTACGACATTGCGTTTCACGGCGCGCGGTTCGATTCCAGTGGGAAACTGACCCGGAAGGCCAACGTGACCGTATTCTACAATGGCGTCCTGGTGCAGGATCACGTGGAGATTATGGGGCCGACGGCGCACCACGAGCGCCCGCCCTACACACCTCAACCGGACAGGCTCCCGTTGCGGTTGCAGGATCACCACCACCCGGTTCGCTACCGTGATCTGTGGATTCGCGAGCTTAAAGAGGGGCAATAGCCGATACCCCGCGCGTGCTTCCGCGGCGGTCAAGGTGTAAGGGTTAAACGATTGGGGTGACAACCCGGCGAAGTGATCTTTCTATCTTCATCTTTTGCCCTTTAACCCTTACACTTTTTTCCTATGCCTGCCGGAAACAAATATTCCCTGTTGCTCATTCCTGGAGGCGACGCATTCGATCGGCTGACGGCCATCATCCGGCGACTGAGCGCCAGGCATGGCGGGCCCGATTTTCCTCCACACGTGACTCTGCTGGGTGGCCGCGGAGGGTCGCTCGAAAAGTTGGTCGCGAAGGCTGCCCGCGTCGCCGCCACGATGCATCCGCTCGCGCTGCAACTCGTTGAAATTGGATTTCTTGACGAATACTTCCGCTGCCTGTTTGCGCACGTGGCCCTCACTGGGCCGCTGCGAAAGGCGCACGACGTCGCGCTTGAAGCTTTCGACGCCCAGAATGAGCCCGCGTTCATGCCGCACCTGAGCCTTCTTTACGGCGATTACCCGCAAAGCCTGAAGGAAAAAATCGTCGCAGAGATCGGGCCACGGCTTGATTTTCACTTCAAGGTGAGGGTTCTTCACCTTTGGCTGGCACACGGCCACCCGCGGCATTGGCGTCGCGTGGCGAGTTTTCCGCTCAAAGGAAGTGCGGCCGGAATTGGGGGATGAAGCATGCTGATTGTACACGTCCACGTGCGAGTGAAACCCGATTGCATCGAAGCATTCAAGCAAGCGACGATTGAAAATGCGCGGAACAGCGTGAGGGAGCCGGGTATCGCGCGCTTCGATGTGGTACAGCAATCGGACGACCCCACCCGCTTCGTCCTCGTCGAGGTCTACCGAAGCTCCGAAGCGACGACCGCGCACAAAGCTACCTCCCATTACGCCGCGTGGCGCGACCGCATGGAATCTCTGATGGTGGAGCCACGCTTCAGCGTGAAGTTCACAAATATTTTTCCGGGCGAAGAAGGCTGGTGAGTCGCCGATGAAATTCGAGTTCGCCACGGCGGCGCGGATTATTTTCGGTGATGCCACCTCACGACAGATTGTGTCTGCGGCAAAATCCTTTGGAGACCGCGCGCTGGTGGTGACCGGGCGCGATTCGACGCGCGCCGATTTCCTGCTGGCGGACCCCCTGACACGAAGCGCCACGGTTCCTCCCTTGACGGTTGAAAGTGAACCTACCGTTGAGCTTATCCAACGGCATGTGCAAGAGGCTCGCGACGCCCAATGCGGCGTAGTGGTCGCCGTTGGCGGCGGCAGCGCTATCGACGCGGGAAAGGCCATTGCCGGCCTGCTCACCAATCCTGGCGACGTGCTGGACTATCTCGAAGTCGTGGGCGGTGGCAAGTCGCTCGAAAATCCTGCGGCGCCATTCATTGCCGTGCCCACCACAGCGGGAACCGGTTCGGAGGTAACGCGCAACGCCGTGCTGGGCGTGCCGCAGCGGCGCGTGAAGGTCAGCTTGCGAAGCCCATTCCTTCTGCCGCGCCTGGCGGTGGTTGACCCGGAGTTGACGCTCGGCCTGCCGCCTGCCGTCACCGCTCGCACGGGTCTCGACGCGCTTACGCAGTTGATCGAAGCTTACGTTTGCATTCGCGCCAACCCCGTCACCGATGGATTTTGCGAGCAGGGCATTCCGCTGGTGGCCAGATCGCTGCGCCGGACATTTCATCATGGGCAGGACCTGAACGCGCGGCGCGACATGTCGCTGGCAGCGCTGCTCAGCGGACTGGCGCTTGCCAACGCCGGCCTGGGCGTCATTCACGGATTTGCCGGGCCGCTCGGCGGCAGGTTCAACGCTCCGCACGGAGCCATCTGCGCGGCCATTTTGCCGGGCGGAATCGAATCAAACCTGCTCGCCCTGTGGTCTCGCGCACCGGAAAACCCCGCCCTGAAGCGATATCAGAAAATCGGCGCTATGCTCACCGGCCGCGCCGACGCTGTTGCGCAGGACGTTGTCACCTGGACGCGAGAAATTATCCGCGAACTCGAAATTCCACCGTTGAAATCGTATGGAGTGGAGGAGAAAGACGTTTCAGAGATTTGCGCCGAAGCCGCCAAAGCGAGCAGCACGAAGGGAAATCCCCTGGAGCTGCTGCCCGAGGAGCTTGAGGAAGTGTTGACGCAATCGCTTTAGAAGCGCAAGAGTCAGATTGCTGGTACCACCTGCTGGCAACCCCCCCGCGCATTCGCGCGGCCCCTCCTGAATCAGGAGGGGAGCTTCTACGCGTTCTCTCTGAGCGCCGCCGTCACTCCTG
>JASHTY010000603.1 GCA_030040315.1 Terriglobia bacterium | reverse complement strand
CCGGCGCCGGCCAACACACCGTACGGCACGGGACGGATGGTTCCCGACGTGGCCGGCGACGCGGACCCAAACACCGGCTACAACATCTTTGTGCATGGATCGGCCACGGTGGTGGGAGGTACGAGCGCGGTGGCGCCGCTCTATGCGGGATTGTTTGCGGCCTTGGGCACCAAGCTGGGATTTGTGACCCCGACGCTGTGGCTGAATCAGAAGGCGTTCAACGATATTACGGTGGGCAGCAATGGGTTTTACAGCGCGGCCGTGGGGCCGGACCCATGCAGCGGGATCGGGTCGCCGATCGGGACCAGCATTGCGGCGCTGTTTGTAAAGGCCGGCCTTAGCTGAAAATCCGGCTCCGCACGCCGCTGACCGGCACGGACTTTCTTCATTCCTATTGCGGGGAGCGATTCCCGCAGATAACGACCACTCCCTCCCCCAGGAAGCGCTCAGGAAACCTACGCGCCCTTAGGAGGAGCAGCGACCATGATCGAAAACATCGCAAAGGTGCTTGCGGAGCTTGTCGCCGCGGTTTTCGGAGTGCTGGGAACCTACAAGGATTTCTCCCGCGAACGAAAATCCTTACGGTGGAAACGGATCACCATTGGCGGCATCGTCGTGTCGTCATCGATGGCGATCGTGATCCAGAATCTTGAATTCATAAACAGCCAGCATGAGAACGATGAGCGCAACCGTCAGTTCGCCGACACGGCCACGAAGCTTGAGGGACTGACGCAGGATGCTTCCAAGAACATCGACGCAACCGCCCTGATCCAGCAGGGTCTCAAATCAACGGCGCGAGACGTTCAGTCGCAACTGGCGCAACAGCAACTCCTCGCGGCGGGGCAAAAATCGGTGCTCAAAGAGCAGATGGAGGCGGTCTCTGCAAGTGAGGCGGCCGTCAACCCCCTGGACCCGGTAGGAGTCGAGATCGCTCTCTCCTTTCCGGTGTCTCCAGGCTCCTGTCTGGACGGGTACGCGGAGGAAGTAAAGAGCAAGGTTCTCGCCGCCGGCCATAAACCGGACCAGCATGGGACCACCGACGACCGCCTTGGCGTCGGTATCACCTGGTCGGCAAACGAGGAACCATCTGAAATCGGGATGGAACAATCCTCGCCCCTCCTTCCGCAGTCAAACGATCCCGCGGTCGGACTCACCCGCATCGACGCGTGGCTCAGGTTTCATGCGGGTTCAAAGAAACTTGATCTCGCCTCCGGCATCACCCAGGCCGACGGCGCGGAATACGGCGTCAGCCCCTTTGCTGAAGACCCGAACAAGGAACTCGCGTCCTGGAGCGGCGTGGTTCCACAGCTTCGCAGCAAACCAACCATCGACATTTACTACGGGCCGAGTGGAAAGGCAACGGAAATCGACGTGGATTGGACGGAGGTCAACGTTAGAAAAAACAACGGCTCTCCATCAGTTCGTTCCGTGAGAGATTTACCCGGAACGGTGCTGGAGTTAGCCATAAGCTCGCTCGGCGGTTGCAAGATCGGCAATCCCAATCTCGACCAATTCTATTTTGTGTGGGGCGTGGGCTATCCCTTTCAGTCGGATTTTAATGAGAGCACCTTCGAGCGACATGTCATCAGTGAGAACAAGACTTCGTTCACTCATACGGTTACCCTCAAAGACCTTGGCTTCTGATCGCGAATTGCCCGATGTGCGTTGGGTGGCGCAGGCGCCCCGCGCCGCCGGGAGGGAAACTCGTCACGATGCGGGCTGGATGGTAGTCAGCTCGGGGGCGACCGGATCGAGCGGGAAGCCCAGGCGCTTCCACTCATCGAAACCGCCGCGCAGGGGGCGCACGCGCTGAATGCCCAGCTTGTGCAGCGACATGGCGACCTTGGCCGATGTGGCTTCACTGGGGCAGGTGCAGTAGAGCACCACGTCGCGGTCGCGCGGAATCTCCTCATGGCGCGCGGCCAGGGCGTCAGGCGAGAGATGGAGCGCGCCGGGAAGCGTGAAAGGGTCGGGCAGGAGCTCGAGGGGGTGGCGCAGGTCCACGATGTAGACCTGCTCGCCGGCGTCGAGCTGGCGCTTGAGTTCCTGCGGCTCGAGACGCGCAGCGGCGAGCTTGGCCAGGACCGCGCGGCGGCGATAGAGGCGGCCGAGGAAGAATCCCACAACGGCGAGCAGAAGCAGCACACCGGAGAAGCGCGTGACCCAGTGCAGCAGGCCGGGGTTGCGTTTGATCAGGTCGCCGAAGAGGCGGCCGCAGAGGAGCAACGCGGTCACCCACAGGCCGCCGCCGATGGCGTCGAAGAGAAGAAACGGGGCCAGGCTCATGCCGTTCTGGCCGGCAACCGGCGGCGCCAGAAGGCCAAGGCCGGGGATGAACTTGGCGAAGAGAAGCATGGCGCCGCGGCGGCGCGCGAAGGAGTCCTGGGTGCGGCGGACGCAGGTGGTGGGCTCGAGCGAGAGCTT
Source organism: Terriglobia bacterium (assembly GCA_030040315.1). Lineage (GTDB taxonomy): Bacteria > Acidobacteriota > Terriglobia > UBA7540 > UBA7540 > Bog-366. The sequence continues at coordinate 933 of JASHTY010000603.1, read as the reverse complement.
GCACAGGAGGCGCAGGACGTGGTGGCCGTAACGGCGGCCGACGAGGAACCAGGTGGAGTCGGCGAGGACGGCGCCGATCATGCTCGCAAACAGCGCCAGAGGGAAGCTGATGCGGCCTTCCGCCGAGAGCGCGCCGGCGGCCAGCAGGATGGGCGTGGCGGGCAGTGGGACGCCGAGCTGCTCCACCAGAACCCACGCGAAGAGCAGCAGATAGCCGTACATCAAGAGGATGTGAGTGGGCAACTCCATGCGACGCACCTTGCTGCAGGTTGAGGGGAAAACGGTCCGGCTGGTTCCATGATACGGAAAAAACCGGCCTACCACTCCAATGGATGAAGGAAGACGGGATTCGTTGCAAAGGAATAGCGGGGGATGGATCGGAAGCCGCTCGTGAGGAGCCGGGTCAGGAGCCTGTTGCCTGCGAGCGGACGACCTGTTCGATCACCCAGTCTGTCCAGGCGCCCTGCTCGGCGGGGCAGGCGAGGCTGGCCACGGAGTGGGCGGCAACGGCGCCCACAAAATTCAGCACCAGGGGATAGTGCAGGTTGGCGTGCGGGGGCAGCATCTCCACCTGGGTGCCGGAACCGGTATGGATGCGCAGATCGGCCTTGTTGAGCGGGTCAAGATTGATTTCGCCCTCGACGCCCAGGACGCGGAACTGATCGCGGGGCAGGCGGGAGTTCCAGCGCACGTCGACGATGCCGTGGACGCCGCCGGCGAACTGGAGCACCGCGGTGGCCGAGTCTTCGACCGCGAGTTTGTGCAGGGCGTTGGAGAGGCGGCCGCAGGCGGACTCGGCTTTACCAAAGAGGAAGTGCATGGCGTCGATGCGGTGGGAGCCAATGTCGTAGAGCGGGCCGCCGCCGGCGAGCGCGGGATCGCGGAGCCAGGCGCGCTCCTCGCTTTCGAGCCAGCCGTGGCAGTTGGCTTCGA
>JASHTY010000082.1 GCA_030040315.1 Terriglobia bacterium | reverse complement strand
TGCAACATGATGCCGAGCACAATGTGCTCTGTGCCGATGTGCTGGTGGCCCAACCTGTCGGCCGCATTGGCAGCAGCGACCAACGTCGCCCTGGATGTAGAGCTCAAGGGCATGTCAACGGTGGTTTGAATCACTTCGCGGGGCGGCGACTCCTTTTCAATTCTTTTGCGAATGCCTTCGCGCCAAAGCCTTGAGTGCGAAAGCCGGCCGGCAAGGGCTGTGTCTTCCCGCAGCAGCCCGAGAAGCAGGTGCTCCACCTCGATGCATGGGCTGCCGAACTGGCTGGCTTCGTAGCGAGAGTAAAAGATAACTCGCCGGGCTTTTTCTGTGTATTTTTCAAACATGGTTTCCACCGGAAGGGGAATCGCTGAAGAGGGTGCCTGACCCGAGGAGCGATGTTGGAATTGTATCCCGATCGGATTGCTTTTCCAAGAACGAATGGCGGGCGGTATACTGAATGGCTTGGGGGGCAGGATGGAAAAAATGCTATATTCTCGCTGTCGTACGCCTATTATCACAATGGTCTTGTGCACCGTTGTGATAGTGCCCGCTCGCGCCCAGGACTACCAACAGGACGCTGAGCGCCTCCAGCAGTTGCTCCATTGGCAAGCCGGCAGCGTCGTGGCCGACGTTGGGGCAGGCCACGGTCAACTAACCTTAGCCGCCGCCAAATCTGTCGGAACGACTGGCCGGGTCTATTCCACGGAATTGGACGATAAGAGGCTCAACGAGCTTCAGGGTCTGGCGGCGAAGAACAGCAACGTCACCGTGCTTAAAGCCGGCGTCACGGATACCAACCTTCCCCCTGCGTGCTGCGATTCCATTTTCATGCGCTTGGTTTATCATCACCTCACGAAACCCGCGGAGATAGATGCCAGCCTGTTCAAATCACTCAAACCCGGCGGCCTGCTGGCGGTGATCGATGAGGAGCCACAACCCGGAAGCACGCGGCCCGAGGGCGTGCCGGAGAATCGGATCGGCCACGGCGTTCCGCAGCATATTATGATCGAGGAGCTGACGGCTGCGGGCTTCGAGGTGGTCAAACACATCGACGATTGGCCCGACAAGCACTACTGCGTGCTTTTCAGCAAGCCGGGTAACTGAAAGTCCAGACAACCCATCAGTACTTAAACCTATACCGAAACTCCAGGTAAAGCTGTCGCGGGTCGTTCCAATGGAACCCGCCGAACGTCAGGCTGTTGTCGAGCTGTACGCGGAGGTTTCCCACGTTCAGCGCGTTGAAAGAAATCGAGTACTTTTCAGCAAAGGTCTTTCCAACGGCCAGGTCAACCGTGGCATGTGCGGGCAGGTAGGCACCGGGGTACTGGGCATTGGGCATTCCATACAGGCCGTTGGTAAACCCGGAGCCATAATAGAAATTGGCCGAAGCGTAGCTCTGCCCGGGGAGATTCGCGTTGTAGCCGAAGTTCAGGGTATTGCGCTGATCGTGGTCGACCGGAGAGAAGCCCGGCGGTATGTCCAGACCGCACGCCGTAGTAACCGGCGTTGGGCAGATCAAGCCTCCCGTGATGGGCGCAGTTGCCTCCGCGATTTGGTTCGCATAAGAAAGGTGAAAATGGCCGTGCCGCCACAGGTCAGGCGAGCGCAGGGTGAGCTCCCACCCATTGATCACCGCCGCCTGCCAAGTGATGGGCCAAAAGAGGTTCGATTCACCAATATTGTTATGATCCAGCCAGTTGGTGGCTTTGGTCTGATAGTTATCCATGTCCAGCGTCCAGCCGCGATAAGGAATCGTGACGCCGAACTGGTATTCCCGGTCGCGCTCGCCGTGGAGGGGAGCGAAGGTGAAGTTTTGGCTGTTCGCCAGGCCGAGGAGCGCTCCGGTGGCCGTCACCAGAGGCGGAGCCTGGTAATAATGGCCGTAGAAGCCACGGAAGACCCAGTTCAACCGAGGAATCCTCACGGTGGCTCCGAACCGCGGGTCGGTAACGTTTTGCGAGATGGAGGCATTGAACTCCGTCTGGCGAATCCCCACGATAAGAGTCAACCAGGAAGCCACTTTGAACTTGTCGTTTAGGAATTCAGACACCACGGATCCATTCACGCCAATGGAAGAGGCAGGGAAATTCTGACTGCCGTCGCTAAAAACATTGTTGAAGTAATTGTACTGGTGCTGGTCGAAGAGGTATATCCCAGCTTGAACATCGTTCTTCCAGAAGCGCGCACTCAGATCCGTCTGTACCCCTCCGTAGTTGGCGTCCTGATCCACTGTGGAGCTGACCGGATAATCGTCCGGTCCGCCGTGGTAGTGGGCGGCATTGTAGTGATAAAAGGGCGAAACCGTAAGCAGCAGATTGGGATTGAACGTCCGAACCCATGAAAAAACCACGTAGCCATCGGGCTCCCGCTCGCCGTCGCTCAGGTCGTAACTGGGCGATTCCCCTGACGCGATCAGGATCTGATTGCCGGTGGAATTGGGGTTGGGGTCGATAGGTATCTGGTAATAGTCCTGGCGCAGTGAAGCGACCAGGCGGAACTGGTTTCGGGCATCGGGGTTGAAAATGAATGAGCCGAAGCCTCCGTAGCCGTTGTCCGCGTCGTGAAAGACCTGCGGGATGGGCGTCTGAAGGCCGTAATTGCTGCGATTGCCGTTCGCGCTGAGATAGTAGGCGAAACGCGACGTGTGCCCGCCGCAACTGATCTGGTCGTTGGTCTGGTAAAAATTCCCGAAACTGACCAGGAAGTCGCATTCCTTGTCACGCTCAAACCCCGTGCGCGGGACGACGTTAAAAATTCCGTAAGTGCGGTCGCCATAATCCGCGTCGTAGCTGCCGCGGAAGATTTCGATCTCGTCGATGTCCTTGGGATCGATCTGCGGGCCCAGGTTGGTGGCGATGTTGGTGTTGGGGATGGGCACGCCGTCGATCAGCCACTCCACCTGGTGGCCGCCGCGCATGTGCAGCATGTCGTGAGTTACGTAAGCGGCAGGCACGTAATCGGTAATCATCTCCATTCCGTTGGCGCGGTCCGCGCCCGGGGTTTCACGGATGTCCTGGCGACTGAGCATGGTCGTCGGCGTCACACTGTCTGTCGTTGCAGTCACCGTACCTTCCGCAACCACCACGGATTGCTTTACGCCGGAAATCGTCAACTGGAAATGCAGCACCGGGCTGGTGTCCGACTGAACGGCCACGGCTTGCTGCGTCTCCTCGAAACCCTGCGCGGAGACAGTGACCATGTAGTTCCCAATGGGAACCGAGGTAAAGTCAATCTCTCCGTTGCTGTCGGACTGCTGGGATTGTGTCCAGTCGGAATTCTGAGATTTCAAAATGACGTGCGCACCCGGAATGGGCCGGTGCTGGGGGTCGTGCACCACGCCCCGCACAGTGCCGAAAATCGTAGCAAACGCGGACCCGCTTGATAACAATAGAATTGCCGCCAAATACGCAATCTTTCTCATGATGACCTCCCGGATAAATGGAATTATCACCGCTGCCTAAGAGCGCGCGAAGTGGAGGGAAGACAATTGGCGGTCCCCGCCCACAAGCCGGCTCAAAGCGCGCGAAGCACAACATTAATTTGCGGCGAAGAAGTATTTACAGAGTGGTGCGCGGGGGTCGTTCAGGGATCCGTGCGTGGGAAGGATGCAGGCTCACTTTAGCGGTGACATACAGGAATGCCGACGGCAAGAGTGGATCTGCCCAAAGGTGTTCCGACGGCATGTAAATCAACGTGCTGAGGGTGGCTGCGAGGCCAGTATCCGGCGAGCTCAATCCACACAAGCCTCCCTTGCCCATGCAGCAGCTTGCCGAACCGTGATGGTGGGTTGCGCACTGGCAGGCTGCCGGTGGGCATGCGCAAGAATCAGCATTCGCGCGCAAAAATCCCCATGGTGCGCTCGGGACAAGCAATGCGACAATCATCAGGATATTAAGGAAGCCAAAGGCCTTGCGCATAATCACGCTGCGATCGTCCACAAAAGACTTGAATAACAGAAAATGCCGCCAAATGCAAACGGTCCTGAGCCCGAAACCGCCACCGCAAGGTGATCGCAGGCGGGCCCCCTGGCGGCAAGGGGTGTTCTTCGGGCGAAGTGGCCTGCTAGCCTGCCGCCAAGGACTCAGCGCCCAATCAGGTCAGGTAAAATCCAGGCGCCGACGGCATGTAACTCTATCTTATAAATCGACCTTGCGCTGGAAATCTTGAAACTAGATCCGATATGTCTTTTTCAGAGATCAATTACAAAATCATGAGAAAACCGCAGAGCCGCCGCGCATGTTTGGCACGGCTAGGTGATACTGCCGCTCGTCCTTGCAGTGTTTCTGACCACATTATTACTATGAAGCATAACACCCATTAAAATTAGCCTAAAAGTAAGGTTGACGGAAAGGTGCGACTGGCGTAGCATTTAGGCCTGTACCGAAAATGACGGCGACTGGGTAGAGGAGCCATGTAGTCGACATGGCGGCGACTTGCTGCCTCTAAGGTCCTCGAGAGTGCGCCGGAAGATTAAGAACATCACAGCCAAGCGGAGGTCAGTTGAGCGGGGTTTTCTTTAATCCCCTGCTCGGAATGACCTAAATAATGGGGATTTATCTAAACAACCCGGAAGTGGCATTACTTCTAGTTGGCTCGGCTCTTATCCTTCTAATCGTGGGATTGCTCGCCCCACCCGTGCGCGGACGCAGTCAGCGTCTGAGGCGCAACACAGATATTTTCTGGTTTTCCAGCCTGCACTTCTTCAGCAAAGAGCTTTCCGAATGCCGCGATCCACAACAACTAATGGATCAGTCGCTGCGTGGGGCCTCCCAGATGCTCGGCACGCAGGAGGGCTACCTTCTGATGCAGGAGGAGGGTGGTGAGGGAAGGGTCCATTACACCACGTATGGAATTTCCGTGCCGGCGGCGGAGCGGCTTAACAGCGAAAGTTTGCGGCGCTTTGTGCTGACGAGTGGCGAGCGTTGGGGCGCGCTGATGGTCTTTCCCGATTTGCGAAACCAGGAGGTAAATACTGCCTGGCAGCGCGACCCCGTCTTCAACGAATTCTGCGAGGTCTTAAGAGGTGAAGGCCTGCGGACGCTGGTGGTGGTGGGATTGCAGGTCCGGGAGAAATCGTACGGCGCCCTGCTGCTGGGTTTCCGCGACCTGCGTGGTTTTGAGCCGCAGGAGCTGCGCGTGGCCATGGCCATCGGCAATCATATGAGCGTGGCCATCGAGAACTGGTCACTGAACCGCGCAGCCGAGCGGCGGGAAGGCGAACTTCGCATTCTGCACCGCGTCGCCGAAGCCCTGCGTTCCACATTTGATCTTTACGCACAGATCGGCATTCTTCGCCACGAGTTGAAGGGCTTGATAGGTGTCACGAATTTCGGTTTGGCCCTTCAGGACACACCCGAGAGTCCGCTGGAAGTGGTTGTGCCTTTCGAAAGCAGCGGCCCCCATGGCACTGTGCAGGGTGGGCCCGCGAGCTCCCTAGCCCAATACGTCCAGCAGACCCGCCAACCCCTGCTGGTTGCGTCTGAGGTTCAGGAGACAACCCAAAAGCTGAGTTTGACGGCCATGAACCCGCGCATCAAGACCTGGTGCGGCGTGCCCCTGCACTTTTCCGACGGGTCGATGGGCGTGCTGGCGCTGGCGGACATGGAGCGCGAGTTCGCCGTCACCAAGTCGCAGTTTGAGCTAGTGCAGCTCCTGGCGCAGGAAGCGGCGGTGGCGGTCGAAAACGCCCGGCTTTTTAAAAAGGAGCAGCGTCGCGCCAGCCACCTAGCCCTGCTCAACGAATTGGGCCGCAAAGCCAGTTCCGTATTAAACCCGCAGGAGCTGCTTCCTAGTATCTGCAGGCAGGTTCGGAATGCCTTTGGGTACGATCTTGCGCGAATCGAAATGATGGATCCGAGGCAGGGTGAGCTGGTGGTGGAGGCGGAAGCCGGCTACGGACCCGAGCTGATTGGCCGCCGCATTCGCAAGGGGGAAGGTTTGTCGGGCGTGGCGGCGGAGACGGGAGAGCCCGTTCTTGCCAACTCGGTGGTGAAGGAACCCCGCTACATTCCCCTGCACCCGGGAATCCGCTCGGCGCTCAGCCTTCCTCTGAAATACCGCGAAGAGTTGCTGGGGGCGCTGAGCCTGGAGAGCCGCGAGGTCTATGCTTTTTCCCAGCAGGATGTGCTCACCCTCCGCACGCTGGCCGACCAATTGGCCATTGCGCTGCACAACGCGCGTGTTTACCAGGTGGCTCTCGAGCAGGCCATCACCGATGGCCTGACGGGCCTCAAGACGCACCGATATTTTATGGAGGCGCTCGACCGTGAGTGGCGGCGCTCCACCCGCGCGGGCTACATGTTCTCCATCATTATGCTCGACCTGGACGGATTCAAGCTGGTAAACGACCGGAACGGTCACCTGGAAGGCGATAAGGTTCTGACTGCGGTGGCCCGTTTGCTGAGCGATCAAGTGCGCCAGTCGAACGTGGTGGCGCGCTATGGCGGTGATGAGTTCGCTATCATGCTGCCGGATACGCGCACCGAGCAGGCGGAAGTTCTGGCGGAACGCCTCCGTGCCAGTATCGAGTCCGACCGGTATCTGGCTGCCCACGGCATCACCGCCAGCTTCGGCATTGCCACCTTCCCGGTCCACGGTCCAACTCAGGAGGAAATCCTGCGCGTCGCCGATTCCGGCATGTACCTCGCCAAGCACCAGGAAGGCAATCGCGTTCAGGTGGCCTCGCTAACCTTGCTT
>JASHTY010000602.1 GCA_030040315.1 Terriglobia bacterium | reverse complement strand
GAATATGTAGTGCTGAAGCGCACTCCCAAAGAAGGATTGCCGCGCCGGGAGAGTACAGTACTGCGGGCGGGGTGACAGGGGAATCGTGTCGCAGCCCACGTTATGCCCCTAGGTAGAATTCACCACCAAGTTCTTGCCGAAGTTGACGATGGGAATGACCTGCCGTACGATGGAAACTTCCCTGGAGGATTTACCTGTCCTTGCGAATACCGATTACAATCGCCTTCGCACTCGTGCTTTCTGTTCCCGCCTTGAGGGCTCAGGATGCCGAGACCGCAAGAATTCTCGGTGCGATGAAGGCTGAGTTGGCACGGTCCCAGAAGGCATTCAAGGGTGAGAGTTCCCCGCCCTATTTCATTAGCTACGAAATCACGGATGACCAGGTGGTGAGCGTGAACGGCACGTTTGGAAAGCTTGAAACCAGCGCGCAAACGCGGAGCCGCCAATTAGACATCGACCTGCGAGTGGGAAGCCCTCATCTCGACAACACCCACGGGTGGCACGATGAAGGAGGCGATTCCAGCAGCCCCATCATGGTTCCCATTGAAGCGGACCCCGATGCGCTGCGGAGCGTGCTGTGGTACTACACTGACCTTAAATACAAGCAGGCGGTGGAGCAGCTTGCCGCGATTACCACGGATGTTCAGGTGAAGGTGGCGCAGGAGGACAAATCCGACGACTTCTCCTCCGCGCCGCCCGGTCGCCACTATGACGAACTGCATGTCATGAATGTCGATCAGAAAGCCTGGGAAGAAAAGGCTCGCAAGTACACGGCCCCTTTCGCCCGCTTCGGGAACATTTACTCGGCGACGGCAAGTTTCCTTGGAGATATTGAAACGCGATGGTACGTGAACAGTGATGGCTCTGAGATCGAGGTTTCACGCCCCTTTTACCACCTCTACCTGTCGGCACAGACCAAGGCCGACGACGGAATGGATTTGCCGCGGTATGAGTCCTTCTATTCATCCGCGCCCGATGGACTTCCTTCCGACGATTCGATCCTGAAAACCGTCAACCAGATGATCAAGGATTTGCAGGCATTGCGCGTGGCACCGATTGTAGACCCCTACACCGGACCGGCGATTCTTTCCGGCCGGGCGAGCGGCGTATTCTTCCACGAGGTATTCGGCCATCGCATCGAAGGGCACCGGCAAAAAGGCGAAAACGAAAGCCAGACGTTCAAGAAAATGGTGGGAGAGAAAATCCTGCCTGTGAATTTTTCTGTCATTTCAGATCCCACCTTGCAGCGCCTGGGCAAGGATGAGCTTGCCGGGTTCTATGATTTTGACAATGAGGGCGTAGCGGGGCGACGGGTCATCGTGGTGGACCACGGCATCTTGAAGAATTTCCTGATGTCACGCTCGCCCATTGAAGGATTTCCGGATTCAAATGGCCACGGCCGCAGGCAGCAGGGGAACGCGCCCGTGGCCCGGCAATCGAATCTTATTGTGGTGGTCGATCATCCCGTTTCGCGCGCCGAACTTAAACAACGGCTGATTGAGGAGATCAAGAAACAGAACCAGAAATTCGGCCTTTACTTTGACGATATTCAGGGCGGTTTTACGCTCACCAGCCGATTCACTCCCAATGCCTTCAATGTACTGCCCATCATGGTATATCGCATTTATCCGGACGGGCGCGAGGAATTGGTTCGCGGAGTCAACCTGATCGGGACGCCGCTCACTGCATTCAGCAAAATCGAGGCCGGCGACGACGCGGTTGCAACTTTTAATGGAGTCTGCGGCGCGGAATCGGGTTCGGTGCCCGTCTCCGCTTCGTCTCCCGACCTGCTCATTTCGCAGATTGAGGTGCAGAAGAAGGAAAAGTCCACGGCGCGCGCGCCCATTCTTCCCGCACCCATTCAGCAGGACAAAGCGGGATCCGGTCGCTGAGTGCGCCCGGAACGCAAGAGAGCAAGGAAATTGAAGATGTCGAGAACCGTGGCTAGAAAAACCGGAATCCTTCTGCTGGGTGTCTGGTTATTCCCGGCAATTTGTCCCGCGGCTGGCGATGTGGTGATGAAAGCGATGCGCGATGAGCTGAATCGCTCCATGACCCAATTGCGGCTGGAACAGCTCGATAAGCCGTACTTCATTTCCTATCATGTTCGTGACCGGCGTTCGCTCGACGCCTCCGCAACTTTCGGCGCGCTCCTCTCAGGCGATGTGACGCGCACGCGTTACCTGACCGTTCAGGTTCGGGTGGGTGACTATCAACACGACAACAGTAATTTCATGACTTACCCTCCGCAGTCCAATGGTCTGACGGAAAACGTTTTGCTCCCTGTCGATGACGACTATCAGGAACTGCGGCGCCACATCTGGCTGGCCACCGACACAGCATACAAAGAAGCATTGGAAATGCTTTCCCGAAAGCGCGGCGCTCTGGAAAATCGAAAGGCCCGCGAAGACCTTCCCGACTTCAGCAAGGAGCAACCCGCTACAGCGCTGGCGCCATTTTCACCCATCGAGATGAACCTTGCTCAGGCTGAAACTCTGGTGCGCGACCTCTCGGCTGTCTTCCGAAATTCGCCGGAGATTTACACTTCCTCAACCAGCCTCAATGTCAGCGATACCAAATCCTGGTACATTAACAGCGAGGGGAGCGCGGTCACGGAGGAATCCTCCGCAGCGACATTCATGGCGATGGCTCAAACCCAGGCCGTAGATGGAACGGAATTGCCGGATTGGGTGATGGCGTCGGCAAACTCGGTGGAAGCGCTTCCCAAGCCCCCTGACCTGGCCAGGCAGATTACGGCAATGGCGGACCGGCTCGCGCGCATGCGGCAGGCCCCGATCATAGACCACTACAACGGCCCCGTGCTTTTCGAAGGCCCGTCGGGTGCCGAAGTTCTAAGCCAGGTCTTTATTCCCAAGCTGCTCGCCATGCGCGCGCCGGCGTCGGACAACTCCCAAATGGAAGCTTACGCCGCACAAAACGTCAGCAGGTTTCAGGACCGGCTGGGCTCGCGCGTGCTGCCCGATTTTATGAGCGTGACAGACGACCCAACCCAATCGTCATATCAAGGAACGCCGCTGGCGGGCGGCCACACGGTCGACGAAGAAGGCGTGCGCGCGCGGCCCACCACTCTGGTGGAGAACGGTTACCTGAAAACTTTGCTCAACGCGCGCGACCCTGTTTCCGGCATTTCCCAAAGCACTGGGAGCTATCGCACCTTCGGCGCGCAACCCAGCAATGTTATCATCAACGTAACCGAAGGATTGAGCGAGGCGCAGTTGAAAGACGAACTGATGACCATGGTCAAGCGGCGAAACAAGGAATTCGGTTTGCTCGTGCGGGGCGTCGGGCGCGAGGTTTACAGGGTCTATCCCGATGGGCGTGAAGAATTGATCCGTGTGGGGCAAATCGACGGTCTGGATGAGGCGGCGTTCAAGGACCTGACCGCCGCTTCGCGCGACATGACCGTTTATACGATTCCTTTTGCCGCATATGGGGGGCGCCTTTATCCAGGCCAGGCCGGAGCGCCGCTCGTTTCGTTCGTCGCCCCTTCGATGCTTTTCGAGGACTTAAGCCTTAAACCCCCGACCGGCGAGCTTCCGCGCTTGCCGCTTTCCAAACATCCGTTCTTCGATAAGTAGAACCGCCGGGCCCGCAATGGATGACCTGTCTAACGTTGAGGGGAGGGACTTCGAATGCGCACGATTCTGAAAGCAGCCGCGTTCCTGGCGCTGGCCGCTGGGCCTGTGTTCGCACAGCAACCAACCTTTCATGATGACCTGCTCGATAAGCTGGCGGGAAACTGGCTACTCCAGGGTACCGTCATGGGGAAGCAAACTACGCACGACGTGGCCGCAGAATGGGCGCTGGGACATCAGTACCTGCGGATTCATGAGATCTCGCGTGAAAAGAACACCCAGGGCCAGCCCGAGTACGAAGCGAACGTCTATATCGGTTGGGACCAGAGCGCCTCCGAGTACGTCGCGATCTGGCTGGATACGTACGGCGGGCTGAACGAAACTAGTATTGGGCGCGCCAAACGCAACGGCGACGTTATCCCCTTCCTCTTTAAGGACAAGGAGTCAACCTTTCACACCCAATTCATCTACCATCCTGAAGCGAGTAATTGGGAGTGGCGGATGGACTCCGAGGAAAAGGGAGGAATGAAGCCCTTTGCACGAATGACGCTGACTCGAAAATGAGTTTGGGTGGTGTGCCCACTATGAATCCGAATTGACGTGAAGAGTTCTCAGAATCCCTTAGTTTCGTCCCGGATCCTCTTTGCCAGTTTTTCGATTCTCTCAGCGCGGAGAACGATCTCGTTGGAGGGAACGTTGTGGGGCGGTTTGTCAAGAAACTCCCGAAGCGACTTCGCCAGCTCAGCCAGCTCCTCCGCATCACTTTTGGACTTCTCGAAATTGGCGCGCATAATGCTTTGCTTCTGCTGCACGCTGAGCGGAGCGGGAAGGTCGTTCTCAATCTCATTTTGTGGGACGGCAGAGTGTCCAGTTCCAGGAGTTTGAGAACTGTGGCTCGATGACTGCGCGGGTGCGATTGACGTCCTGGGCAGCAGGACCAGCAGCCCTAAAACCAGAATCACCGCACTTAGTTTTCCCAACCGGCGCAATCCGGTCATTCCAAAGTCCTCGATTCGCCAAAGGTGTTCCTACTCTTTGATTTCGTACGCTTCCCCTTTTATCTTTTTGGCCAATTTCTCCAGCTTCTGAGTCTTATCAAGAACGTCCAGAGGAAAGACATTGACGTTCGTGTTCTTGAGCTCATCGCGCAGTTGGTCGGCCAGGGCGGAAAGCTCCGCCGCATCGGTTCTGGTTTTTTCAATGTTGGATTTCTTGGATTCACCGTTCTCTTTGGTCGTGGTGGCGGCGGCCGGGTTATTGAGTGCAGGTTGAGAAGACAATCCCGCGCCGTTCTTGGGGGCGGCCGGGCTCTGCGCGCTCCGCATCGTCACGGACGAAAGCATCACGAAAGCAGCGACAACTGCCCCACAGAGGGTGAGGATGGGTAGCCCGACTTTCAGCGGTGGACGTGTCCGAAGCATGACGCAGTCCGTCGTGACCGCAGCGGAGGCAGCGCCGGGTCATCAACAATTCTTCGCAATGGTTTGATTGTATCTCCCTCAACGTCGGACTGCAATCGAAGGTTGGGTCCAAGAAAGACAGACCTGCGAAATACTCCTCGCTTCGGGCAAAATCGCGCAGCTAATGAAGAGGTTGATCGAAATGGACTCCGTAAACATACCGCTCATGTTCGGACGCGGTTTCCGTGCGCACAATGCGGGCGCGGGCCTCTGGTTTTTCGTTCACGGGATCATAGGGGCAAATGACCATGATGCCCTGCCCCAGAAGGTATTTCTTGGTGCTAGTAAAGCACAAGCCTTCTTGGGAGATGTTTTCGGTTTGGGCAAGGTCCACTTCCCCGTAATAATCCCGCACGCGCACAGGCAATTGGGCAGGTTTGCGGAACGACTTGCGCCGCTCGGAGTCAAGCGAATAGCCTGTCGTCGCCTCCCGCACAGCCGCTTGATAGGTTTGAGTCTCCACTTCAAATCCCCGCTTGGGATATCCCCACGGAGTGGACTGGCCGCAATTCAAACAAGGTTTGGTCAGCAATCCGGCTGTCTCCAGCACCTCCACTTCCACCAGCGATAGCGATTGCAGCGTCAACTTCTGGCAATTCCGGCAGGCAAGCAGGATGTGCGCGTCGGAAAACTCGCTCGCGGTAGGAAATTCGATCTCCCAAATGTTCCTGTCCATGTGTACGCATTCGACGCCCCAATCGCCCACCTTGTTCGTGGGCGGCGCGATGGGGCCGATGACTCGAAAGTCCGCTTCCTGGCCGTTGGTTTGATTGCTAATGCTGATGCTCTGGCCGGGCTGCAGCGCGCCTGAAATCTGGATGCGCGCGCCATGGCGGTTTACCGTGACCGTACGACCCGTGGCTTCAAATGCTTTCCCCTCTTGATCCGCGCCGCGAAGAGTGACGGGAATGCTGAACATGATCCGGGGTGAACGGCGCTGCTCATTATCCATATCCATAGTTTATCCGGCAAAGATCCTTAACTGAGATTGAATACAGTTTACCGGCCTCCAACCCGCGTGGCAACCGGCTGTTTCGGAAAAAGGGATCGAATGACCTTCTACGAAATTCCGCTCGGTGCTGGCAGCAGATCGGCACAGTTGAACCCAGCAAGCCGCGCAATGGTCGACGAATTCTCAGGCGAGAAGTTTCTCGACAATTTCGCCATGCACATCCGTCAGGCGAAAATGCCGGCCCTGGTATTTGAACGTCAACTTGGTATGGTCAATTCCAAGGTTCTTCAACACGGTGGCGTGCAAGTCGTGCACGTGCACGGGATCCTTCACAATGTTGTAACAGTAGTCGTCCGTCGCGCCGTAAGTCAATCCGGGCTTGAATCCGCCGCCCGCCAGCCACATGGTAAAGCAGCGCGGATGATGGTCCCGCCCGTAATCGGTTTCTGTCAAGCGTCCCTGGCAATAGACAGTGCGACCGAATTCCCCGCCCCAGACCACCAACGTGTCCTCCAGCATCCCTCGATCTTTAAGGTCCTGCACGAGTGCCGCGGCCGCCTGGTCCGTAGCCTTGCACTCCTTGGGCAAGCCCACGGGCAAAGCGCCGTGGTGATCCCAATCGCGGTGGAAGAGCTGGATAAATCGTACGCCGCGCTCCGCCAGCCGACGGGCCAGCAGGCAATTCGCCGCAAATGTGCCGGGCTTGCGCGCGTCATCTCCGTAGAGCTTGAATACATGCTCCGGTTCTTTCGACAAATCCGTGAGGTCCGGCACGGAAGCCTGCATTCGAAACGCCATCTCGTATTGCGCGATGCGCGTGGAAACCTCCGGATCGCCGAAATCTTCCAGAGCCGATTGATTCAGTTTGGCCAGCGCGTTCAAGAAGACGCGGCGATCATCGCGCGTGAAGCCGTCCGGGTCCGTCAGGTATAAAACCGGATCACCTGCCGACCGGAATTTGACGCCCTGAAATTTGGTGGGCAGAAAACCGCTTCCCCACAGTCGGTCATACAGCGGTTGGCCGCTGCCGCCCTGCGTGATCAGCACCACAAACGCAGGAAGGTCTTTGCTGTCGCTTCCCAAACCGTAGGCGAGCCACGATCCGATGCTAGGCCGCCCGGCAATTTGCGCCCCGGTTTGAAAGAACGTCACGGCGGGATCATGATTGATGGCGTCCGTGTTGACGGTGCGGATGATGCACAGGTCGTCCGCCAACTTCGAGGTATACGGAAGCAATTCGCTAAACCATGCACCCGATTGTCCATATTGTGCGAACTTGAAGATCGACGGTGCGACAGGCAACTTGTCCTGCGTAGCGGTCATCCCGGTCAGACGTTGGCCCATGCGAATCGAGGCGGGCAGTTCCTCGCCGCGTTTTTCCTTCAATGCGGGTTTGTAATCGAACAAGTCCATCTGCGAAGGCCCGCCGGATTGAAACAGGTAAATCACGCGCTTCGCCCTGGGTGCGAAATTGGGGAAACCCGGCAGGGGCGGGAATGGACGATCGCCGGCCGCAGGTTGAGGCGCATCATCCGCGCGCAGATCCCTGCCGAGCAGCGTGGCAAGGACGGCCGTTCCAATTCCTGCCGCGTTTCGGCTGAAGAAATGGCGCCGCGTCATCAGCAGACGATGTTCATTGGTAGGTCCCATGGCCTACTCCTTGGTAATGGTCTCATCCAGGTTGAAAATCAAGCTCGCCACAGCCGTGTATGCGGCCAGGTCCGCCGTATTCAAGCTGCTGTCGCGTGGCGATTTCCCTTCCGAAAGGTAATGCGCCGCATCTTGAGGCTTGGCTTGGAATCGCGTCTGGAATTGATGGAAGGTATCGAGCAGAACTGCCTGCTCACTGGGCTTGGGAGAGCGCGCCAACGCCAGCCGATACGCGAAATCAATCCGCGATTCAGGCGTCGAGCCGCCTTCCTTCATCATTCGCTCCGCAAATTTGCGAGACGCCTCCATGTATGTAACATCATTCATCAAGTCAAGCGCCTGAAGAGGCGTGTTCGTCCGCGTCGCGCGCACTATACACGTCTCGCGATTGGCGGCGTCAAACGTCACCATCGCCGGGGGAGGAACCGTGCGCTTCCAATACGAATATAGACTGCGTCGATAGAGTCCTTCGCCTTCGTCTTCCTTATAAGTCAAATCGCCGAAAGTCAGTTCTTCCCAAAGCCCTGGTGGTTGATAGGGTTTTACCGGCGGGCCGCCGATTTTTTCCACCAGCAGCCCTGAAATATCCAGCGCCTGGTCACGAATCACTTGACCAGGCAGGCGAAATCGCGGCCCGCGCGCCAGGAGACGATTCTCGGGATCCTTCTCAAGCAGAGCAGGCGTGACTCGTGAGGACTGGCGATACGTGGAGCTCATCACGATGGTTTTCAGCAAGGCCTGCACATTCCAGCCGCTATCCATAAAGCGCACGGCCAGGTCATCGAGCACGTCCTGATAGACCGGCCAGTCGCCCTGCGAGCCGAAGTCTTCCACGGTCTTCACCAAGCCTACGCCAAAGATCATCTGCCAGAAGCGATTCACGGACACGCGCGCGGTGAGCGGATTCGAGCGGTCCACCAGCCACTCGGCAAATCCCAGTCGGTTGTTTGGAAATCCCGCCGGCATGGCGGGCAGCACGTGGGGCAGGCCCGGCGAAACCTTGTCGCCGTGCGCGTCATACGCGCCGCGCTTCAGGATATACGCGTCGCGATGCGGGCCTTCCTTCATGACCATCACGGTCGGAATGGATGCGTAAAACTGGTCGCGAGCTTGCTGCATTTCCTCGACTTTTTCGCGGGCTTGCCGGACATCCTGCGGAGCGAACTGATCGAGGAAGCAAAATGCCAGCTTGTCCGCTTGCCCGGCGGTGCGTCGAGCCGCGGGCATGGAAGCAATCTGTGGGACGGTTTCGAGTACCGGCAGAACCGCCATTTCCTCCGGCGACAAAGCGCGATTGTAGATTCGCACATCGCCTATACCACCGTGGAAGAGATCCTCGGGACCTTCTCCGGCGCCGATTCGAAATGCGTGGTTAGCCCCCAGCGGCCACACCATCGAATCAAACAGAACATTGATCGGCTGCGAAACCCCATCCACGTAAAGCTTCAAGCCCTCCGTCTTGCGCTTGCCATCATAAGTCAGCGCGACGTGGCGCCATTGGTTCAAAGCCAGCGGCTGCTGCGTCTCCAGGCGCCAACCCAAATCGGTCCAGCGAACGGTAAAATTGAAACGCAGTTTGCCGTCGCGCAGGTAAAGGCCATAGCCAATTCCCTCGTGCACGTCCTCAACACTCGAAAGAATCGCGCCCGTGGGCGTCGCGGGCTTAATCCACGCCGCGAAGCTGAAGGCGTCAAGGTAATCGAAATTCAAAACCTTTCCGGCGTTGATATCCTGGTGCCCGTCGAGGCTTGCGGCCTTTCCGCCTTTGCCCGGCACGAACTTTACGCTGGGGCTCGCGCCGCCTTCCGCAACCGCTTCGCTGGGATCTTCAGGTTTGCTCGGGGGCGGATTCCCCTCCGGCGAATGTCGGAAGGAATTTCGCCGCTCGTAGACGCCGGTGGTTTCACTCAAATCGCCATTGAGTGGGAAGTGCAGGATCAGCCCTTTGCTCACGTTCCAGTCGGGAATCTGGGAGGTCTTAACCCACTGCTCCCAAGCGCTCTGGCTGTGCGCGATCTCGGGTTTCAGCGCAGCGTAGGCCGCGTGCGCCGAAGCCAGCTTGAGGTCGAGCTCTTTCAGGCGGGCTTCCTCTTCCGGAGTGGGCGCCTTGATGTAGGGCTCCTCGTTCCCAAAATTGTAAACAAAACCCTTCTCCGGCACGTTGTTGAAATACGCGAAAAGCTGGTAATACTCCTTCTGCAAAATCGGGTCGTATTTGTGATCGTGGCAGCGCGCGCAACCGACCGTCAGGCCCATCCACACGCTCGTTGTGGTATCCACGCGGTCCACGACGTACGCCACCCGGAACTCTTCATCAATGATGCCGCCTTCCGCGCTGGTGCGGTGATTCCGATTGAACGCCGTGGCGATAACCTCATCGCGCGTCGGATGTGGCAGCATGTCGCCGGCAAGCTGCTGAATGGTGAACTGATTGAACGGCATGTTTCGGTTGTAAGCATCAATCACCCAGTCGCGCCAGCGCCACATGCTTCGCGCGCCGTCGCTTTGATAACCGTTGGTGTCCGCGTACCGCGCGGCGTCGAGCCACTGCCACGCCATATTCTCTCCATAGCGAGGCGAACTCAGCAAACGGTCAACCACCTTCTCATAGGCGTTGGGTGACTTGTCTTTAAGGAATGCATCGACTTCGGTGGGCGTGGGCGGGAGGCCGGTCAGATCGAGTGTGACGCGACGAATCAAGGTGGCGCGATCGGCCTCCGGTGAAGGTTCAAACCCTTCATGCTCGAGTTTCGCCAGCACATAATAGTCGATTGCGTCGCGCGGCCACTGCTTGTGCATCACCTGTGGCCGGGGTGCGACTTGGGGCGGAATCAGCGACCAGTGTTTTTGCCATTGCGCCCCCTGCTCGATCCAGCGCCTGATCAGGTCGATCTCGTACGCCGAGAGCTTGGAGTAACCCATATACGCCGGCGGCATACGAAATGATTCATCATCCGAGCTGATGCGCTGATACATCACACTCTTCGCCAAGTCACCTTTCACAAATGCCAATCCACCGCTCGCCAAGGGAGTCAGCGCGCCCTCTTCAGAATCAAAGTGCATCGCGGTTTTGCGGTTTGCTTTGTCGGGACCGTGGCAGGCGTAACAGCGATCGGAAAGTATGGGGCGAATATCGCGATTGAACAGGACGGGCCCGCTGTCCGCATCGCTTCCCCAGACCGCGGTGGAAAAGCAAAATGCGGACACTAGAAGCGCCAGCTTCACGACGCCGTGGAAACTATCTCTCAACACGCTGAATCAGCCTCGGAAAGTTATTATACCTACGCAAGCTCTAAGGGGCAAAAATACGTTTTACTTCAACGATACGGCGGGAAAATAATCACCCATCAGGCGGCGGGTCCACCACTCTCCCTGGGAGCGGTGCTCGTCCCAGGTCGTGAAGTGAAAGTCATAAATGATCGCGCGGACGTACTTTGGCGGTGAATTTGGGAACGGATTCCGTTCCAACAGAGCCAGCACCTGCGGGGAACCCTGCAGCAAGCGCAGCACCAAGTGGCTGAACCACGGCGAGCTTTGGTAGTTTCCCAGCGCGGCAAACCACATTTGCCAGTCCAGGCGCGGCTGAAAGGGCTCAACCCAGCGCGGGGCGCGGCGCAGGTTTCCGGGCTTGCACTTGAATTCGTAATCGAGCCACGTTTCACCATCGTTGCTGCCCTGGATGAAGATTTCCGACCGCGAGGTGGTCATTACGGCGAATAGCCCGTAACCGTTGGAAACCCGAAGCGGCTCAAGATCGGACGCTAATTGAAACGCAGAGGACGGCAGCCATTGAACATCCAAGAGCCCGGCGACCTGGAGCAGCCCCGCCGCTAGAATGACGACTGCAAAGGGCAGGGACACCCATCGCCGGAGAGAAAAGCGCCGGACTGCGGAGACGGGAGCGCGCAAGCGCTCGGCTAACCTGCGGGGAAAAAATCCTTCCAGGAATGCATCATCGAAAAGCAGGATACAAAGAGCAACGGCGAGTAAGTTGAAGAATGCGTAATTTCCAGTGAGGGCGATCAGGAGTTGAAGGAGAATCAGGAATCCGCCGCCCACAAACCGCCAAAGTCGTGGCGCAAATATCAGAAATGGCACACCCAGCTCCACGAAAAACATGAAGCCAACGGAAGCGTATTGAAACCACTTCGGCGCAAGGTGAAAATACCACGCCAGAACTGTGGGCAGCGGCTGGGTATAGTAATGGTAATCGAGCGCCGTGAAATTCCGCCAGGCCGGATCGCCGCTCGTGAGCTTGACCACGCCCGAGGAAAACATCAGCCGGAAGAGCAAAAACCAAAGCAGCCAGCGCGTGAACCGGGGTGGCGGGGCTTTTGCGGAGGCGCGAGGCCAGAAATGCAACGGAGCCAGCAGAATGCCCAGAAATCCGGACTCAAGCAGCAGGTTGTCCCATTGGAAAGCCAGGAAGTCCTGTCCTACGGTGACCAGAGATAAATAGAGCATCCACAAAACCGAGGCGACCGGAAGCGGTGCGATGTCCAAAATCAGCAAAACCGAGGTAAACGTGCCGCCCACGCTGATCGCTCGCAGCGCAGTGTCACTGGAATTCAACCAGGCAAGCGTGGGGAAGAACCAATAGCGCTCCTCACCTACTCGCGTTTCGATCATTTTGAGAAAATCTGTGGCGGGTAAGATTCCGTTCTGCCCGATCAATCCGAGAATCTGCGTGGCAAGCGAAAGGAACGCGAAAAAGTATGCGATTCCAAGCAAGCGCATAAATAGCCACGCGCCAAGCGAGAATGAAGGCCGCTCAAAGTGCTTCCCCCAAAAGAGGCGGGTAAGGCGATACAGTGGATTCCTGTTCCGCGCCACAAATCGGTAGAACAATTCTGAAGCAGGCGCCACGCCCGGGAGGTGTAGATAAACCCAGAGCATCCAGCCGAATCCCGGAACTACGGCCAATGAATCAAATACGGCGCGCGCGGCGCTCGAAACTTTTCCGTCCGTATGTATCAACTGCACCGAGCGTTTGAAGTCTTCACGGGGGATTTGCGGGAACTCCTCAGCGGCTTCCTGGTACGGCACATAGCGAATGCGCTCTTCAGTAATCGCCTTCCAGCGCTCGATCCAGAGGCGGCAAAAGCTGCAATCGCCGTCAAAAACCAGAGTCGCTTTGTCGGCAGCCCGTGGGTCCATTTCCTGTCCTGACGATCGATCGTTTCGAATTTGATTCTCAAAGCGCGCTGCTATTCTAAATGAGTTGGTGGAAAGATTCTCGCGGCGTGCTACGCTTGCCGGCCAGGGCGTTCAATTCAACTCAGTTTTTCTCGGAGGACTCATGCGAGTCATTGCGAAGGCTCTTCTTCCCGTCGCGTTTTTCGTCGCTCTGAATGTCCGTGCGCAAACAATCGATCTTAGCGGAAAATGGCAGGTAACGATCCTGCATCACGGCGCCTACGATTACGGACGAGTGACCCTCAAGGCCGATGGAGCGCAGTGGACCGGCAAGATGTTCGGCGATTCGATTACCATCAGCATGAAGGACTCCGCGATCGAAGTGCGCTGCAAAGGGGACGATGGGAAGGAATGCGGTTCCCTTAAGGGGCGCATCAGTGACGGCGTGATGCACGCGTCCGGCGTAATCTATGACGAAAATTCGACGTGGACTGCTGAGCGTCCGGCGGCGCCCGGAGGCTCCGCCACCAGCCACGAATTCGTTCCCAAGGTTTACTACAACCACTTCTCGGGATTAATCGAGCCGGTGCTGCACATCAACCCGGGCGATACGGTCCACACAACAACCGTTGATGCCGGAGGCGCGGATGCGCACGGGGCGCACGTCACGGCCGGCGGAAATCCCCTTACCGGGCCTTTTTACGTGGAGGGTGCATGGCCCGGCGATATGCTGGTGATCAAGCTCAAGCGCGTTCGCCTGAGCCGCGACTCCGCGGGCATCTATAACAACTCCGTGGTCCTCAGTTCGCTCGATCCCTACTACGCGCGCGACCAGAAGCAGATTGAACACTTTGACAGCTCGTGGAAGCTTGACCGGGACGCGGGCATTGCGGCGCTCGAGAAGCCAACGGACCGCTTGAAGAGTTTCCAAGTGAAGCTCGCACCTATGATGGGCTGCATCGGAGTCGCTCCGCCGGCCCGACAGTCATTTCGCTCCGGCCAACTGGGCAACTTCGGCGGCAACATGGATTACAACCAGATCCGCGAAGGCGTGACGCTCTACCTTCCGGTCTTTCAACCCGGCGCTTTGTTGTTCGTGGGCGACGGCCATGCTGCACAGGGCGATGGCGAGCTTACCGGCAATGCGCTCGAGACCTCCATGGACGTTGAATTCTCCGTCGATCTGGCCGAAGGTTTCGGATTGAACCAGCCGCACGCCGAGAATGATGACTACGTCATGGTATCGGGAATCGAAAACTCTCTGGAGGATGCGTTGCGCAGCGCCACCACCGGAATGTCAAAGTGGTTAGCGCATACTTACAATTTGAACTCGGCGGAGATTGCCATGGTGCTCGGCTCCTCGATGCGTTACGACATTGCGGAGATTGTTGATCCGCACGTGCACGTGGTGGCCAAATTGTCGAAGAGCGCTTTGAAGGCGCTCGTGCCCGCGAAGTGAAAAATTACTGCGGTAATTTCAGCAATGCCCGGATAACAGCGGCTCATTTGAACTGCCGGACCGGGCCCTCGCCGGATAGAGGAAACTGCTCATAGGTTAGCTGTAATGCCTCTTGACGATCGTGGAGTCGCCCTTCAAGCTGGGCGTCTTCCACGGCGTGCAGAATGGTCTTGAAGATCGGCCCGGGCTCATAGCCGGCGGCGATCAAGTCTCTGCCGGTCAGCAGGGGCGCGGGCTTGATTACCTCCTGCGGAGTCTCCTCCAGCGTCTTTCGCGCCATCTCGTAGTTCGTCAAATCGCGGTGGCTCGACAGGCAGTCGAGGCGATGCAGCTCCAGATGTTCATCAAACCCTTCCATGCGGATAAAGCGAAGTTGTGTTGAGCGCTTCATCTGTGGAAAATCCTTGAAGCGCAGATGATGGCGCACCAGTTCGACCACACGAGTGATTTCTCGCGTGGAAATTCGCAGTCGCGAGCAGATATCCTCCGCCATTTTGGCGCCTACTTCCACGTGATTATCGAAGCGGATGCGTTCGCGCACGGAAAAAGTGGGCGGCTTGCCGACGTCGTGCAGCAGCACGCCCAGCGCCAGCGTCGAGGTGGGATGGCGCAGGCCTTCGAGCATCATCAGCGTATGAGTCCACACGTCGCCCTCAGGGTGGAATTCCGGCGGCTGCTCGACGCCCTGCATTTTCTTGATTTCAGGCAGCACTTCGGCGAGCAGACCGGACTGGTCGAGCAACTCGAATCCCGCGCGCGCCGGCCCTTCCGTAAGAATCTTGATGATTTCATCGCGCACGCGCTCAGCGCTGACGGAATGAATCTGCGAAGCAAGCCGGCGAATGGCTTCGAGCGCAGCAGGATCCAGTTTGAAGCCGAAGCGAGCGGTAAAACGCACGGCACGCAACATGCGCAGACGGTCTTCGCCGAAACGTTCTTCGGGATCGCCGATGGTGCGCAGGCGGTGTGCACGAATATCCGCTTGCCCATCGACGAAGTCGAGGACCTGGTCGGTCAAGGGGTCGAATAGCAGGCCGTTAATGGTAAAGTCGCGCCGCCGAACATCCTCCTGAGCCGTCTTTGAATATCGAACCTCCTGCGGATGCCGACCGTTGGCGTAAAGACCATCGCTGCGGAAGGTGGCCACCTCCACATTGCCGGCCTCGCGGGGCACGATCACCACGCCAAACTGCGCGCCCACCGTAAGCGCGTCGGGGAAAAGCCGCAGTACCTGCTCCGGAGTGGCGACGGTGGTGACGTCGTAGTCCTTCGGAGCATGCCCTATTACTATGTCGCGCACGCAACCGCCGACGAAGTAGGCCTCAAACCCCTCCGCCCGCAGCCGGCGCACAATCTCGGTAGCGACCTCGCGCTTCGCATCCATCAAGTTCTATTACAACCGAGGCAGCGAGTCTCCGCAACAAGGATTCAGTTGCTTGAACATGCTAACCGATACTGCTAGAATATGAGCATGTCTTCACATTTAGGCCTTGCGCCGCGCCGATTGCCGCAGCAGCAGCGCGGACGGAGACGGGTGGACGGCCTGCTGAGCGCCGCAGCCTGCGTGATTGCCGAGCACGGCTACGAAGCGGCGACCATGTGCGCGATTGCCGCGCGCGCCGATTCCGCCATCGGCTCGTTGTATCAATTTTTCCCGAACAAGGAATCGGTGGTCGATGCGCTGCGGGCGCGATACGTGAAGGATTTAGAGAGGCTGTGGGCGTCGCTCGCGGCGGAGGCAAAACGCTTGACGGTTGAGGACCTGGTATCCCGCCTCGTTCGCTCCCAGGTGAATTTTGCCGAGCGGCATGCGGCCTTCCTTGCCCTTTTCGACGCTCCCCCGTCGGCGAACACGCCGCGCCGCCGCGAGATTATTCGCGGCCGAATCGCGCGCGTCATTCTGAAGCGTAATGCCCGTATACCTCGGAGTGAGACGCTTCGCATCGCTTCCGTCGTGCAACAGATTTTGAAGGGCCTGCTGACACTTTACGCTCGAGCGGACAAGGCCGAGAAAAGCGTCCTGGTGGGTGAGTTCACGTCAGTTCTGAACGGATATTTGCTGCCCAAACTAAAACGTTAAGGACTATCAATCTTCATCGAGCAACATAGAATGCCGTCTGAAGTTGACTTCCGCGTGGGAAGGAGAACCGATTGAGCAGCACTCGCAGCATCTTTTGGAGATCCATCCGCCTCCAGCTCAGTGTCCTCGTGATCCTTTCATGTGCCGGATGTGGGCAGAAAGTAATGTCGGACGCTCCCATCCGTCCCCCGGAAGTGGAAGTCGTGACCGTGGTCCAGAAGGATGTCCCCATTTCGAGCGAATGGGTGGGCACGCTGGACGGCTACGTGAATGCGCAGATTCAACCGCAGGTAACGGGGTATCTCATCAAGCAAAACTATCGCGAGGGTTCGCTGGTTCACCAGGATGATGTGCTTTTTGAGATTGATCCCCGCCCGTTTCAGGCCGTGCTTGACCAGGCGAAGGCGCAGCTTGCGCAGGCGGAGGCCCAGCTTGGCGCCGCGGCGCTCAATGTGAAGCGGGACATCCCGGAAGCGCAGGCTCAGGCAATTCCCCAGAGCCAGTTGGACAATGACACCCAGGCAAAACTCGCCGCGCAAGCCGCCGTCGATGCCGGTAAGGCTGCCGTGGAGCAGGCGCAACTGAATTTGGGTTATACCCAGGTACGATCCTTGATCGACGGGATCGCTGGAATTGCCCAGGTTCAGGTCGGGAACCTGGTCAGTGCCACGACTGTGCTCACCGCGGTTTCGCAAATCGATCCCATCAAAGCCTACTTCCCAATCAGTAGCGTCGAATATTTGAAGATTGCCGGCCGAGTTGGTACGGGCACTGTGGATCTATTTTCCAGCTCCAACCCCATACCGCTGGATCTTATTCTGTCCAACGGCGAAACCTACGGCCATAAAGGCAGGATTCTGTTTTCCAACCGGCAAATGGACTCGCAAACCGCAACTATCCAGCTCGTCGGGGCATTTCCGAATCCGGGTAACATTCTGCGACCGGGGCAGACGGGGCGCATTCGCGCGGTCACGGACCTGAAACATGGGGCTCTCCTGGTGCCGCAGCGCGCCGTGTCAGAACTCCAGGGGGGCGACCAGGTGGCCGTCGTTGGCCCCGGCAACAAGATTGCCGTCCGCAGCGTTCAGGTTGGAGAGCGCGCGGGAAGCATGTGGATCATCAATCAGGGGCTGACCGCGGGCGAACAGGTGGTGGCGGAGGGAACGCAATCGATACGAGACGGCATGGTGGTCACGCCGAAACCCTACACTCCACCCTCCGGGGGAAACTGATTCATGGCGAAGTTTTTCATCAATCGGCCCATCGTGGCCATGGTCATTGCCATTCTCACGGTGATCGTTGGCGGGATCGTCATCTTTACCTTGCCGGTCGCGCAGTTTCCCAGCATCGTTCCCCCGGAAACCAAGATCCAGGCAACCTTTGTGGGCGCCGACGCGAATACTTTGGCCCAGTCTGTTGCCACCCCCATTGAAGAGCAAATGAGCGGCGTCGATAACATGAACTACATGTATTCGGTAAACGCCACCGCCAACGGCCAGACGACCATGATCGTTGATTTCGCCGTCGGCACCGATCCGAACACGGACCTGATTCTCACGCAAATGCGCGAAACGCAAGCAGCCGCGCAGTTGCCCGCCCAGGTAGCGACCTACGGCGTTACGATTCAGAAATCGACCTCGGCGCCGCTCTTGCTGGTGGCCTTGTATTCACCCCAAGGAACCTACGACGCCCAATTTCTCGCGAACTACGCTTACATCAACCTTAACGACCCCATCACCCGCGTGTCGGGAGTTGCCAACGTTCAGGTATTTGGCGCGGGGCAGTACGCCATGAGGATCTGGCTGAACCCGGACACGCTGGCCCGTCTGGGAATCACGGCTTCTGACGTCATCAACGCGGTTGAGTCGCAGAACACGGTGAATCCCGCCGGCCAGCTCGGCGGCCCGCCCGGTCCGCCCGGCCAGGAGTTCACCTACTCCGTGCAGGCGCAGGGACGCCTGATAACGCCCGAGCAGTTTGAGGACATCGTCATTCGCGAGAATCCGGATGGTGGTGTGGTGCGCGTCAAGGATGTCGCAAGGGTGGAACTGGGCGCGCAGTATTACACGTTGATGGGGCGCCTGAACGGAAAGCCGGGCGCCGTAATCGCCATTTACCAGTTGCCCGGGTCGAACGCCGTTGACACGGCGGCGGCGGTCCAGAAGCTGATGACTCAACTGAAGAACCGCTTTCCCAAAGACATGACCTACGTCATTTCGCTCGATCAAACGCGCGCGGTGACCGAAGGAATAAAGGAAATCCTGATTACGCTTCTCATCGCGCTGGGGCTGGTCATCCTGGTGGTTTACATCTTCCTGCAGGGGTGGCGCGCGACGCTGATTCCCTTGCTGGCGGTTCCTGTGTCGCTGGTCGGGACTTTTGTGGTGTTTCCTCTGTTCGGGTTTTCCATTAACACGCTTTCCATGTTCGGCCTGGTTCTGGCCATTGGCCTGGTGGTGGACGACGCCATCGTGGTGGTGGAGGCCGTCGAACGCCACATCGAGGAAGGACTGGCTCCCAAGGCTGCCGCCCTTCGCGCCATGGACGAAATCTCCGGCCCGGTGATCGGTATTGCGTTGGTGCTCGCCTCGGTGTTCGTGCCGACGATCTTTATTCCCGGCATCACCGGAAGGCTCTACCAGCAATTCGCCATGACCATCGCCATCTCCGTCATCATCTCGGCGTTCAATGCTCTCAGCCTTAGCCCGGCGCTCGCCGCATTGTTGCTAAGGCCAAAGCCAAAGCGGGCCCCAGGCGGGTGGCGAGGCCCTCTCCGCAGGTTCTTTGACGCCTTCAATGCTTATTCCGACCGGTCAACAAAAAGCTTTGTCCGCATGTCCGGCGCCATGATTCGAAAGGGGGCATTGGTGCTGGTGCTGCTTGCCCTCTGTGGCGTCGGCGCAGTTTTATTGGAGCGCCGGATTCCCGCAAGCTTTCTTCCCGATGAGGACCAGGGATACGCTTTCGTCAACATGCAGCTCCCCAATGCGGCCTCGCTGGAACGTACGGACGCTGCGGCCAAAAAGGTTGAAAAGATTCTCGCAAACATACCCGGAGTTGAGTACACCACCAGCGTCATCGGCTTCAGTCTGTTGAGTTACGTCCAAACCAGCTACAACGCTTTCTTCTTCGTAGTTTTGAAACCCTGGAGCGACCGGCATCAGAGGGATGAGCAATATCAGGCCATAAAGTTCCGCTTAAATCAGGAGCTTGCCGGCCTGCCGGAAGGGACAGTCTTCAGTTTTGCCCCGCCCGCGATTCCCGGCGTCGGCACCTCCGGCGGCTTTACCATTGCCCTGGAGGACCGTGGCGGGCATGACGTTCCGTACCTTGCCGCCAATGTTGATAAATTTGTCGCCGCCGCCCGCAAGCGGCCGGAGATCGCCTACATCAGCTCTTCGTTCCTGCCCAGCGTGCCGCAAGAGTTCATCGACGTCGACCGTGACAAAGCACTGAAGCTCGGAGTGCCCATCGCGGACATTTACCAAACCATCCAGACGTTTATGGGCGGCTACTTCGTGAACTATTTCAACCGGTTCGGACGACAGTGGCAAGTCTATGTTGAGGGAGCGGGCCCCTACCGCACCACGCCTCAGGATCTGAATCGATACTACGTCCGCAACAACCGCGCGCAGATGGTTCCCCTGTCGGACCTGGCCAGGTTTGTGCCGCGGCTGGGCCCCGAGTTTATCATGCACTACAACGAGTATCCCGCAGCGCAACTCAATGGAAGCGCCGCGCCCGGCTACAGCTCGGAACAGGCGACAACGGCCCTGGAACAGGTTTTCCAGCAAACCATGCCACGCGAAATGGGCCTCGATTACATGGGCATGTCGTTTCAGGAGGAGGCGGCGCGGCGAGGCATCCCACCCTCGCTCATCTTCGGTTTCTCACTTTTGTTCGTCTTCCTGATTTTGGCGGCGCTTTATGAAAGCTGGTCGCTGCCTTTTAGCGTGCTGCTGAGCACGCCGGTTGCCGTGTTCGGCGCGCTGGCCGCGCTCTGGCTGCGGCGCGTGGTGCTGGGGGCCGTCCTGCCTCCCTACATGGTGCAAATTGAAAACGATGTCTACGCGCAAATCGGCCTGGTGATGCTGATCGGACTGGCGGCGAAGAATTCGATTTTGATCGTGGCGTTTGCCAAGGAGGACTACGAGCGCGGCATGACTCTGGTTGACGCCGCATTGACCGCCGCGCGGGTTCGCCTGCGGCCGCTGCTGATGACCTCCTTCGCGTTTATCCTCGGTTGCCTGCCACTCTGGATGGCCTCCGGCGCGGGCTCGGTGGCTCGCCAGGTGATGGGGACCACGGTGATCGGCGGGATGGTCGCGGAGACGTTCATCGGCAGATTCTTTGTTCCGGCGAT
>JASHTY010000601.1 GCA_030040315.1 Terriglobia bacterium | reverse complement strand
CATCCAGGTAAGTTGCCGGCTCGTCGAACAGCATCAGCTCGGGACACTGGGCAATGCACGCGGCCAGCAGAACCCGCTGTTTTTCGCCCCCGCTCAGCGAGGAAAACGGCCGCTCGCGAAACTGCAGGCAATCCATGCGCCGCATGGCATCCTCGGCGTAGCTCCGATCTTCATCCGACTCAAACCAGCGGTCGGCGAGTGCGTAACGCCCCATCAGAACCATCTGCTCGACGGCAAAGGGCAAGTCCTGATGGGTCGCCTGGGGAAGATGGCTGATGCGTCGTGAGCGCTCTCGAACTGTCCACGCCCGCAGCGGGCGCTCCCGCAACAGGACTTTGCCGGCATCCGGCGCGCGCAAACCCGCGAGAATATCCAACAACGTGGTTTTGCCCGCGCCGTTAACGCCCATCAACACGATGAATTCACCACCCTCGGCCGATAGGGTGATGGAGTCCAGAACGGGGCGGCCGGGATATCCGAGTGAGACATTGCTCACCGAGAGCAGTGAGCTCATGGCTGTTGCTCCTTCTGGTGAAGCTTGGCTCGCAATAATTCCACCGCCTCCACAACACGGGGCCCAGGCGTGACGAGACACTCCGACGTGAGCCCGAAGACCATGCCATTCCGCGCCGCGCTCAGTTCAGGGTGAGCAAGCCATGGCTGCCTCAGATGTGCTTCCTGCACCGCCGTGCTTTCTCCGGCCTGATTCATCATCGAGGCATCGAGAATGATATCCGGATTGAGCCGCACGACAGTTTCCAGCGAGATCCGCGGATAAGGTACAGGCGTCTTGGTCAAAGCGTTCTTGCCCCCTGCAATTTCCAGCAATTCGGCCAAATACGACCCCGGGCCGACGGCAACCAGGTTCGTCAACTCGCCGGGAGTTCGCCCCAGGATGGCCAGCACGGTCGGATGCGACTTGCCTTGGAACTGCGCTTGAATGGCGCCGAGACGCTTTTGTATGTCATGGTTTAGGGTTGCAGCTTGATCGGGCAACCCCACGGCCCGGCCGATGTCCACAACCATCGAGTAGATCTCATTAAGAGACCCGTATTTGACTTCGGCATAAGGGATGCCGAGCGCCGACAGCCGGTCGGCAAGCGTCGTTGAGCGTTCGATAATTACCAGGTCGGGGCGCAATAGGGCGATCTTCTCCGGGTCAGGCTTGAGGTAGGTGCCGACTTTTGGCAACGAGAGTACTGCCGGCGGATATCGGCAGTAATTCGAAACACCCACCACACGGTCGCCTGCGCCTAATGCAAAAAGCGTTTCGGTCGCGCTTGGGAATGTCGACACAATCCGCAAAGGCCGAGCCTGCGGCCCCGGCCACCCTGATGCCCCCAACGGGAACAGGGCCAGGGTAGCCAACGCGATCAATGTTCGAATACGAATCAATGGCTAACTCGCTCCACGCTCTCGGCTTCTGCGCTGGCCTTAGCATCGATTGAGCTGGAAATAGTCACAGTTACCAGGCCCGGGACCATTTGGGGCCGGCCTTGTCATTCATCTCGCGCAGCGAGTTGCTGACGCCAGCGGCGACCTCAATTTTGCGGGCAAATAGCCACAACAAGTCGGAGAGCCGGTTTATAAAGGGAAGGATGTTCGACCCAAACACCTCACCCGACTCGATTGCGCGTACGATGCATCGTTCCGCCCGTCGGCAGACCGTCCGGGCGACATCGTAGACTGCGGCGGTAGGATGTTCACCGGGAAGAGACCAATCCGAAAGTATGCCTTCCATCGCCTCGATTTCGTGAACCTGGCGGGTGAGTTCTTCCACCATCTCTTCCGTAATGGGCACTTGGCCCTTTCGGCTCTCAGGCGGGGTTGCGAGGCTGGAACCCACTTTGAAAAGTTGACGTTGAATCGCCTTGGTGCGTTCCCGAAGGTCCGCATCCTCGCAAATCGAACGCGCCATCCCAAGAACCGAATTCAGTTCATCCACGGTGCCGTAAGCTTCAACACGCGGCGAGGATTTCGAAACTCGAATCCCCCCTGCAAGCCCGGTTTGCCCGCCGTCACCTCGTTTGGTTGCAATACTCACGCAAACCTCCTTCTCAACCCCCAATCGGATTGAGGGTGTTTAGTCGTTTTGATGAATCGCGGCACGCTAGGGAGCCAAGGGGCCCGTGCGAAAAAAACTCTTGCGCGGAAGTCAAGCCACACTTGGCCGCAGACTCTCGGCGAAAAAAGGATTCGACCCAAAGAGGGAAATGGAAGGTTGGACGCGATAGGAAATGCATTCCTTCTGTCTTCCGCAGAAAGTGAACTGCCCTGTCTCAGGTAGGTCTCCTGGCTTGGAGGATGGCCCAAAAACTGGGCCAGACCGTTTCGCCTTCCCCGATTGCGTCAACCGAGTGGCCTTCCCGAAACGGTAACCCTCTCTTACAGTGGCGGGACCGCGCCGGTCTTTCACCGGACTTCCCCGTTACGCCCTCTCGGGCACCTGAGGCCTGAAAGTATGCACGAATCGCGGCCTTGCTGGCAAGCGCCGTCGAGAGGGGACTTGACACCGGGATTGATCCCGAGTTTCAATAATGCCGTCTGGTGTGGAATTCGCTTAATCGGGAAGCCGGCGAAAATCCGGCGCGGCCCCGCCACTGTGAACGCGGAGAGCTTGAGCGAGAGATGCCACTGGGGTTAACCCCGGGAAGGTTGCTCGGGCTTGGTGATGCGTCAGTCAGGAAACCGGCCAGACGCCCACGAATCACGAAATCGGCTTCGGAGGGAAGCTCGGTGAGCATCTCGTCGTTGTGCCTTCGGTGCTGCCGCCTGGCCACGGCGCACTCCCATCAGTGCACGGTCCAAGCAGTGTGATTCCGTGTCTCTTTGCACTAAAAAGAAACACGATGGTAACGCTCATTCTCGGAGGCGCACGCAGCGGAAAGAGTCGATTTGCGCAGACGCTTGCAGCAAAGGGTCGGCATGTCGCCTTCATCGGCACCGCGCG
>JASHTY010000600.1 GCA_030040315.1 Terriglobia bacterium | reverse complement strand
ATCTGGACTACTTGCCTCCTTACCAGCCCGGTCTCAACCCGCAGGAGAGGATCTGGCGACAGATCCGCTTTGAGGCCACGACCAATCGCTGGTTCGAGGCCCTGGAGGATCTCTGGACAACCGTACACAGAACCACACAATCGTGGTCCCAACATAAGATTCGCCGACTCTGTAACATAACTTAATGCGTTCGTATTAGTTCGTCGGCATCTTTGGCTGGCTCAATGCGTCCAACTGGCCGCTCATTTGTTCGGCGGGCTCGCCGCTGCGCATTCCCTGGGCGAGGATAAGCTGGCGCGCTTCGGGCCGGAGCGCCGCCCATTTTGCGCCGAATACCAGCGAGCCGGCGATGCAGACCAGCCCTCCCAGAACAACCGTGAACGGCGCGCCGATACGATGAGCGCTCGCTCCTGCAATCAGCGCACCGATCGGCGCCATGCCTGTGAACATCATCGAGTAGACGGACATTACGCGTCCGCGCAACTCATCCGGCACCATGGTTTGAATCAGCGTGTTGGAGCTCGCCGTCTGGATGAGCATGCAAAATCCGGCGGGCAGCAGGAAAGCGACGGAAATGGCGAGCGAGTGCGAAAGCGCAAACAGTATCAGGCTGGCGCCAAAGCCCATGGAGGCGTAAGTGATCCATCGCCCGAGGCCACGCACGCCGCGGCGCGCCGCCACCACCAGAGTGGCCCCTAGCGCGCCCACGCCCGTTGAACCCATCAGCAGCCCCAAACCGCGTGCCCCCGAATTCAGAACCTCATCCGCGAAGATGGGCATCAGCACCGCGTAGGGCATGCCCGTCAGGCTGACCACTCCCAGCAAAAACAGCAGCGCGCGAATGGGTCCCGTGCGCGCCACAAACCGGAAGCCTTCGCGAACGCTCTCAAATGCCGGCACCCCACGCGGCGCCCGCGCGCGCGGTTTCACCACCATCATCAACAGGCCGATGATCACCGCGATAAAGCTGAGGCCATTGACAAAAAAGCACCAGCCCTCGCCGATCGCCGCCACGGTCACGCCGGCAATGGCCGGCCCCAGCATGCGCGCCCCATTGAACATGGCGGAGTTCAGGGCTATGCCGTTAATCAAGTCGTCAGGAACGACCATCTCCACGATGAACGCCTGGCGCGCGGGAATATCGAAGGCATTCACCACACCCAGCAGGGCGGCGAGCACCATAATCTCCCAAACCTGAATGGTTCCAAGCAGAGTCAGCGCCGACAGAATGAAGGCCAGCACCATGGAGGCGGTTTGCGTGCCTATCACGGTGCGGTAGCGGCTGTAGCGGTCAGCCCATAATCCCCCCAGGGGAGCAAAGGCGGCCACCGGAACTTGTCCCGCAAAACTCACCAAGCCCAGCAGCAAGGCTGATTTAGTCAGGCGATAGACCAGCCACGACTGCGCGATGTTCTGCATCCAGGTGCCGATGAGCGAAATGATCTGGCCGCAGAAAAACAGCCGGTAGTTGCGGTGCCCCAGGGCGCGGAACATCACCGGCAGTTGGAACGCGGGTTTGGAAGGGGAATCGGTGCTCAGGGCCGTTGCCTATTCATGCCATGGTGAAAAACATCTTGAGTGCAAATCTTAATCTTAACACTGAATCCGCAGCGGGGGCGTTCCGCCCGTGAGCTCATGGACGGGGGCTGGCGCAGAGCGCAGCTCTGCGTTTGCTGCCATATAGTCCTGCAACAAAGTGGGATTATTCAAAGGAGGTACCACAGATTAGGGGCGAAGAGACGGACCGCAGAGCTATGCTCGCTCTGCGCCAGCCGATCAACGTTAGATTCAGGAATCTGCCAGGAGGTAAGGAGGAATTTACTTTGTTTCGTCCGGTGCGACAAATTCGAGGCCGTGCTCATTGTTGATACGCGTGGTGGCGGGCAGGTCGAGATCGGCGAGCGGCACTCGCTGCGTTGCTTGGTTCGAGAACACAAAGAGCGTATCACCCTGAATGGCGTAATCGTGCACTTCCATCTGCCGGCCGTCGCGATAAACCAGCGTGGTTGATGGTGTGGGGGATTCCATCTGCGCAGACGGCTGCGAAGCCGGACCGTTGCGGTAATCACGCATGGCTTGCTCTTCGCGCATCATTTCCACCTCTGCGGCCAGGTTGCCAACCTGAGTGGTCAGATCGTCCTGGTTACCGCTGGTTGCGGTGGCCTGGGGCGCAGACTGGTCGGTATCGTAATCCATCCACGGCATCCAATAGGGGTAAATCGGCTCATATCCCCACGACGCGCGGCCGGCAAAATACTGACGGCAGTAATATGACGCGGAGAAAGTTGAATTGAGCAGGCACTGTGACTGAAGCGGATTAATGAGGGACGTACCGCCGGCGTATGGATAATTGAACTTGGCGTAAGAAGTAGCGCGCGGAACGTTAACGCGTGGGACGCTTCGTATCGGCTGGGGTGCCCGCGCCCTGGACATGGAAGAAAAGCCGCCGGAAAAACCGTGCCCGCCGCCGCCTCCATGCGCGCCTCGGGCCAGCACGAACGGACTGATTACCAACAACAGTCCCGCCAGAACCACCGCGTTGGCGAGCGCCCTACGCATAGCCGCATTGTATCAGAATTTCGGCGTCAAGGGCTTTTTTTGGTGGAGTCCTAACTTCACCCCGCGTGGTGCCACGCAAGAACCATTTTGTCGGTCCAGAGCGTGACACCGAATGGGCTTGCCGAGCTATAGTCCCTGCAATTGTCCCACACTAGCGGTGACCACGCTGGACTGGCCGGAATAAGTACCGAGAAGATTGAGCTTGCCTTGCAATACCGAGATTTGTCTGTTATGGTCATCGCCCTTATGATTATTAACCGCCTCTTTCGGATATCTGCGGAGTAATCCCGTCGACGATGGCAGGTGCTGAGAAACCTGCCAAACGTCAGGATGACTCCGCGCCTCCAACCTCTCCAAAGGGTTTCCTACTGAATTAAAGTCGCGCAACCAGGCTGCGGATATACCTCTTGAGGGCTGAGTTCGATGCGCACCTTGGAACCTAACAGCCTGCAAACTTCCAAATCGGTCAATTTGTCGCAGGCCTATGAACGTATGCCTGGGGGAGGCGGCGCTTCATCGGCGGTTCATCCCAACACGCGCCACAAGTGGCTGGGCGCGTGTCCATTGGTTCTTTCTTTATTCCTGTTTCTCAATTTTGTTCCCATCGACCGGCTAAAGGCGCAGGGTATTGGCCGCGCAGCGCCCGGCCAGGCGGTGCGAATGGCAGCGGGAACTAACGGCGCAAGTCGCGGAAGTACTTCCCAGGAGACCCTGATCGTAACCGCCACGATTATGCCCATAGGCGTGGTGGCGGGCGCCAGGCCCACGGTTGGCGGCGGCAGCGAAATCTTGATTGACGTTCCTTCCGGCCAGCTTCAGACAGAAGAAACGTGGGAATGGACCATCCTCGCGGGCAGGAGTGAAGCCGCACTTAAGACAACCACCATTGTGGCGCGCTGAAATCTGAGAGTTGCGATTTGATCTAAAGTTCTATCCGGCCCGCCGGTAGCAGGAAATTACAAATCTAAAAATTAAAATTAGATTATCTCTTGCTGATTTGTGCGATGGCGTTATCGCGAACTTCCTGCGCAGTTTTTCCTACCAGGTAAGGAACCAGGTCGGGATTTCCAATCACGATGGTAGCCCCCTGCACCTGAATGGGTTCGGCGGGCAGGTGCACGGTTCCGCTGGGCACTTGCACTCCTTTGGGCATGGTCTTAACCGGAACCACCTGAATGGTCAAGTCGCCCGCGGGAAGGTCGCGCAGCAGGAAGTTTCCCTGCTCATCGGAGACGGCATTGCTGTTTCCGGCGTGGAGATGGATTCCGGGCATAGGTACAAGCACGTAATCACTTCCCTGCCACGGGCCGTTCCCTTGGGGAACGACGGTGCCGGGTGCGGCGGCGGCCGGGCTGTCCTTGGGCGTCTTCAGGTAAACGTGGCCGGCAATCGAGCGCAAAGCGCGCACGGGAACGTCCTGAATGACTGTGGAAACCGGGCTGATGTGAATGGGGAAGGAATCATCCGCCAACACGTAATTGGCCGGCACGGTCGTGGGGTCAACGCCGAGCGTGTAGTCACCGGGCGGCAAATCTGAGACTTCAAATTCGCCGCCTTCGGTGATGATGGTGCGCTTCTGGCGGCCGTCGTCAAGGATTAGCCGGATATCGGGCATGCCTTTGGAATCGGGCTCGCGCTTTCCTTCCAGCCGCAAATCGTTGAACACGGTGCCGACCAATCGGGCGAAATCCACAACGCCGAAATTCACCACGGCCATGCGCGAGCGGATCAGGTCAACATCCGCTTCGCTGGGAGTGGTCATGCGCACAGGATTGCGGAATTGCGCGAGGCTCAGCGAGATGTGATGCTGGCCGACGCTGACGTTTTCAAACTTGTATCGTCCTTCCTCGTCAGTCACGACGGAATCGCCGGTTTCCAGCTCGACTCGAATGCCGTCGAATCCGCGCTCGCCGGAATTCAAAACCCCGTTCACGTTGTTGTCGCGAAACACCCGGCCCTCAATCGCGCAGCCGTGATGCAGTGTGGACCGGAACAGGCTGGGCGCAGCGCGAAAATTCTTGGTGATGCCGACGGAGAAGACCATGGAGTGCTCGACTGACCCCTGATAATTGGCCAGAATCCAGATGTTGCTGAGGGAAGAGGTCATTTGCAGGGTGGGCGTCAACTGGTAGCGCAGGCCGTAGCTAAAGTAGGGCGTCCATGACTGCTGCGAGCTTCCGTCGGTGTTCCGAATCAAGGAGGCGCTGGGGGAGAATTCGAGGCCGTGCCACATGTGGAACTGGCCGGCAACAGATATCGAGGTCCCGATGGGCACCTCAGCGTTGAGGAGCGCGCGAACTTCGGGGGGCAGCTCGGAGGAATTCACAAAGGCGACGGGATCGGCCAGAAAAAGGGACTGCAGCGCAGGACTTAAAAGGCTCAGCTCCGATTCGAGCTTCTCGACCAGCGATGGATTCGTTTTGTTCTGCTCGAATCCCACCGAAAGAGTACCGCCTTTTACCGGGAAGTACACCGAATCGCGAAAAGTGAACTGGTCCTCCGAGTCGATTTGCAGCGGATCCTGGAAAGATCCCACCGTAAGCTGCGCCGTGTTGGAGAGCTTGGGAAAAAGCTGGTAGTGCCAAAACGCATTGACGCGGTTGCCCGTGGTTGCGTCGGTTGAAAATCCCCCCACGTTGTGACTGTAATCGTATTCCACGTCCACGTCCTGCTTGTGCCCCAGCTCCATCCAGATGCTGGGACTCAGGTAATCCGAACCTCCGGCGGACGTGATTCCCGGAATGCTTTGAGTAATGATGTGCTGGTAGTTCAGGGACTCCGACAGCCAGGGCTTGTTCCGATAAACCCAGCCTGCTTTGACGGAATTGGTGCTGGTCACGAGCGATCCCAGTTGGTTGATGGGAAACAACTGCGACGACATGATTCCCGCCGCGTAAACCGTCGTGGAAGTGCCCTGATAAGACATTTCGCCGCGCACCATGCCGCCGTGATTGCTTGCTCCCCCTGCTGCGCGGAAGGTCCAGCGTCGATCGGGTGAATAGGAGAATCCCGCGATCTGCATGTAGTTATCGCGTCGCCCGGAAGCCAATCCATAAATGTTGATGGGGGCGTTGATAAAGGTGGAAGTGGTGAACAAGCTGAGCTTTTTGGTTTCCTGCCGCCGGAATGAGAATGCGGCCACATCGCGAGTGGCCCCCAGGGTGAGATAGAAAAACGGCACCGTCGTGCCGGCGTAGACATCGTATTCATTTTCGCCGCGCTTCAGGCTGAAGCTGCCGCCCCGCAGGATCGTCGAATCGATGAATGAATAGGAGTTTACGAACCCCTGTGAGCCACTGCCCACCAGATTGGTGCTGAAATCGCCCGCCTGCATGACCTTGGTGGGGTCGCTATAGATCAGCGAGGCCGTGCGCAGGTTGAAGGCGTGGCCGCCCGAATAAGCGTCTTCTTCCATCTGGCTGGCAAAATCCAGCCTCCCGTGCAGGCCGGACATTTGCGACCAGGAAAGGCTGTCCAGCAAACCCAACGCCGTGCTTCCATTGTTAGTGGAGGTCAGCACATTTGAGCTGACGGAGCCCTGCGCCATTTCGTCCTGGCGCTGCCGCATCGACGGGGACATTTCCACCATGGGCTTGGCGATGACCCGCACGCGGATGCTCACCGCCCTGTCTTTGATATAACCGACCACTACGGTCTCGCCGCGCTCCAACCCGTACAACCATAACGAGTCGTCGTTCACTTCGACGCGCAGAATGTCAGGATCCAGAACAATCGGGTTCGTCAGGTTGGGCGCCGCGATGCTTTTCGACGATTGCCAGTAGACTTCCACAAGCGAGGGCGGAGCTTCATCCTGTCCGCGAGCTCCCGAGGCACACACCAGCAGCGCCGCCACAACTGCGACCAACCGTTTCGTGATGTTCCCAAACAGCCTCATGATTTCCTATTGCTGCCCCGCCACCGTGAAGGGAATTGCCTGCGTTTCCACACTTGATTCCCCGTAGGTCACGGTAAGGACGCCGGTGTAGTCACCCGGGGGAAGACTTCCCGTCCAGTAAATCTGGAAAGGGTTCTTCTGCCCGGGCAGCGTTCGCAGCATTTCACTTTCCGCCTTGGCTACCAGCTTGCGGTTGGAATCCAGGACGGCAAGGCGTCCTTGCGGAAAGACATGCGTATTTCCGGTGTTGAGAATGTCAAATGAAAGCTTTAGCCCCTGGCTTCCGGCGGGCGGGATCAATTTCACATTTTCTAAATCGATCTTGTAATCTTCTGTTCCCTCGGCGCTGAGCAGCACCAGGCAGCCGACCCGCACGTTAGCGAAAACCTTCTTGCCCTCTGGCGTAAGCTGTTGCGTGAGCACGGGTTTGGACTGGACGAAGAGTACGGCATAATAGCCGCCCCGGGCGTCGGGCGGGGGGGTCACAATCGCCCGCATTTTTTGCGTGCCGTGGGCAGGGATTTCGAAGCGCTCCGGTACAAACTGAATCCAATTCGCCGCCGAGTGCGGTGAGGTTCCGGGCGGGGCGAAAACTTTTTCATTCTTCTCGTTGTACCAAAGGTCGGTGATCTGGACGTTCATCTCCACCGGCGCATCGCCACGATTCACCGTGGCCAGGTCAATTTCAAAGGCCGCGCCGGGCTTGAACTTTTGCACCACCTGGGCGGGTGCAATTCCCACCGACTGTGCCGCTGTGGAAGCGGGCCAGAGGAAGGTCAGGGCCAGCAGGCATCTTGCAGGAAGTGGCGTTCGATTCATCATTCAGGGCACCGTAATCGTGTAGGTCAAGGTTGCGCTATCACTCCCCAGGAAGGGAGTTCCCGTATTGTTGAGCGAGACGAACAATCCCAGATATCGCGTAATCGTGCTCCGGTCGGCAGCGGTGGTGGTTATTACGGTTTGCGAACCCACCGTGGTTGAAATGGCGTTGTAGGGGCCCCCTGCGGCCGCAGAATCGTCCGCTTGCAGCAGGGTCGGATGGGCGAAGTTCGTGCTGACGTACACTTCCAGTTCCGCAGTCGTGGAAGTGAAATCCGAAAATGCCGGCTCGAGGTAATAAGGCGTGGTGTATACGATGCCTCCAGCAGCGGCCACCGTAGGTACCGTGGCTCCCACCCCCAGGCCGTTGACGTTGCCGAAGGCCATGGTATAGGGGGAAGTTCCGGTCACCGTCAGTCCACTCGGGGCGGTTGCCAGCGCCAGCGAGACCGCGTCTTGGACTGTGTTGGCCGGGGAAAGAGTAAATGTCATAGTCGCCGTGGCAAGCGTGATACCAAAGGTCACGTTCGTCATAGTGAAGGTGACTACCGCAGAGTTATCGGTGCCCGTAAATGCGCTTGCACCGTCATTGTCCGGCAAGAAAATCCCAATCCCCACCGTGGCCGTTGAGACGCCCATCGAGGCAATCACCGTGCTGGGCGCGCCTGAAGCCGTGGACATCGCAGAATATCCTGCCGAGCTGGTGCAGGCCGATGTGCTCGGGCAGTTTTCGATAATCTGCGCCGCAGGGTGGGCGAAATTGGTGCTTACGTAAGCTGTGAGTTCGGCATTTCCGAGACCAAGCCCCGTAAACTGCACCTGATACTCGCTGAAATAGAGCGCGCCGTTGCTGAGCGGTGCAACTGTCAAGCCCGACTGGGGAGTCCCTATTCCCAAAGCGTTCATGTCTCCAAACGTTGTCTCGTAAGCGCTGCCCACCTTCGTGAAGGAGATTCCCCCCGTCGCCTGGAGAATGCTAAACGCCGTTTGCCCGGAAGCGTCGACCGCAATCATCGTGATCACCAAAAGCGAGAAGGCAGGAACCAGGAAGCACGTCTTAATGCGCGAACGTACTGTCGGAATTACGCTTCCCAGAACCTGCCCCCCATTGCTTTCGAGATTGAATCCGTTCGTGCTCATTAGAATGTGGGCCTAAGCCGGCGCCGCCGAGTTGCTTTTCGGCGGACGGAAGCCATCCTCGCGAGCGGGCCACCCCTCTCGATTTCCAGGGTTCGTTAAGATCCGCGGGGTCCAGAAATCGGGCTTGCAGGGGGCACGACGGTGAACTCATCCCAGCTCCCCCCTCTTCCCCTTGGGCCGGGGTTGAGGGGGTAAATCGTCAACTTCACCGTCGAAGATTACGTGGGACAAAAATTCAGCTACTTCCTGACCACCGGCACGGGCGAAAATTACTTGATGGTCATGGTGAAAGTAACTGTCGTGCTGACCGCCGTGCCTCCACCTGCCGCGGCTGTGGCCGTGGGTGAAACGGACAGGGCCAGGAAGCGGGTCAGGGCCGTTCCATCAGCACCCGCGCCCGAAAGCACAGTGCCGGAAACTACCGGAGTTGCCGTGCCGGCCGT
>JASHTY010000599.1 GCA_030040315.1 Terriglobia bacterium | reverse complement strand
GGCGGACGCTTCAACGCTCAACCTGAGACGCCACGGGGCCGTATGGACATTGAACTATTCAAGGGATATTCTGACGAGCGTGAAGAATCGTATGCCTCGCAGCAATTGTCGATGAATCTGGTGAGAAACCATGGCTAGTACTACAAGCAGTCTGCGATTGGCCGGCCGCATGACCCGGCTGGGAACGGAAAGCGCCTTTGACGTGCTGGTGCGCGCTCAGGCGCTGGAAGCTCAGGGCAAAGAGGTCATCCATCTCGAAATCGGCGAGCCGGACTTCGCGACGCCCGCCAACATTGTCGATGCCGGTGTCGAGGCGATTCGCGAAGGCTGGACTCACTATGGCCCCTCGGCGGGCCTGCCGCAGTTGCGCGAGGCGGTGGCCGACAATGTTTCCCAGCACCTGGGAATCCGCGTCGAGCCCTCCGAAGTTGTAGTGACGCCCGGCGGCAAGCCCATCATGTTCTTCGCCATCGTGGCGCTCGTCGATGAAGGCGACGAAGTGCTTTATCCCAATCCCGGATTTCCGATCTATGAGTCGATGATCCGCTTCGTGGGCGGCAAGGAAATCCCCTACGGCTTGAGCGAGGACCGCGACTTTGACGTGAATGTCGACGAAATTCTGGAGAAGCTCACCGATCGCACGCGGCTGGTGATTCTCAACAGCCCGCACAATCCCACCGGCGGAGTGATGGGCCGCGCCGCCATCGCCCGCCTGGCCAAGGCGCTCGCCGACCGCGACCTGTTTGTGCTGTCCGATGAAATCTACGACCGGCTGATCTACGAGGGCGAGCATTCCAGCATCGCGCAGTTCCCGGAAGTGCGTGAGAAGACCATCATCCTGAACGGATTTTCCAAGACCTACGCCATGACGGGATGGCGGATGGGCTACGGAGTGATGCGCGCCGATCTGGCCAAGCAGGTTACGCTGCTGGCCACCAATTCCACTTCCTGCACGGCCAGCTTCACGCAGATCGCAGGCGTGGAGGCACTGCGCGGCTCGCAGGAATCCGTGAACTCCATGCGCGAGGAATTTCGCCGCCGCCGCAAGGTAATCGTCGAAGGGCTGAATCACATTGCCGGCTTCACTTGCCGCCAGCCGCATGGAGCGTTTTACGCATTCCCCAACATTCGCGGGACCGGCAAGTCGTCGCGAGCCGTCGCCGATGCCCTGCTGAACGAAGCCGGAGTCGCCTGCCTGTGGGGTACCGCCTTCGGCGCCTGGGGCGAGGGCTACTTGCGCTTCTCGTTCGCAAATTCGGTGGAGAACATCCAGAAGGCGCTGGAAAGAATTGAGCAGTGGACGACGAAAAATTTATGACTGGTGAACAATCGCCCGTGAGGTAACTATATGTCGCAGCGTGTTTTCCTTGTTTATCTCCGGAAACCTGAATCCAAATCCGATCCGCGCGATGACCCTTTTTGGGAAAAGGGGAGCTTCGGAATTACCTTGTGCCATCACAGAAATCTCCTGAGTCCAAGCAATCGCCGAGAGCTGCTGGGGGCACGACTAGCATTCGCTCAGCCTGGCCAAGGGTGTGCGAAGTTGGTTTACGTAACTCCTCCAGTCGCTGTTCGTCGCTATCGAATGAGAGGATACGAGGATGCAATCGAAACGCGGTGGCAGCCTCGGACGATGCCTCTTGCCTTCGACCGCGCGCCTACCTTGATGGACCGAGAATGCCGCACTGCATTCCCTGCGTTGAAAGAAATGCTCCGAGCGGTCAAGGGACCCACACCGTTACGAAAACTCGCAAGCAAATTCAGAACACGCGTCGAACCGCTTCCCCACCCGGTCAGCGCGGAAGTCGTAGATGTCTATCGGAGACCGCGGAGGAAAGTCGGAAAACTGGGAATTGCGAAGACATTTATTGAGGCACTTCCTGCAAGGATTGGCGCCAAATACGATCGAGAACGGCGCTATCGCAAATTGCAAAGAGATGCAGGCAAGGGTAGCTGCACCCAAAAGCCATTAGCATGGGTTTGCGGTTCTCGTCCGTAGAATCGATGTCCAAATTCGAACGGGAGTAAACCTCCCTCGGCGGAAAATGGTAGGCTTAAAGAGTGCAATTTGAATGGGATGTCGAGAAGGCGCAAGGCAATTTCAGAAAGCATGGAATATCGTTCGATGATGCCAGCACGGTCTTCGGTGATCCCTTGGCGGTCACGATTGACGATCCCGACCATTCTCACGATGAGCAAAGATTTTTGACAACGGGCATGTCACAACAGCAGAGATTGACAATCGTCGCGCATACTGATCGCGAAGGCCGAATCAGAATCATCAGCGCGAGAGACGTGACCCCAACTGAGAGGTATCAATATGAGTCGCAAGAATGAGCAATCCGGGCACGACGAAATGAGGCCGGAGTATGACCTGCGCGGAGGCGTTCGAGGAAAGTACTACCAACAGTACAAAAAGGGGACGAACGTAGTGCTGCTCGACTCGGACGTGGCTGAGGTATTCCACGATTCAGAATCCGTCAACCAAGCCCTTCGGATTTTGATAAAGGAACGCCGCGCCTGAGCCGCAGCTTCCCTGGAGCTCCTTATCCTTCCCGTGACGCCGCCAGCATCTGGCGCTGGCGGCCCAGGCGCGCATCGCGGTCGCGGGCGAAGCGCTGGATTCCCGCGAAGATCGACTCAGGATCAAGGTGCGCCTCGGCGATGACGTCGGTCTCCGACCCGCCGGTAAGCCACTGGTTGTCCCAATCCGATGTTAGTGAGTATTCATCCGTCAGCGGTCCCAAATTGCGAATGGGCCAGACGCGGCGCGTTCCGGTGCTGACCACCATCAAGTCGCTCAGCGCACCGGGTGGCAGCACGGACCGGCGATACTCTTCGGACTGATGGTCGAACAACTCCTCGCTGATGGCGGAAATGATCTTCACGTTGATGCCTGCTTCTTCCAGGCGTGTCAGCAGGCTGACCAGATTGACGGTCGAGCTGCAGCCCTGGGCCAGCACGTACCCGGCGCGAGGTTTGCCTGGCGCGAAGTCGCGAATCGAGTAGAGCCCCCTGGCCGCGGCCTTGATGTCGGGGTCAGCGAATTTGCTGCGGTCGGCCACCTTGAAATCCGGCCGCGCGACTTCGATGGAGATGACGCCCACCTTCGGCTCGCGCGCGGCAATCTCCGCGGCGGCAAAGTAGCCGGGGCAAACGTCGTTGTAATCCCAGAAATTCAGGTGAATGGTTTCGCCGCGCGGGAAGAGCTTCCACACCTGCGTGGAGAAGATTCCGAAGTGCGTACGCGCATCGGCAGCCGTCTCCGGACCCGAGTGCGCGGCCAGAATGTGCAGCACGCCCATGCGAAACTTGCTGTCCTGGTTCTGCTGGCTCCACACGCGCGCCGGAGTATACATGAGGGGCGTGAATGCGCCATAAGTCCCGCTCATCGCCCACACGCCGGCAAACCTATTGGGATCAAGACTGGCGCTCTGGCTCACCAGCCCGATGGCGGTTGAGACGTTGCCTGCTTCCTGAATCGCCGCCTTCAGCCGCGTGCCCAGCGGATTGGTCTCCGGATCGTAGTGGCCCCACAGGCTGCCGTGCTCCATGTTGATCGATTCGGAAAGGTCGGCAGCAATGGTGAAGAAGCGGTTGCCGGTGACGTAGTTCATCCACTTGATGAATTCGGAAATCGCGCGGCGCGTGCCCGCCACTTCGCCCGGCTTGCGGAAGAGTGTAACCATCACCTGCTTTTCCGCGCCTGAAATCGGATTCGTCACCGTCAACTTCTGCGGCTCAACGGGAATGTTCGCCACGCGCAGGCGCTCATCCAGGAAGGGATCGCGGTGGATGTCAAAGTGCGAGGGCATTTCCGATGGAAGTGTGTCGCCGATCTCCACAAGCCGGTCGGCAAGCCAATCCCCAAGGCCGTCGCGGTCGAGCACCGACATCACCACGTCCATGTTGGTCTTGAACTGAATCAGACGCTCGCGCACATCGGTGACCGGTCCCTGGCGGATGCCCTCAAATTTCACGCCGTA
This sequence comes from Terriglobia bacterium, assembly GCA_030040315.1. Lineage (GTDB taxonomy): Bacteria > Acidobacteriota > Terriglobia > UBA7540 > UBA7540 > Bog-366. The sequence continues at coordinate 1,311 of JASHTY010000599.1, read as the reverse complement.
GTGCTTTTCGAACGTGCCGGCCAGGGCGACGAAGTAATCTGAGTTCATCTTTTGCGCGTAGGGATGACTGGGATAGCTGACCACCTGATCGCCGTAACCGGGAATCTTGCCGTCAATCGCGCCGGGCCAGTATCCCTTGGTAGTCTTTCCCACCACGATGATCGGACGACGGTCGTTTTCGTCCCAATCCTCCATGGCCTTGAGCGCGGAAAGCACCTGGGCGTAGTCGTTGCCATTCGGCAGCGTCATGACGTTCCAGCCGTAAGAGGTCCACTGGTCCACCAGCCGGTAGTGATCGAACTTGCGGTCAACCACGCCGCCCAGCAGCACGTCGTCAATCCCCGCATTGTTGTCCGACAGCAGAATCCGCAGGCGCTTGCCCACTTGCAGCGCCAATGCCTGAGTCTTCAGCTCCTGCGCGTGACCTTCCGTAAGGGCAAATTCACCCTCCAACGCGATCACCTTCAAGGAACGCGGCCCGCCGACGATGTTCCAAAATGCCGCTTTGCCCGCCGCAGTGGCGATGCCGATTCCCGATGGGCCGCCGTTGACATCGTTGGTCACATCCGTGCTTTCCGAGTGACCCGCCAGCGCGCGAATGCCACGCACTTTGGCTTGCGCAAATAACGGAAGGTCCGCCAGGCCGTGATCCTGAAGCAGGTGCTTGAGCGCGCCCGCGCCGCGGCGGAATCCGAACGCATCAATGGGCAGCATGGCCACATTCGGGTCTACGTAGTAGCGCTTGTCGCCGGTGGCCTTGAACTTGCGCTCCATGGCGTGCCCCATGATCATCCAGAGCGCGTAACCTGTCGGAATGTTGTGCCCGCCCGCCAGCAGGAACTTGTCAGTAAAGGGATGCTTGGGACGGCGATAGTCGAAGCGCAGGCCACCCTGTTCGGGGCCCGCCAAGTGGGCCGAGACGTTGTAAGGCGTATATGCCAGCGGCCCGCCGAAATGCCCCGTTTGCGAGTAGTTGCCAACCATCACCATGGTCATGCAGGTCAGGTATCCGATGTCCTCCAGTCCTCCCGGCCGGCCGACTTGCAAATCCATCTGCTCAACTTGTGTGGATGATGATTGCGCGTGTACCGTCAAGTTCGAACCCTCCCGCATCGTGGAATTTCAGAGAAGTAGAATGATAGACCCAATTGGTCTTGTCCGTAAACCGCAACCAGGGTTCGAGTGCAGACATTGAGGCTTGGCAAAGCTTTCACCACAGAGATCACAGAGCTTCACAGAGAGTGCCGTCTCTATGGCTCTCCGTGTGCTCGGGGGTGAGGCTTTTTCAAGCTTTATCGATACAGCCCGAAG
>JASHTY010000598.1 GCA_030040315.1 Terriglobia bacterium | reverse complement strand
CCAGCGCGCCGATTCCGCCCGTGATCAATACCATTCCGTTGTTGAGGAGCGTCGCGGTATGACTCAATCGTCCGTATTGGAGAAGAGCGCCCTCTGTGAACGTGCCGGTGGCGGGATTGTACAGCTCGGCGTTGGAGATGATGTTCGTCCAAAAACCATTCTGAGCACCGCCGGTTATCAACACCAGTCCATTCGAAAGCAGTGTTGCCGTATGGTAGATGCGCCGGAACACCAGGTCGCCCGTGGTGGCGAAGACGCCTGTGGCGGGATCATACAACTCCGCCGAATTCGTGGCGGTGGCGCAGAAAGTGGGCGAGGAATAGGTTACACAGCCACCCGCGATCAATACCATGCCGTTCGGCAGCAGCGTCGCCGTGTGCTGGGCGCGCGCGGTGTTCAGACTGCCGGTATAAGTGAATGTTCCGGTGATGGTGTTATAGAGCTGCGCTGTGGCTAGCGGAACGTAAGCACCGTTCTGGGGGTTCGTTGAGCCCACTCCGCCGACGATCAACACCATACCGTTGTTCAGGAGCGTCGCCGTATGCCAGGCGCGCCCGATTGGAGAGGTCAGTGTGCCGGAGGCAGTGAAAGTCCCGGCCGTAGGGTCGTATAACTCGGAGAGGTCGATCAGGTCGCCGGCTGAGTCAAGCCCTCCCGCCACCAACACGGCGCCGGTATCCAGCAGAGTCGCCGTCTGTCCGGTGGTTGGACGCGTGAGGCTGCCGGTCGAATCAAAGCCTCCCCCCACGGTCAGGGCTGTAGAGGCTTGAATTCCGCTCCAGGCTGCGGTAATGGCCGTGGTTCCCGCGTTCAGGGCCGTCGCAACGCCGGATCCATTGATAGCGGCAATGTCCGGAGCCGAGGAACTCCAGGCGACTTCTGAGGTGACGTTCTCAGTGCTGCCATCGCCAAGTGTGGCGGTGGCGGAAAACTGCACGCTCGACCCCAGTGCCGCCGTCGTGTTTACAGGGTTGATGGCGATGGAGGAGAGGGGCGCGACCACCGTGACGTTTGTCGCTCCGCATAAATTGCCCGCGCAGGCACGAACGGTTGCGGGGCCTTTCGCCAGCCCAATGGCTCCGCCGGGATTGCTGGCATCATTGCTGATCCCCAGTGTACCGGGGTTCGAGGAAGTCCACGTAACTTCCGCGAGCTCTTCTGTGGATCCGCCGGTGAAAGTGCCCACGGCTGTAAAGCGCAGTCCGCTGCCCTGGGGAATCGCCGGACTGGCGGGGTTCACAGCAATCGAGACCAGATCGGCAGGAACGAATGTGGCCGGGTCGTAGATCTCCGCGGCGCCCAGCGAATTCCCGTTGTTGTCGATGCCGCCCGCGATCAGCACTGCGCCGTCATTCAGCAGCGTGGCGGAAGCTCCTGAGCGCGCCGTATTCAGGCTGGCGGTGTAAGTGAAAGCGCCGCTCGTTGGATCGTAAAGCTCCGCCGACATCAGCACGCCGTTCACCCCTTGACCGCCTTCCATAAGCACCTGGCCGTTGTTCAGCAGGGTTGCGGTGTGGGCATAGCGGGCGTCGTTCAGGTTGCCGGTGGCGGTAAAGGTGCCCGCCCCAGGAATGTAAAGCTCGGCATCGGTAATGGGACTGTTGGGAGGATTTGCGCCTCCCGCCACCAGCACCATTCCATTGTTCAGCAGCGTCGCGGTCTGGTAGTAGCGCCCCGTGAGCATGTTGCCCGTCGCGGTAAAGGTTTCGGCAGCAGGATCGTAAAGCTCAGCGGTGGAATTGGGGCCACTGTTGCCCAGCCCGCCCGCCATCAGTACCATCCCGTTATCTAGCAGGGTTGCTGAGTGCAGAATGCGGTCCGTGGTCATACTCCCGGTTAGAGTGAAAATGCCGGTGGCAGGGTTATAGAGTTCCGCACTTGCGGGATTTGGGCTTTGGCCGCCGGCAATCAGCACCAGCCCGTTCGCCAGCAGCGTGGCGGTGTGGCCATAGCGCGGATCGATCATACTGCCGGTGACGGTGAAGGTTCCCGCGGCGGGATTGTAGAGCTCCACGCTTGCCCCGGGCAGACCTTGACCGTTTTCGTTCTGGGAAGTCACGCCGCCGGCGATCAACACCATTCCGTTGTTCAACAGAGTCGCCGTATGGGAATAGTGGCCCACGTTCAGACTGCCGGTGGGGGTAAATGCTCCGGTCGTGGGGTTATACAGTTCGGCGCTGGTCAGCAAGTCGCCATTGGTATCCGCGCCGCCCGCGATCAGCACCATGCCGTTATTGAGCAGCGTCGCGGTGTGAGCCGTGCGGGCAGTGTTCAGGCTGCCCGTGGCTGCGAAGCCCGTAACGGTGAGGGTGGTTGAGCCTTGCACCGAACCGGAGCTTGCCGTAATCGTGGTGGCACCCGAGGTCACGCCCAGGGCGAGTCCGGCCGCGCCGATGCTGGCCACGCCCGGCGCAGACGAACCCCAGGTTACATAAGCCGTGACGTCCTGCGTCGTGCCATCGTCGAGCGTCCCCGTTGCCGCATATTGCAATGTTCCCGCCGGTGCAATGGTGGCGTTGGCGGGCAAGACGGTAATGCCGACTATCACAGGCCCTACCGAAGCGGTCGTGGAAGCGCAGATCAAGCCTGCACATGCAGTGATGGTCGCTGAACCCCCCGCTGCGGCGTAAGCCACACCCGAACTGCTGATGTTGACGATCGCCGGATTCGAAGAACTCCATTCCACTGCGGCAAGCTGCTCGGTGCTGCCGCCCGTCAGGTTGCCGGCGGCGGAAAATTGCAGCGAGCTGCCCAGCGGAATCGTGGGGCTTGCGGGTGTGATGGTAATGGTCGAGAGGTTGGGCGGGGTGATCAAACCGACGTTGTAGATCTCCGAGGTGCCCAGGACGACGCCATCGGTGCCGTAGCCGCCCACCAGCAGAACCTGGCCATTGTTCAGCAGCGTGGCAGTGTGGTACGTGCGCGCGTCCACCAGGCTGTTGCCGGGAGCAAACGTCGCGCTCGCCGGGTCATACAATTCGGTGGTTGCGGTGGGATCGCCTCCTTCATCATCCGCTCCGCCCGCCATCAGCACCAGGCCGCTGGTCAGCAGCGTCGCGGTGTGGTTGTATCGCGCCGTGAACAGACTGCCGGTGGTGGTGAAATTTCCGGTTAGGGGATTGTATAACTCCGCCGTGCCGGTGGGATCGTCAACCACATCGATCGCCCCGCCCGCCAGCAATACCATTCCATTGTTCAGCAGGGTTGCCGTGTGGTAGTAGCGCGCTGTCGCCAGGCTTCCGGTGGTAACGGTGAACGTGCCGCCGGAGGGATTGTAGATTTCCCCGCCGGCGATGGCGTCGTCGTTCCATCCGCCGGCGATCAGCACTGTGCCGTCGTTCAGCAGCGTGGCGGTGTGCTCGTCGCGCGGATTGTTCATCATGCCCGTAACGCTGAAGGTTCCGGTGGCGGGATTGAAGAGTTCCGCAGGGCCGACGAATCCCTCGTTGATGCTGAATCCGCCCGCCAGCAGCACCATGCCGTTTTTCAACAGGGTGGCCGTGTGCTGCATGCGCCCATTGGTCATGCTGCCGGTCAACGTGAACGTCCCTGTGGCGGGATTGAAGAGCTCTGCGCTGGCCAGGTAATCAAAATTCGCGTCAATGCCCCCTGCGATCAGAACCAAACCGTTGGGCAGCAAGGTTGCGGTGTGCTGGCTGCGGCCCGTATTCAGGCTGCCGGTAGTCGTGAAGACCTGTGTGGCGGGATTGTAGAGTTCGGCGCTGGAGAGGGTATTGCCGTTGATGTCGACGCCACCGGCGATCAGCACCATGCCGTTATTCAGCAGCGTGGCGGTGTGCTCCGTCCGCCCGGTGTTCAGACTGCCGCTGGTCGATGAGCCTGACGGGCCGGTGACGGAAGTCGGTCCCGGCGGTCCGACGGCGGCCGTGGTGGAACCGCAAATCACGCCCGCGCAGGCGCTGAGTGTGGCGGAACTTTGGGCAATTGCCCAGGCGGCGCCGGCGTTGCTGGCGTCATTGCTGATGCTGATGACGCCGGGATTGGAGGAACTCCAGGTGACTTCCGCCAGTTGCTGGATGTTTCCGCCCGTGTAGGTTCCGAAAGCGCTGAAGCGTTGGCCTGTTCCCTGGGGGATTGTGGGGTTTGTAGGCGCGAGCGAGATGGATACGAGGCCGGAGGGAACGAGCGTTGCGGCTTCGTAGAGTTCCGTTGTCCCCGTCACGTCGTCAGCGCCATCATCCGCGCCCCCCGCCAGCAGCACTTGGCCGTCGTTCAGCAACGAGGCGGTATGGAACATGCGCGGCGTTTTCAGGCTGCCTGTCTGCGTAAAGCTGCCGCTGGTTGGGTCAAACAGGTCAGCGGTGGTGAGCGGTGTGCCATTGCAGTAGACTCCGTTGCTGGCCGGGCAGCCTCCGGCCAACAGCACCATTCCGTTGTCCAGGAGCGTCGCGGTGTGATAGTAGCGCGCCGCGTCCAGATTGTTGCTCGTGTAGGCGAAAGTTTGAGTGGCAGGATCGTAAAGCTCGGCGCTGGCGGTTTGATAGGGCGTGCTGGAGAGCTCGCCGCCCGCCAACAATACCTGACCACCGTTCAGCAGCGTCGCCGTATGGAAGAAGCGTCCCGTTTGCAGATTGCCGGCGGTATTCGCAAAGGTTCCCGTAGCCGGGTTAAAGATTTCGGCGCTGTTCAGAGCCACGTCGCCATCATATCCACCGGCAATCAGCACCGTGCCGTCATTGAGCAGCGTGGCGGTGTGATACTCGCGCGCAGTTTGCAAGCTGCCGGTCACCGTAAACGTTCCGGTAAGGGGGTCGTAAAGCTCCGCGGTGCCCTGAACTGAGTCGTTGGTACCACCGGCCATCAGCACCTGGCCATTCGCCAGCAAGGTTGCAGTGTGATACGCGCGGGCGTTTTGCATGCTGCCGGTGGGGCTGAAGGTTCCAGTGGCAGGGTTGAAAAGCTCGGCGCTGGCCAGGAAACCGTTTTCCCCCACGCCGCCCGCGATAAGCACCAAGCCGTTGTTCAACAGCGTGGCGGTGTGCGAATAGCGGGCGGATCCCAGATTGCCGCCGGGAGTGAAAGCTCCGGAGGTGGGATTGTAGATTTCGGTGTACGGCAAAACGTCAAAGTCCGCGTCGACGCCGCCCGTGATCATCACTTCGCCGTTTTCGAGCAGCGTCGCGGTATGGTATTGACGACCAGTCTTAAGACTGCCGGAGGTCACGAAGCCGGCCGTGGCATTGAGGAGGGTCGAGCCGCTAATGGCGCCCATGGCCGCGGTGATCGTGGCCTTGCCCACCGAGAAAGCGCTCGCCAACCCGGCGCTGTTGATCGTGGCTATATTGGCCGCCGAAGACATCCAGGTGACCGTGCTGGTTAGATTCTGCGTGCTGTTGTTGCTGTAAGTTCCCGTGGCGGTAAATTGCTGCGTTCCGCCCGCCGCAATAGAGGGATTGGCGGGCATGATGGCGATGGAGACCAGCGTTGGAGATGTGACCGTGAGTGTTGTCGAGCCGCTGAGGACATTGGGATTGGCGACGACGATGGGCGGCGCACCGACGCTGACGCTGTTGACCCTTGCGACCGGTGGACTGCTGACTGAAGCATAGCTCGCCGTGATGACCGTGCTGCCTGCGGCAAGTCCCGTCGCCAATCCTGCGCCGTTGATGCTTGCCACGCTCGGAGAGGATGAACTCCAGCCCACCGCAGCCGTCAGATTTGCTGCCGCGCCGTCGCTGTACACGCCTGTCGCGGTGAATTGCGTCGTGCTGCCCGCTCCAATCGAAACGTTTACCGGCGTCACGACAATCGACACCAGCCCAATCGAACTGCCTGTGCTGCTCAGGGGCGCAAGACCGCCGGGAAGAAGTCCGCTGCCGGTGCTGACGCCGGGCTTCACCGGCCGACGTGCAAATTTCTCACCGGAGGTTGCTGTCTGGGTGACGCCCGGAGCACTCTGCGAACTGGCGGCTGCGGCGCTGGCGTTCCCTCCTGGAATTATTGCGGCATCCAATGGGTCCGCTAGAGAGGTGCCAACTCCGGTCAGAGAGATGCTTCGTGGCACTTCGTGTGCGCTGTCGCTAATCGTTAGCCTGGCGGCGCGCAAGCCCACAGCCGAAGCTGTAAACCTTACCGTGATCGCGCAGGTCTTTCCTGCACCCAGGGTGGCAGGGCTCAACGGACAGTCTCCGCCGGTTGTGTAATCGGCCGCGCTATCGCCGCTGATTGTGATGGCCTTGATAACCAGCGATTCCTGGAGGGGATTTCTGAGGGTGACGCTCATCGCCGCGCTCTGCTGATTCAAGGCGTTTGTGCCAAAGTCCAGCGTTGAGGGCGTGAGCGGCGCCTCCGCAAGCACCGCTGGAACGAAGGCGAGAAGAACAAGCATTAGAACGCTTCCGGCGACCGCGCACCGCATTCGTTGCCCTGTGCTTCTTGGGTGAGGACTCCGGGATTTCCGGGGATGCTGAAAACACACAGGTGTACACATCATGGCAATCTCCTCGCAGACCTGCTGAAGCGTTTTCGCCGGCTTTGGCCTACCGGGTCGACGCCGCAGCACGATCATTAACGGTGCGAATTGGCCGACCACCGCACAGGGAATATTCAGTTATTTGGAATTTCGACCTTGCGGCTACCCATCTCGCAAGTTCATCTCATCTTGCCGAAATCGGCCGGTGGGAGTCAAGGCAAATCTCCCTTCTTCAGGTATTAGATTTTGCCGGAAACTAACACTCGAAATGGATCAAAAATACCGGGGCCGCTCACTCGCCGCTACGAGCTCAAACTGCACCATTACATTCGGACCTGCCATCTTCTCCACATCACCGTGGAAATGGTAGTATGCTACGCGCGGCTGTCGCGATTCGGCGAAGGGATTGCGTAGCATCCGTGGGCCGTGAGGTGAGAATTGCGGAAAAAGCCGCTGCCTGAGTGCGGGATGGCATCCCTGTGATGCTGCCACAGTAATGGGAATTCAATCTCGGGAGATTCGGGAAGGGAGAAAAGGCGATCCATGAAAACGGTAACGGGAGTATTTGCTTCTCAGGAAAGTGCGGCGCGCGCAGCGCAAAAGCTGGCCTCCGGCGGAGTGCGGAAAGAGCGGATCAACCTGCTGCTCCCCGGGCAGGGCGGGAAGGGGCTCCACGGCATTCCCGTCAGCGAGGCGGAACAACCCGGCGAAGGCAAGGCATTGGGCGGCGTGATGGGCGCCGCGGTGGGCCTAGCGGGCGGGCTGGAATTGGGCGCCGCGGTCGCGGCCGCCATTCCCGGCGTGGGACCCGTCATCGCCCTCGGCCTGGCCGGCGCGGCAATTCTCGGGCTGGCGGGAGGAAAAGTCGGGGCCGCGCTCGACAACGCCTCCACGGAGGGCCTGCCGGAGGATGAAATCTTCGTTTATGAAGATGCTTTGCGCCACGGCAAGAGCGTGCTGATGGCATTTGCCGATGACGAAGCTCACGCCGAGCGGTTACGCAAATCCATGGCGGCGGAAGGCGCGGAATCGGTTGATGCGGCGCGTGAAAAATGGTGGATTGGCCTGCGCGGCGCCCAACAGGAGCACTACTCGAAGGGCGGCCGCGATTTCAAGCAGGATGAAAAATTCTACCGTCTGGGTTTTGAGGCCGCTCTGCACGCCAGAACCCGATGCAAGGAATACGACCAAATGCTCGCGGAGATGGATACCGACCTGGAGGACCTCCAAAAGCTCCACCCCGGCGCGGATCTCGAATTACCCTTCCGTCAGGGGTACGAGCGCGGGCGCGACTATTATCAGAGCCTCTGCGGCAGATCAGCGGCTTGACCTGCCCGCGTTTTTGCCACTAAGGCGCAGAGTCAGATCAGTGGGTGCGTGCGGGGGAATGCCGGCGAAGCACAAGAATTGGAGTATTTGCTCCTATTGACCCGTCTTGTTTGCGAATATCCTCGGCGCCCCTCGCTTGTATTCCGGCAGGGGAGCATACCCATCACGGTTCGGCATTTTGACCTTCGGCAGACTCTGAGCGTCCATGACGTCGCCCTCCTGGATGACGCCGCCCTTGAAGAGCAGAAAGGCCGTCAGAGCGTAGACCTCATCGGGCTTCAGCGAGCCCTCCTGTCCGAAAGGCATGCCGCGGCTGATGTAGTCCCAAATCGTAGTTGCGTAAGGGGCGTGGGTCGCCATCAGCGGTCCCGGTTGATTGCTTGGCGAACTGATCACGGGCTTGCCTTCGTTCTTTATCACAGTAGGAGCTGAGGCGCCATTACCCTCCCCGTTTTCGCCATGGCACATTGAGCACTTCTGAGCAAAGAGCTGCGCGCCTTCCTTGGCGGTTCCGTGCCCGGGCGGGAGTTCCTTTCCCTCAGGCCCGATCGAAATATCCCAGGCATGGATTTCTTCTGCGCTTGGGGTCTTTCCCAAACCATAGGTGGGCGACTGTGCCCACGCGGTGCGGAATACCCCGAGGATCATCACCGTCAGGAGAAGCCTAAATCGCATTGTGGACGGTTCCGTCACTTGCCACCCTCCAGGGTTGAATCACATTGTCGAGGCCGGGCACGTGGCGGCCCTTGTAAAAGTCCGGGGGCTTGTCAAAGAATTTGGCGAAGTCGGCCGGCGAGGGCTGGACCTGGTCTATTTCGTCGGTGGAGCGCGACATGAGGACGCACTCGCCTCCCGTCCACTTCCAGACCATGCCAAAACGCACGTGCGCCATTCGATGCGCCTCGCCGCGGAGCTCAGCGTCCTTCCAGGTCTGGCCACCGTCGCAGGATATTTCTACCCTGCGAATGGCGCCGCCGCCGGACCAGGCCAGTCCGCTGATTTCGTAGAACCCGGGCCCGGGCAGATGCTGTCCGCCGGAAGGGAAGGTGATCACCGATTTCGGTCCCCACTGCCAGCTCAACGCGGCGGCTTTCGGATCGCTTTGAATGTGCCCGTAGTCGTTGTACGTCATGTAGAACCGGTCCACCGCCTTGATTCGTCTCAGCCACTTCGTGTTGTAAATTCCTTCATACCCCGGAACGACGAGGCGGACCGGAAAACCTTGCTGAGGACGTATCGGCTCGCCATTTTGGCCGTAAGCCACGATGCAGTCGTCCATAGCCTTTG
>JASHTY010000597.1 GCA_030040315.1 Terriglobia bacterium | reverse complement strand
ACTCGAAATCGTTCAATCGTGGTGGCTTTCGACTCACGGGCCAACGGCATCCGTTCTCTCCTCGCTTCTCATCTCTTAAGTTTACGTAGAGAGGGTAACACGAACCTGAAGTATCTGGCAAAGGAATTCGGCTGTGGTCCGCGTCGGTTCTAGCGGCGATCCCTGTCACGCGCGCAATCCAGACGCCTGCTTCCATTGGAATCGCAACCCGTACTTTGGTACTCTTTCCGTAAAGTAACTCTAGCGTTATGCTTACAGCGTCGCAGAATTAGCGCTTTACGCGGAAGCTCCAAGCCACTCATGGCCAGAACCTACGTCAGGAAATACCCCCGCGTCCAGGTAAAACTGCCGGTGGAATACACCGCTGCGGGAGAGGATTATTTGCGCGCCGTCGCCACCAACCTGGGGGGAGGCGGACTTTTTCTTACCGAAATCGTCGACCTTCAACCTGAAAAGATCATCGGCGTGCGCTTCCGTCCCGCGCGGCATATTCCCCTTGTCGAAGCCAAGGCCAGCGTTCGATACACGATGGCGGGCCAGGGCGCCGGTGTGGGCTTTACGGAAATCAGCGAAGACGATCGGCAAAGGGTTCTGCGCTGGATTCACCAGAAAACCGGCGATCGCAGGCGTGAAAAGCGCGCGCCGCTTGCCACACAGGTGCAATGCGAAGAATGCATGACCCTGGCCTTCTCACGTGACATCAGTCCGGGCGGCATGTTTATTGAAACCTCGGAGTCCCTTCCCGCCGGCTCAGTCATTACGGTGCGCTTCAACCTTGACAACAAGGACAAGGTTGTAACCGCCCGAGCGCAGGTGGCGTACGAAGTGGAAAAAATGGGCATGGGAATTCTTTTTCAGGAAATTGAGCCTGACGACCGCGACGCCATTTTGGAATATGTGGCGAGCATGCCCCCTTCACGGCTTATCGAACCGTGGGATTCTCCGCCGCAGCAATAAGCCCTAATTCCGCTCAGACCCGTTCTTTTAAGAGACGCAGAAATTCAGAGCGTGTTCCTTCACAATCCCGGAAAACCCCCAGCATGTGGGATGTGACGGCGAGGGAATTCTGTTTTTCGACCCCGCGCATGATCATGCACAGGTGGCGCGCCTCGATAATTACACCCACACCCTGCGGCTTGATTTTTTCCATGATGGTCTCGGCGATCTGTACGGTCAGCCGCTCCTGCACCTGCAGCCGCCGGGCAAATACGTCAACGATGCGGGGAATTTTGCTGAGTCCGATCACCCTGCCGTTGGGAACGTAGGCCACATGGCAGCGGCCGAAGAACGGCAGCAGATGATGTTCGCACAGGCTGAACACCTCGATGTCCCGCACCATGACCATCTCATCGTACGCGACAGAGTAGAGTGCGCCGTTCAGGATCTTGTCGATGTCCTGCTGATAGCCGCTGGTAAGAAAGCGCATGGACTTCGCAACGCGCGCGGGGGTGGTCAGCACGCCCTCGCGATCCGGATCCTCGCCAATTTCGGCAATCATTCGGCGCACGGCCGCGGCCAGGGGATCCGCGGGGTCAGTGTGGGCAATCTCTTCCAGGTTTTCCAGTTGGTGAGTCTTCATAGTATCCTTTCATGGCTTTCATGGCCTCTGAACGGCCCGGTCCGACGCGCATTCAAAAAAATTCTGGCTCGTCTCTTCCAGCCGCACGCGGTCCAGCCGCAGCCCGCTTTCCGCGCCCGCGTTTTCCAGAGGCGCGCGCAGTAGATTGTAGATTTCCAGGCACAAATTTTCCGTGGTGGGAACCTGCTCACGGAAATTCTCCAAGTCGAGGTTCAGATTCTTATGGTCAACTTTGTCCAGCACGCTCGTGGCGACGATTCCATCCATTCTCGGCAGTTCAAAAACGTATCCCGTGGCCGGGTCCACGCGGCCGCCCACGGTCACCTCCAGCAGATAGTTGTGCCCGTGCCCGTTGGGATTGTTGCACTTGCCGTAGATGCGCTGATTCTCTTCGGCGCTGAGCATCTCGTTGTGCAGCCGATGTCCTGCGGAGAATCGATAGCGTCGAGTGAGGTAAACCATCAGTCTCCGTAATAATCCACGAACAAATCGGACGTCTCGTATACCCTGATTCGATGCAGCTTGCCCTGCAGGAGTTTCGGCGCAAGCAGTTTCCAGATCTCCATCGCCAGATTTTCCGTGGTCGGATTTTTCTCCGCGAACGCCGGCACTTCCTTGTTCAGAAACTTGTGGTCCATCAGTTGGACGACTTCCTGTTCCATGAGCGTCTTCAGGTCCTTCAGATCCAGCACCATTCCGGTTTTGGGATCGATTGACCCGCCGACCGTAACTTCCAGCGTGTAGTTGTGCCCGTGCCCGAGAGGATTGTTGCACTTGCCGAACATCCGGCGGTTCTCCTCCGGCGTAAATTGGGGGTTATGGTAATAGTGTGACGCGGAAAACTCAGCGCGGCGTGTGACGTATATCATTTCTTCTCTTTGGCCTTCCCTTTCGGGGCGTATTGCCGCCCTTTCCATTGGATGTTGCCCGCCAGACGGTGGACGCGCAGCGAATTCAGCATCAAAGCCCCCAGCAGGAACGCGCCCAAGGGTTGGTAGCTGATCAGGTCGAAATCAAAACCCAGACGCGCGAGCGCGCGGCCATAGTTCCATTGGCGCGCGACAGCCAGCAGAAAGAATCCCACCGCACAGAAGTCCGGCAGCCTGCTGGAGCGCACTGAAGCTACGGCAACGCAGCTCGCCACGAACGCCAGCTCCGGTAGCACCTCCAAAAACCAAAGTGATGCCACGGCAGCGAGAATTTTCAAGGCATTTCCTTCATAGAGAAGGTACAAATTCTTGGTCCAGCCCTGCCACATCTCGCCAAAGGTGCGGTACATGCGGGTCCGCACCCACTGCGCTCCCGGCAGGAAGATAAGTTTGCCGGATTGCGACTTAATTCTGCGCGCCAACCCCACGTCTTCCAGAATGTCCGACTTCACCGCTTCGTGGCCACCGCTGCGCTCGTAGCATTCCCGCCGCACCAGCATGTACTGGCCGTTTGCTGCCGCCGCGGGCGACCTGGGATCGGACACATCCTCAAAACGGAAGAGTGTCGCGAGCTTCACGAACACGTAAGGGATTACGGATTTTTCCCACCACGTTGGCGTCTCCTGGCCCGGGGAAATCGAAAGCAGGTCAGCGCGCTCGTCTTCGGCTCGCCGCAGCAGTTCCGCCAGGCTGCCCGGCAAATGCTCGGTATCGGCGTCGGTGAACAGCAGCCACTCCCCCGTCGCCTGGCGCGCCCCCAGCGCCGCTGCGTGTGTTTTGCCAGTCCAGCCGTCCGGCAACGCCTCCACGCGCAACCTGCGCAGTTCGGGAATCTCGGTTTCGAGGCCGCTCAATATCCTCGCTGTTCGATCTGATGATTGATCGTTAACAACCAGAATCTCCCGAATCCCCTGCTGCCTCGCGAGCGACCTGACGACGCGCGCGATGTTCGCCTCCTCATTGCGGGCCGGAATGATGACTGATACGCGGGCGCTTTCGTCATACCGCATAAATGTTGAAGCGCTTTCGTCGTCTGGTTCGAAGTTTGATTATAATTGAGCTTTGCGCCATGAACAAAAGCAATGCCATTAAGGTTGCCGCATTGGTGGTGATTCTGGGAGCCTCGGTTTATTTCGCCCTGCGCCAGAGCGCGCCCCACCCAGTGGCCATTGGCGAGCGCGCGCCGGACTTCTCTGTGCCCGCACTGCCCTCAGGCGAGTTGGATCTGAAAAGGTATGCCGGCCAGGTTGTGGTGGTCAACTTTTGGGCCACATGGTGTCCGCCCTGTGTGGAAGAGACCCCCAGCCTGGTTGATTTCGCCCAAAAGATGCAGGCGCACGGCGTAGTTGTGCTGGGAATCAGCGTCGATCAGGATCTGAACGCGCTGAACGATTTCATTCAGAGGTACCAAATGCATTACCCCATCGGGCGCGATCCCAATCGGGCACTTTCAAGCCGCTATGGAACGTATCAGTATCCAGAGTCTTATATTTTGGATCGCAATGGCAGGCTGGCGGAAAAGATAATCAGCGACACTGACTGGAATGACGGGCGCCTTCAGAGTTTTGTTCTGAATCTCGCGGGAAAATGACTTGCAGCGCGCGTGGGGATCCGTCAGCTGACGGACGCTACAATTCAAACCCCGGGCACCGCACCGGAACTGAGCGCGTTCATCACAATTCGCCAAAGGCTTATGACCTCTACCACCACTTCTTCCTCCGGCACATTGATTTTCGCCTGCCGGTTGGCAAGCTTCGCCTGATAAATAATCCCCGCTAACGTAGCCGCCACCGCGGGGTCGGCTTTGGTCACATTCTGCGGTAATTTGGTTTTCTTCGCCATTCATCCGCCTCCTTGAGGCTGGTCAATTTAATCGATTCTAGCACAGGCAGGAACGGCGCAGACGTCACCAAATGGAGGTTCGCCTGTGTTATGCTCACCAGCACCTTAGGAGGCCTTCCATGCCTGAAGCCAAGTGGCTGCTGCGTTGCCCGCACTGCGATGAGCGCTTCGAATACGCCTCGGACAAGCTGACCCCCACCAAAAACATCGTCAGATGCCCGGAATGCCATCAGGATTTCAACGTGAGGGTGACCATAAACGTGGAAACCAGCAAAATCGGTCGAATCAGGTAAACAGCCTGGATTTCACGGCCATTCCTCAACAACCAAACTTGCTTGACGCACGTGAACTATGACGGGCCCCGCGGAGTTGAGCCTCGCCGCTGAGGCTTGCCCCTCTACCCTCGTCCATCATAATATGCCTTCGGAGCGCCCCCAGATGACTGATCCCGTTTGCGGCATGGAGGTGAAACCTGAAACTGCCGCAGGCTCTTTTTCACACCAAGGCCGGGAATTCTACTTCTGCAGCAAGACCTGCATGGAACGCTTCAGATCCAACCCTCAGACTTACCTCACGCCGGCGCATGTCGTTTCAATCGGCGCGCCGGCCGCGCCGACTGCCGCTCAGCACTCCCCTGATTCCTCCACCATCTACACCTGCCCGATGGACCCTGAGATTCGCCATCGCGGCCCGGGACATTGTCCAAAGTGCGGCATGGCGCTCGAGCCGCTGGCCGTAACGCCAGGTGAGGATATTAATCCGGAATTGCGTTCGATGACGCGCCGATTCTGGATCAGCCTGACGCTCACCACTCCATTGATGGCCATTGCGATGGCGGGAATGCTCGGGAGCGAAACCGGATCTGCGACATTGCAGCACTGGATCGAACTAGCTCTTGCCACTCCCGTCGTGGTGTGGGGCGGATGGCCATTTTTCCAGCGCGGCTGGGCATCGCTCGTGAACCGCAGCCTAAACATGTTCACGCTTATCGCCATGGGCACAGGAGCAGCATATCTCTACAGCCTGTTCGCGACGGTCTCTCCGCAGGTGTTTCCGCGCTCATTCCGCATGTCCTCAGGTGATATTCCCGTTTATTTCGAAGCTGCCGCTGCCATCACCGTGTTGGTTCTGCTCGGCCAAGTGCTGGAACTGCGTGCGCGCAGCCGCACGAGCAGTGCGCTGCGGGCGCTGCTGGCGCTCGTGCCCAAAACTGCGCGCCGTATCAATCCCGATGGCGGGTCCGACGGCGGCGAGGACGATGTGCCGCTCGATCAAATCAATCCCGGCGACCGGCTGCGCGTGCGTCCCGGCGAGAAGATTCCCGTCGATGGCAGCGTCATCGAGGGCGCAAGTTCTGTGGACGAGTCGATGGTGACGGGCGAGCCGATTCCTGTTGAGAAGCACGCGGACGACCTGGTGACCGCGGGGACGGTAAATGGGGCGGGCGCCTTTGTGATGCGCGCTGAGCGGGTGGGCAGTGAAACTCTGCTGGCGCAGATTGTGGCGATGGTCAGTGAGGCCCAGCGCACGCGCGCACCTATCCAGCGCCTGGCGGACGCGGTGGCTTCCTACTTCGTTCCGGCCGTCATCGGCGTGGCCGGAATCACTTTTGCGGCCTGGGCCGTGCTTGGCCCCCAGCCGCGCCTGGCGCACGCGCTGATGAACGCCGTCGCCGTTTTAATTATCGCCTGCCCGTGCGCGCTGGGGCTCGCCACGCCCATGTCAATTATGGTCGGCACGGGGCGCGGCGCACGTGCGGGTGTGCTGATCCGCAACGCAGAGGCACTCGAAACATTGGCCAACGTGGATACGCTGGTGATCGACAAGACCGGGACGTTGACCGAAGGCAGGCCGCACGTCTCCGCCGTCAAGCCACAGCCAGGCTGGGAGGAATCCGATCTGGTTGCGCTCGCCGCCGGCCTTGAGCGCGGCAGTGAGCACCCCCTGGCGGGTGCGATTCTGGCCGCCGCGGACGCGCTTTCGCTCCAAATCTCTCCCTTGAAGGATTTCCGTTCCTTCCCAGGCCAGGGCGTAACGGGAACGGTCGGTAATCAATCCGTGGCCCTCGGCAATGAGGCGCTTTTTGACTCTCTCAAAATCCCCCACGAAATGTTGCAGCACGATGCCGACGAACTCCGCCGGGATGAAGCGACCGCGGTTTTTCTGGCGGTTGATCAAAAGCCCGCGGCCGTCATGGCAGTGAAAGATCCCATCCGGCATTCCGCGCCCGAGGCCATCAAGTTGCTTCAGCGGGATGGCCTGCGCATCGTTATGCTTACCGGTGACAATCACGATTCTGCCGCGGTCGTCGCCCGCGAGTTGGGAATCGACGCTTTTGAGGCGCAGGTGCAGCCGGCTCGCAAGCGCGAAATCGTGACGAAGCTTCGTGCAGAAGGGCGAGCGGTAGCCATGGCGGGCGACGGCGTAAATGACGCCCCCGCACTCGCCGAGGCACAAGTGGGAATCGCCATGGGCACGGGCACGGATGTGGCAATGGAGAGCGCAGGCATCATTCTTGTCAAGGGCGATTTGGGCGGCATCGTGCGCGCCCGGCGCCTGAGTAGCGCCACGCTGGCGAACATCCGCCAGAACCTTTTCTTCGCATTCGTCTATAATGTCGTGACCGTGCCGGTAGCAGCCGGTTTGCTCTACCCGTGGCTCGGCTGGCTCCTCAGCCCCGTTCTTGCTGCGGCAGCCATGACCTTCAGTTCGGTTTCGGTCATCGGCAATGCACTTCGGCTGCGGCGCGTGGAAATCTAGGGAAACGCGAAACTCGAAAATTGCGGCGCGCCCGTTGAGTCTCGGTTTTCGGCTTATCGCCCGAGGGAGGCCAATGACATTCCTGAAGACGCGATTCAAAGTGAAGAGGGAACTGACTACTCTGGATTACGAAAACCTTGCCAAGCTCGCAACCGTCTACGGAATTCGCGGTCTCGACTTCGAGGGCCAGGACTTGATTGTTGAATACGATGCCTCGCGGATGCATGAAGCGGAAGTGCTGGCAAAGGTTCGTTGCGGGGGAATTGACGCCGAGCCCTCCAAACCCATCCCGGAGGGGGCATTCGATCAAACCGGCCAGTTTGGGGATTTCGCCTGGCCCACCACAGGCCTTTCGCCCGCCAATCAGAAATCCTGAAAATGGCGGGGGATTTCGGAAGTATGGCATATTTAAATTCTAGTATTATTAATTATAGTCATATTCCAAATCAAATCGACCTCGCTACTAGGAAGCTCGCCAGGGAGATATCGATGCCGGCCACGTTTCAGGGATTCCAACCCGACTCCTTCCTCTTTTTCGAGGAGCTGGCACGCAACAACCACAAGGCGTGGTTTGACGCCAACCGTGCGCGCTATGACCAGCACGTGGTCGGCACCTTTCGCGGACTGCTGGAGGCGCTCACGCCCGCGCTCCTGAAGCTTAATCCGCACTTCGAGGTCGGCGGCAAAACCAACGGCAGCTTTTCGCGCATCAATCGCGACATCCGCTTCGCCAAAGACAAGAGCCCTTACAAATCGAACTTTTACCTCTTCGTTTACGACAGCCGGCATAACCGTGGCCACGCAGGCCGCTTGTACGTTGGGCTCTCCGCGGATTGCCTTACGGTGGGATTCAACATCTACGCGGCATGGCGCGGGCCCAAGGCGGCGCTTGAGACGGTCTTCCGCAAGCGCCTCGAGAGTGAGCGCAAAGCCTTCGGTACGCTGCTCGCGCGCGTGGTGCGTGGCGGTCGATTTGAAACCTACTGGCACCGCGAGGAGAAGGGCGACTGGGCGCAGCACCCCGGCCTGCCACGTCGCGTGGAGGATTGGCAGACGCTGCAAGCCTGGGTGGTACGCAGAGTTTTCCTCCCCAACGCGCGCGGGCTCGCCACGGCCGGCTTTGCCACCACGGTCGAGGGGATTTTCCGCGACCTTTATCCGCTCGTCATCTTCACATCGGCGACCACGCCCAAATGGCATGCCGAACTCAAGAATGCGCTGCGCTAACCCCGTGGCCACGCCGACCTCCCGCGATCCATCCACTTAAGATTCAGGAGCGCGCCCTGCATGAATCTCCGCGTGGCGATCACCGGAAGCAGTGGGTACCTGGCGCAGCGGCTGATGACGCGCCTGGCCGCCGACGCCGATTGCGAATTCATCCTGGGGCTGGACATTCGCCGCCAGGGATTCGCGCAGCCCTGCCCCGCCGAGTTTCTGCGCTACGACATGACGGCGCCGTGGGAGCTGCTGGCGGAATTCTGGACGCGGCGCCGCATCAACGCCGGCGTGCACCTCGCCTGGCAATTCAACCCGCTGCACGACCGCCAGCGCCAGCGGGACGTGGACGTTCAAGGCACGCTCAACTTCTTGCGCGCCGCGGCGGCAGCCGAATTGAAGCGCGTCATCTATTGCGGCAGCACGACGGCGTACGTCAATCCCCAGAACCCTGCACAGGAGCCGTGGCTCGACGAAGAGACCAAACCCAGCGGCACGCCGCGCTATCTCTATTCGGCGCACAAAGCGGAGATCGACCGCGTGGTACAGGCTTTCCGCGAGGAGCACCCGGAAATCGCGGTCACGCTTCTGCGCGGGGCGATTGTTCTGGGTCCGCACACGCAGAACATCGTCTCAAAGATGATCGATTGGCCTTGGCGCGGATTTCCGTGGATGTTCCAGGTGCGCGGCGCCGACCCGCCGTTCCAGTTTCTCTCGGAGGACGACATGGGTGAGATCCTGCTGCGCGCGGTGAAGGCCGAATCCGGCGGCGTGTTCAATTGCGCGGGCGATGGGGTGCTGCGATACACCGATGTGGTGCGCGCCGCTGGAAAGCGCCCTTTGCAGCTGCCGGCTGGCATCCTCTACCCTCTCACGGAACTGCTCTGGAAGCTGCGCATGTCGCCCTTCCCGGCTGGCATTCTGGATCTCGTGCGCTACCCGTGGGTGGCTGATAACACGCGCCTGAAAAAAGCGTTCGGATACACGCCGCAGCGGACCACGCGCCAGGCGCTTGATGAATTGCTGGACGAGCGGCGAAGAGCTCTGTAGCGCGGGTGTCCCCACCCGCGACATATGGCATGGCCATCGCCCTGCGGCCCAAAGCCGTCTTCGGGCGACGGGTCATGGCCATGTTCATGGGCTGGAACTCCATGCCACAACGACGGGACGCGCGCGCTAGCTTGTCCGCCTGGAATCGAGTGCTGTAAGATAGAACTTATCCGAGGCTCTCGCATCGGAGTACGCTCCTTCACAGTCAGTTCATGGCGGAGCGGCAGAAGGAATTGGGCGCCTTGAATATGCGAAAGGGATCAGCGCACGCGGCACGGGCCGGCTTGCTCTTGCCCGCTTTGTGCATTTTGCTGTTTCCAAATCGAGCCGCCGCGCAAGCCGACGGCGCAACGGGCGAAGACTTCTCAACGGAAGTTCGGTTGCTCTATCGCGTGGTGGCATGCAGCGGAAACGCCGCGCTGCCCGCCAATCTCGATCCGAAGATCATCGATCGGCACTGCCAGACACTCAAGGTCCAGATGGACCGCTACCGCCACGGCTATCTGGCGCGCGCCAAACCATTCCTGGCGGCGCTCCGGCCCAAGGATTTGCCCGACACAGTGGTTTACCCCTTCGGCGGGGGCGACCTGCTGGCTGCCCTTACCACTTATCCGGATGCGCGGCGAATTACCACGCTTTCCCTGGAACTTGCCGGCGATCCCCGCCGCATTATGAAGATGGATAATCAGCAGCTTGACGACAGCTTGACGGTGGTCGACAGGCACATCGGCTGGCTGCTGGCGGCGAATGACAGTACCAGCGAGACGCTGATGAGCTCCCAGCAGGGCGATCTTCCCGGACAGCTTTCCTATTTCCTGGTGGCTCTGGCCGTGCACGGTTTCGAGCCCGTGGATCTGCGGTATTTCCGGATTGAGCCCGACGGCTCGCTGCACTATTACACCGCGGAGGAAGTGGCCGCCATGGAAAACCGCATTGCCGCGGCGCGCCACGGCAAATGGACTTCACCGGATTTCTCCGAGGCCTTCGCCAACTCTGAGCTGACGTTCCGCCCCATCAAGGGCGACGGCCCGCTGCGCATCCACCGCCACATCGGCGCAAATCTGCGCAATGATTCGCTGAGAAAGGACGGGCCTGTCCTGTGCTACCTTCAGAGCCAGGGGCGCGTGGCGGCGATGACCAAGGCGGCGAGCTACTGCCTGTGGAATCCGCTTTTCTCGCGTATCCGCGATTACCTGCTCAACAACATGGTCTTCATGATCTCCGATGGAACCGGAATTCCCCCGGATGAGGCGCGCAAGGCGGGCTTCGTCCTGATCACTTATGGCAGCTTCCAGGGAGCGATGTGCTTCGATGACTGCCCCAGCGACGACGTCAACGATCAGTTCAAGGATTTGTGGGCGTCAGAGCCGCAACGCAAGCTGAATTTCCGTTACGGATATGTGGACGCGAAAGGTTCGGCCCATCTGCTGGTAACCCGCCGCCCGTCTGATGCCACGCCCTGACCGGCGCCGCTGCTTTCTGTGCGGCGGGGGTGACCTGGTAAAGCTGGTAGCCATCTCTGAAGTAGCTACGCCTCGTCAAGCCCGTTTTTCTCTCGATTAGTTTCGCGTTTACACACTTCACCTGTTTTCCCATGCAGGGGGACTGCAGGTGAGGGTGTAGTTTCCGTCGTCGGCGGCGCGGTGGGAACGGTGGAAATCCCAGGAGGGATTTCCACGGTTTCCACGGCGCTTCCGATGTTTTGGGGGGCGAGGATATCAACCTCGCCCCCGCAGTGCCCAGGGCGCGGGTGGTGCTCTCTGTTACGAACTGGCAGTTCCAGTCATCTCTCGGCGGCTCGAGGCCGCAACGCGGTTATTGGGGGAGCAGGCC
>JASHTY010000081.1 GCA_030040315.1 Terriglobia bacterium | reverse complement strand
CTGCGGCGCGACGGTGGTACCCACATTCCCTTGCCAACCACCAGGTCGGCTGGTCGCGGGGCGGCTCCGGGAGGCGTCATCGGGCTGCCCGGATCGGCCTTCAATTCCGCATAGGCCTTGACGACATTGGGAGGAAAGCCTGGAATCATTGCCTCGATATCCTGCTGGATGTCTTTGACCACCTCGGGATGGTCGATGGCGGCGTCGTAGCTTTCCGCCGGGTCGCGTTCCAGGTTGTACAGTTCCGGCCTGGACAGCAGAATATGCCGGGATGGGCCGCACGTTCCGCCGATCCAGTCGTTGATATAGATCTCTCCCGTGTGTTGTGAGATTCGCAGTTTCCAATTACCCTTGCGCGCGCACTCCAGAATCTGCTGGTCGGGCGTGACTGCGAAGTAGAGCATGGTTCCTCGCTCGACGCTCGAACTTTCTCCCCTAAGGAACTTGGAAAGATTCACGCCGTCGTACTGCCGGTTCGGAAGGTCGGCGCCGCAGAAGGAAGCAATCGTGGGAACCACGTCCAGGTTCGATCCCCACTCGTCAACAACCCTTCCACTCGCGATCGTGCCGTTCCAGCGGATGATAAAGGGGATTCGCACGCCGCCTTCGAAAGTGGTGCCTTTGCGTCCGCGCCGCGGGCCGGGGCACCCCTGGAACCAGGGCCCGTGGTCACTGGTGAAGATCAGGATCGTGTCCTGGTCCAGTCCGTTACTCTGGACCGCATTCATTATTTCGCCCACGCTCCAGTCGATCTCCTCGATGGAATCGCCTTGATAGCCCAGTTGGGAATGGCCGCGGAAGCGCGGAGAAGAGCGCGGCGGATCGTGCGGGTATGAATAGGCAACATAAAGAAAGAAGGGATGGGACGCAGCGGAGTCGATGAACTTGACAGCCTCATCGGTATAGCGGGGGGTCAATAGGTCACGATCCGGCTGTTGCTCGATAATGGAAGTGTCGCGCAGCAGCGGCAGCGGGTTCATATCAACGCTCCAGGGCACGCCCAGGTAGGCGTCAAAACCACGGTTGGTTGGCTGATACGGAGGCGGAAATCCCAGGTGCCACTTGCCGATGGCCATTGACCGATAGCCCGCCTGCTTCAGGATGTCGGCGAGGGTTTTCTCATCCAGATCCGTCCCGTCTGTTGAAGTGGGCCCGTACGCCCCGCTGGTGTGGGTGCGGCTGGAGTATCTTCCGGTCAAAAGCGCCGCGCGCGAAGCCGAGCAGATAGGATGAGCGGTGTTGAATTGAGTAAAACGAACGCCTTCCGCCGCCATGCGGTCCAGATTCGGGGTTTGCAATGACGATCCGTAACAGTGCAGATCACCGGAACCGATGTCGTCGCAAATCATGATGATCACGTTGGGCGCGCGAGACCTCGATCCTGCGCTCGGCGCATCTGCGGCAAGAGAGCCAACCGCCGGTGCGGCCAGCGTTCCTGCCACCGTTTTGACAAACGTTCTTCGATCGATTCCTTCCGAGACTTTTGACGCCATTAAATCTCCTTCCCGCGTTAAGTTGAATGGGTCATTATAATTGAAACTACCTTTCTGCCTTGGAGCGTCTTGCCCCCCAAGCGACCGGCCACCTGTGTTGCTGAGCAATCGGCCGCCAGGCAGTCCCCTGACGCAGCGGAATCAGGCAACGAACCGCGCAATGCCAGTGCCTGCCTGAGAGTCGAGAATTGCCAATTTCCAATCTAATCCGTAATTCGGGAATAAGCTGCATTCAATTCTTGATTAGATTGTTTACATCTACGGCTAGCGCATCCAGGCAAAGCTGAAAGTTGATATTGCGACTGTAAAGCCGATTTGCCTCGTCCAACCCCGCTTTGAGAGCCTCAATGCCCCTGAACTGTAACTTGGGTGCCCAGTTTTTCAATTGGCCGACAAGGTCGATATTTGTCACCTCAGCATCCGGCTGCCTTTCAAGGACTCGCGTTAAATCACTCAGGAGTGAATAACCGACTCGCAGGGTATCTTCAAACTCGGCGCGGTGCTCGCTC
The DNA here is from genome assembly GCA_030040315.1 of Terriglobia bacterium. Lineage (GTDB taxonomy): Bacteria > Acidobacteriota > Terriglobia > UBA7540 > UBA7540 > Bog-366. The sequence goes on along the minus strand of JASHTY010000081.1, from coordinate 1,583 downwards.
AGAACTCGTGTCGATTCGAACAACATCCTCCAGTCCGGCTCTGCTTCAATTCCTGCACGGCGGTCGAGCAAACTTGATAGGTATTCCAGCCACGGATTACGCTTCCGCTGGAACTCCTCAAGATTGAAAACCTTGGCACGCGCGAGACTGTCTGCCGCAAGCCGGGCCACCAACGCCTGTTTGGCCGGGGGAACGCGGCCTTCCTCTGCCAAGATATTCAAAAGCGTCGACTCATCAATCGCCTTGAATTGAATTACCCGACACCGTGAACGAACCGTAGGGCGGAGGCCAAAGCGGTTTGGAGAAACCAAAATGAGGGTTGTTGTGTCCGGCGATTCCTCCAAGACTTTCAAAAGCACATCCACGGCCTGCCAGTGCACCGATTGCGCCTGGTCGATGATGAACACCCGCCGGGACAACTCAAAGGGGCGAGTATAAGCAATATTTCGGATTTGCCGAACCTGCTCGATCAGTATGAACCGGCCCAGCGGTTCGATAACCTGGACATCAAAGTAGAGGAATCCCTCCGTGCGCTTGGACACTTCCTTTAAATCCCGGCGGACCGCAAAATCGCGCTGAGCTGTATCGAGCATCTCCTGGACCTTGCGACAATGCACGCAATCTCCACAGAAATCATCGCGAAAACGCTCACAGTTCAACGCCTTTGCGAACATCGTGGCCAAGGTTTTCTTCCCAACACCATCGGGCCCGCACAAGAGCAAGGCACCAGGAATCTGTCCTGTAGCCAGGATATCCCGCAAGAATCCTACCGCCTTCGTATTGTCAACGAAGGAATCGAAACCCATGGTTTCCGGCCTTAGACTCGCGGGTCAATCTCAGGCAGAATGACCTGATTACCGAGCAACTCTTGCCGGAGTCGGTCGACCAAATCCGTCTTTTCCCAGGTAAATTCCGGGTCTCTACGACCGAAGTGGCCATAAGCCGCCGTTTTTCTATAGATCGGTCGAGTTAGTTTGAGGTGCTTAATGATCCCCTGGGGATTCAAGGGGAATACCCTACAAATCAACTCGACAAGACTGCTGTCGTCGAGGCACCCCGTTCCAAAAGTATTGACCATCACTGATACGGGTTCGGGAACACCGATTGCATATGCCAACTGGACTTCCATTCGCCGCGCCAAATGTGCAGCCACGATATTTTTCGCGATGTACCGAGCCATGTAACTCGCAGACCGGTCTACTTTGGTCGGGTCCTTTCCCGAGAAGGAACCGCCGCCGTGGTGAGCCGCTCCTCCGTATGTGTCGACAATGATCTTTCGCCCGGTCAGGCCGGAGTCTCCCAGGGGCCCGCCCGTTACAAATCGCCCTGTTGGGTTAATGTGATATTTTGTGTTCTCATCCAGCATGTCGGCTGGAATGACGGGCCTGATGATGTGCTCAAAGACCGCTTCTCGAAGCGCGGCAATTGCCACAGTTGGTTTGTGCTGAGTGGAAACCACGACGGTATCCACTCGGACCGGCGTCTTCCCTAGATATTCGACCGTAACTTGAGCTTTCCCATCGGGACGAAGAAAATCAACAACGTTCTGTCGGCGGGCCTCAGCCAAACGCTGGCATAGTTTG
>JASHTY010000080.1 GCA_030040315.1 Terriglobia bacterium | reverse complement strand
GCCGTGGCTACCCGCTACGTGTAGTGGGTAGCGCAGAGTCTCGCATTTCAGAGACTCTGCGCTACCCATTCGACACCCGCCCGTTGACAACGCCTAGCAGGCACGTTACGTTGGTTCCATGGCCACAAACGGTAATCATCATCCTAATCTTACGGCATTCCACTACCTCGAGCGAAAAGGTCCTAGCCGGCCGGCGCTCGCGGATGTGGTGGGTACGGTCCGGGCGAATCTCGACGGACTGGGCGTCACACCGGAAAAACTTCGCAGCCGTAGCATCGCCGTGGCGGTCGGAAGCCGCGGCATAGCGAGTTTACAGGAAACCGTGCGCACCGTCTGCGACTGGCTGAAGGCCCACGGAGCAGTGCCCTTCGTATTTCCCGCCATGGGCAGCCACGGAGGCGGCACCGCCGAGGGCCAGCGCCAGGTTCTGGCCGAATACGGCATCACCCAGGCACAACTCGGCGTGGAAGTCCGCTCCGACATCGAAACGCTTCAGGTTGGAACCACGCCGCAGGGCTTCCCGGTCTTTGCCGACCGCAACGCCTGGAAATCCGACGGCATCGTGCTGATCAGCCGCGTCAAACCGCACTCGGATTTCGTGGGCCGCATCGAGAGCGGCATGCTCAAGATGATGGCCATCGGCCTGGGCAAACGCGAGGGCGCCGCCGAGGGCCACAAGCAGTTCATCAAGTGCGGGTTCGAAACCACCGTTCGCTCGGTCTCCGCCAAAATCCTGGAAAGCGGTAAAGTGCTGTTGGGTGTCGCCGTCGTCGAAAACGAATCGCATGAGATTGCCGACGTGCGCGCCGCGCTTTCCGCGAACATCATCGAAGTCGAAGAGTCCGCCATGGCCCTGGCGCGCGAACTGACTCCCCGGCTGCCCTTCAACCGCCTGGACCTGCTGATTGTGGATGAGATGGGCAAGAACATCAGTGGCGCCGGAATGGACTCCAAGGTCATCGGCCGCGCCCGGGGCGAAGCGCCCGGCGTGGGCCCCGACGTTACGGTCATCATCGCGCGCGACCTTACCGAGGAGAGCGGCGGAAACGCCATCGGCGTGGGAAATGCCGACATCATCCACGAGCGGTTGTTCCGCAAAGTCGATCTTCAAAAGACCTACATCAACTGCCTGACGGCTCTGAACCCCCTGGCCGGCCGTATTCCCATGCACATGCCCACGGACCGCTCCGCCGTGGACTTTGCGCTCGGTACTCTCGGCAATCCCGCCGGCGCCGCCCAGCGTTGCGTCTGGATTCATAATACGCTTAGCCTGAACCGCTTCGCCATCTCCCCCATGCTGCAAAGCGAGATTGATACACCGCAGAACTGGCGCCTTTCCGAGCGTCAATTCAACGCAACGTTTGACGACTGCGGCGACCTCTGCTCGCCCTTCGCAATCGGCAGTTGATTCCGCACACAACTCGCCATTGCGCGGCCGGGACTGTTCGGGGTATCTTGTGGCACGGCCTACCAGGCCGTGCGCATGGGCTGTAGGCCCATGCCACAACTATCCAGGAGACAACAACCATGAGCCTTTCGCGCAGAAGCATGATGTACGGCCTGATGGGCCTGGCCGGCATGACGCGCAGCGTTAACGCGCTGCACGCGCACCACCATGGGCCGCTCAGCCGTGACGCGACGCAGGCGTTCATCGCTCCGCCCGGCGCGGTGGACGATAAGGCTCCGGGGGTCACGGGCCAGGGGAAGCTGAAGTTCAAGCTGCTCTATGCTGCCGACCACCTGCCCCCCGAGGCGCAAAAGGTTCTGGTGAAGGCTCACGGGGGCTTTGCGGTTGACCGCCGCAAGGGCAAGGAGGAGACTTATTTCGCCCTCCCCGGCGCGGGCATCCTGCGCATCAGCTCCGATTTCAAGACCATCGACCTGCTCGACACCACAGAGGAGATGCGAAGCGTCAATCTGCACGACACCAACATCTGGTACGCGAACGATGGCACGCCCTACCTGGTGCTTCCCGCCAACGGAGAGGGGAGAATCTACACTTCCACGCTCGACGGCAAGATGGTGCACCGGCTGAATGCGCCCACAACCGCCGTGGGCTTCAAGTCGCAGGAAGTCCAACAATACTTTGAGAACCCCAAGAACAATTTTGCGCCCACCGCCGTGGAATTTCTGGACGGCAAGTATTACGTCGCTGACGGATACTGCAAACTGGATACGATTTTGACCGCGCTGATCAGGACCGGCGAGAAATTTGACGTCTGGTGGAACAGCGACCTGGCGTTCGGCGGACGCGGCGACGCCATCGGCAAATTCGGCACCGGGCACGGCATCACCAAACCACCCTGGACGGCGCGTCTGGACGTGGCCGACCGTCCGCACAATCGCTTTGAGCGCTTCACGCCCGAGGGACAATACCTTTCGCTCATGGAAACGCCCAAGGGCTCGCTGCCCTGCGACATCAATTACCTGGACCACAAGTATAGCGTGGTGCCGGCGCTCGAAGGCCCCGACAAGACGAAGGGCGCGCCCATCTACGTGCTGGAAGGCGAGAACATCGTTTCCACCGTGATGATCAAGGAAGACCTGGGATTGCCCAACTTCACCCACGTCCACAACGCGGCAGTTCGCAAGATCGGGCACAAGTTCTACATCATGGCGCTGGCGTGGAATCCCGGAGATTTCGCAATTCTGGAGCAGGTGTAGAGCCTCCGTCGCCCGCTCGCCGCCTTACCCCGGCACTGTGGGCCGCGAGAATCTCTGCGCGAGTCATGAATTCTGCTCTTGACCAGTTTGTATTATGGCGTAATATTTGATCATGCAAAACCGGTTCGCCAAGAAAACAACCATCTCCTTTCGCCTTGAGCAGCACAAAGTTGCAGCCCTCGACAAACTGGCGAGGGCGCAGACGCGCGACCGAACATACTTGCTCAATGAGGCTGTGAAAGCTTACCTGGAAGTGCAGCAGTGGCAACTCAGGCACATTCAGGAGGGCCTGCGTCAAGCCGACGCCGGGATGGGCACGGACCACGCCGAGGTTCGCGCCAAGTGGCGCAAACGCCCGCGCTAAGCCCCGGACGATCCCCATGAAAATCCGCTGGATGCCGCTGGCCCAACAAGACCTCGCGGCGGCCTACGCTTACATCCGGCAAGACAACGCAAACGCAGCCCTGCGAGTCGTGGAGCGCATTTTTCGGTGCATCGAAATGCTTAGTCGCTATCCCTCCGCAGGTCGCATAGGCCGTGTTCCCACCACGCGTGAGCTGGTGATTGGCCGTACACCTTTTATCGTTGTCTATCGCACGCTGCCGAAAGAAATCCAGATTCTCGCCATCATGCATGCAGCGCGACGCTGGCCGGAAAGCTTCCCGGAATCAGAATGATTGTTGGAAGTTCCCATTGGTCGAAATTTGACTCGTGCGCGTTGGAGCCATCGCGCATGCCGGCTTTGTTGGCACAAGTCTCCTAACATTCGGAGTAAATCTCCACGGTATGTACCGGCTGCGGCTGGTCTTTGGGCGCAATCGCCGGCAGCAGGTGGACCGTTCCATCCTGATCCACCACTCATTTCAGCCCGCGATAGGTAGCGCTGAATTCATCCGCAGGCTCGGTCACCTGAATACGGAGCGCATCCGCCGCTCCGCTGAGTTTATAGGCATCCATCGCCTCGGCGTATTCGCTGCGGACCTTTTCGATCGCCACGCGGTTGCCCAGCGGGTCCGTCGCGTCGATAACCCACACGGGGCGCGGAGCCAGCACTGCCACCAGGTCAGGCAGATCGTACTCCTTTAAAACACCGGGGATGATGCTTTCAAAGATTCCGCGTTGAATCTTGTAGGATTCAGCCATGCCGTACGAAACCAGCCCCTCCTGCAGAATGATTTTCTTCAGCCGATTGTCAAAGACCGCCTGATGCAGCAGCGGAACGGCGCCGCCGCCCACGCCCATTCCGTAAATTCGCTCCGCGTCAACTTCCGCGCGCGAGGCGAGCAGGTCGGCGCCGCACTGAATGTCCTCCGCGCGCATGGCCACGAGAGTTTTTCCCAGCAGCATGGCGATCATGGCGACGCCGTAATTCGGAAACAGTTGGCCGCGCTCGCCGGCCTCCGCGTTGGGGCCTGTCTCACCCCATCCGCGCGCATCGATGGCGAGTACCACCATGCCGCCTTTCACCATCGCCTCAATTTCGGCCGCGCCGGCGGATTTGCCTTTGGAATTCACATAGAGCACAGCGGGCATGCGCGCTTGGCCGCCCTCGGGAACAAACAGCAGGCTCGGAATGTCGATTCCCGGCTCGCTCCGGTAGGTGAGCTTATCGATGTGATAGCCATCCTTCTGAATGGTGCCAAACGGCTTCACATTGAGCTCAACGTTCGCGTGTTCGTAGCCCGCCAGTTGTTTGACTTTGTCTTTGATTTGCTCGCGAAATTCTTCAACGGCCTGCGGGGTAATCAATTGCCGCCGGTGGGGCCTGATTTCCCCATACCGCTTCTCGTTCAGGGAAAAAACGGTTTCACCGCCCAACGAGGTGTTCACCTGCCCCGAGGGAGTGCAGCGCAACTCCTCTTCGGATGCGGGCGCCACGGGCACTTCCGGCGACTCATCCGCCTTTCCCTTGAACCAGCGATCGAGCCACTGGTAGGCGGCCACGCGCCGCGGTTCCGAATAGCCGTGGCCATTGTCCGCCTCAAATTGGCTCACGTGGCCGGGCACGCCGAGAACGGAGTAGATGTGCTGCGCCTCTGCGTAAGTTTCCCGCGCGCCGTTGATGGAAACAAAATCGCGAATGGCGGAGAGAATCAGGTAGGGCTTAGGCGAGAAGGCGATGATGAAGTCGCCGTGGTCAAGACCCTGCTCGATCCACGGTGGCAGGCACTGCTCGGCGTCCTGCGGGCCGATGGATTCGAGCAGCCGCTTCCACGACGTGATGTAGCACGAAGGCATCGCAACCTTGATGCGATCGTCGAGCGCGGCGAGATAAGCGGTGTGCGTGCCGCCGCCCGAATTTCCCGTGCAGGCGATGCGCTGCGCATCCACTTCCGGCCGCGAAATCAGATAATCGAGTGCGCGCATGCCGTCCCAGATGGTGTATCGCGCCAGGGCGTCGCCCAGCAGCAGACACTGGGCGCCCATGTCGGTGTGCTCAGCGGTCGAGGCCGGGATTTTCCCTGCTTCCAGGTCGGCATCGTAAAGCTGCACGCGCTCGCCCTGCCCAACCGGGTCCCACGCGAAGCCCACGTATCCCCGCCGCGCCATCTCGCCGAGAGTCTGCTGCCAGTCGGCGTTCGACTTGCCTCCCTCTTCGTGCCCGAGCGGAAATAGCACACCCGGATACGGCGGATGGCCGGACTTGGGCAGATACAGATTGCCCGTTACGTAAAAATTCGGCTGGCTTTCAAAGATGACCTTATCGATTTTGTAGCCGTCGCGGTCGAGAGTGCCCACCACGCGCGCGTTCAGCGGCGTCATTTGCGGAAAGCCTCCCAGGTCTTTTACCATTTGCTCGCGAATGTACGCGCGCCGCTTTGCAACTTCTTCCGGCGTGGAGATTTGTTCAACCTTCTTGCCGCGTTCATCAAGTTGCCTGACCGCCTGGAGCATCAGGTAATCGTGCAACATGCTGCGCACTTGCCGGTAATCCGGTAGGCCGGTCAGGAAATCGAGATTGTTCTGCGATTGCGCGCTGAGCGGCAAGGCAAGCGCCGGCACGCAAAGTCCCAGAAGGCAGGCCCTCATCCATTTCATTCCCGATTCTCCTTATGGCGTCTGCAGGATTCCCGGCACCCAGTGCACCGCATTGTCATGATAAAGCTTATGCAGGATTTCCGGCGGCAGGGCAAGACCGCGGTATTTCCTGCCATGGTATTCAACCCACTCGTCCGTGGCAAAGTACCGCCAGTCGCGCAAGTACCGGTCTTCCCAGCGCGGCAGGGTCGCGGCGGGATCGTCGGCGGATTGCAGACCGTTGTCCGTGCCGTAGAGAACGCGGTCCTGATATTTCGTCAGAAACTCGCGGACCTTTTCCGGCGGCTGCACCATCAGGTATTGAACCCGCGCCGCCGTGTCCACCGCGAAGTTGGGATAGCGATCAAAGTGCCTGGCGATCTCGTCCAGGTCAGTTTCCATGCTTCCCAGGTGACAGCCCACCACCTTCAATCCGGGATTTTGAGCCAGAAGATGGTCGCGCGCGGCAAGAATCGTCGCCTGCGAAGGGTGGTCCGGGTGGAGGTACATGTACCACTTGGGGTGCTGCTGATAGTAATTGTAGTCGGGGCTGTCCGGATTGGGCGGCAGCCAGCACGACGCGGGCTCGGCCAGATGGGCAAGCAGTGTGTGATGGTGAGCGGCGATGTCGGAGTAAATCGGCGCAAACACCGGATCGTCAGGCATAAGGTACGAACCGTCGGGCTTCGTCAGGTCCATGCCGATAGTCTTCCAGATTTTCACCGCCACGGCGCCATCCGCGAAGGTTTGATTCAGGATTTCAATCGAGTGGTCCGCAAAGCCCGTCTTCTCGAAGTCCTGCGGGTCGAAGGTGGAGCACCACGCCACGCGGCCGTTGTCACTGCGCATCATCTCGCGCACTGTGCGATTGGGTCCGGCGGCTTCGTCGTACCCGCGGCCGTGCTCGGTAACCACGCAGATGTCCAGAATGTGAAGGTTCAGGCGCTTGAGCATAGCCTGAAAGGCCGGGTCGTTGCGGAAAGCGTGGGCATGAACGTCTATCGGCCCGATGGCGGCGAATGCGTCATAATAAGCGGAAGCCTGGGCCTGGGACGAGGTCTGGGGAACAAGTCTCGGCGAGTGCGCCCCGGCAAAGAGTGCGAGCACAATTACTACGTGCGCGATCCACGGTAGGCGCTTCCTCGCAAGGTTTCGATTCATCGCTTCATTCTTTCGCTGCGCGTCAATTTTCACGCCGTCACTTCTATCATTTTGCGCCAAGAAATGCACTCACCACAGATGGCACAGAGACGTCTTTCTCCGTGTATCTCTGCGTTCTCTGTGGTGAAGCCTTTCTTTCCATCCGGCAAAAAGCCCTTACTTTGGGTTGCAGCAATTTCCCCGCTGTGGTAAACGTTTCTGCTTTTCACGACGGAGGGTGAACTCATGGGGGAGAGAGTCAGCAGGTATGGAATTCAGGCGGCATTTTTCCTCCTGGTCATCATCTGCGCGGTCATGGATGTCAAAGTTTCACAGGCTCAGCCGCAGAATCCTTCCCCCGATTACCTCGATACATCCCTGCCGATTGAGAAACGCGTTGACGACTTGATCTCGCGCATGACGCTCGAGGAAAAAGTCCGCCAGATGCAGCACACGGCGCCGGAAATTGCCCGGCTCGGAGTTCCGGCTTACGACTGGTGGAGCGAAGCGCTGCACGGAGTTGCTCGCGCCGGTTACGCCACGGTTTTCCCGCAGGCCATCGGCATGGCCGCCACGTGGGATTACGCCCTGATTCACTCCGAAGGCGAAACGATCGCCACGGAGGCGCGCGCCAAGTATAACCAGGCGATTCGCGAAGGGAATCACAGCATCTATTTCGGACTGGATTTCTGGTCGCCCAACATCAACATTTTCCGCGATCCGCGCTGGGGACGCGGGCAGGAGACTTACGGCGAGGATCCCTACCTGACCGCGCGGCTGGGTGTGGCCTTCGTGACCGGGATGCAGGGCACGGATCCGAAGTATTTCAAAGTCATCGCCACGCCCAAGCATTACGCGGTGCACAGCGGGCCGGAATTGCTGCGCCACGGCTTCAACGTGAACCCGTCGCCACACGACCTGGAAGACACGTACCTGCCCGCCTTCCGCGCCACGGTGGTGGAAGCCCGCGCCGATTCGGTGATGTGCGCCTACAATGCCATTGACGGCGCACCCGCCTGCGCCAGCAAGTTTCTACTGCAGGATACGTTGCGCGACGCCTGGAAATTTCAGGGCTATGTGACCTCCGATTGCGGCGCCGTGCGCGACATCACTAACGGGCACAAATTCACTCCGGACAATGAGCACGGAGCCGCCGCCGCAGTCCTCGCCGGCACCGACACTACCTGCGGCAACGAGTACGTGGACCTGGCGAAGGCGGTAAGCGACGGCCTGATCAAGGAAAGCGAGATCGATGTTGCGCTGAAGCGCTTATTCACGGCGCGCTTCCGATTGGGCATGTTTGACCCTCCCGGCTCGGTGGCCTTCAACCAGATTCCCTTTTCCCAGGACGATTCGCCGCAGCACCGCCAATTGTCGCTGCGCGCGGCGCGGGAATCGATTGTGCTGCTGAAGAACCGCGATGGGTTTCTGCCGTTGAAGCCCAATATCAAGACCCTCGCGGTGATAGGACCGAACGCTCAGGCGTTGCCCTCACTGGAGGGAAACTACAGTGGAACGCCATCCGCACCCGTATGCCCGTTGGATGGCATCCGCAAATTGTTCGGCGGCAGAATGAAGGTTCTCTACGCCCAGGGCTCACCGTACGTGGAACAGTTACCGGTCCCTGTGCCCTCGTCGGTGTTTCATCTTGATGGCCCCGTGGCCGCTCCGGGGCTGAAGGGTGAGTATTTTTCCACCACGGATTTTTCCGGCAAGCCGGTGCTGACCCGCACCGACGCGCAAGTTCAGTTCGATTGGAGCGATGCCGCACCCGTGCCCGGCCTTTCCGCAAAAGCCTTTGCCGTGCGCTGGACGGGCACGCTCACTCCACCCGGCCCCGGCGACTACACATTTAATGTTCCAAGCCCTGGTTGGCATCCCGGCGGCGGAAGAATCGGCTTTCGCATTTCAATTGATGACCATCAGGTCCTGAACGCCATTATGGACGTGCCCTCAACATGGACTGAAACCGTAAGCGACAAGAAGGAACTGCCAACGTCCTTTCAGATGAATTTTGAGGACGCAAAACCGCACAAGCTGGAAGTTCAGTACCTCCACTTTTCCTCACTTGCCGCGGGCCCGGCTGTGCTGGAATGGAAGCCGCCGGTGGAGGTTCTGCAAGATGAGGCGGTCCGCACCGCGCACAAAGCCGACGCGGTGGTGGCGTTTGTGGGCCTTTCGCCGAATCTCGAAGGCGAGGAAATGCCCATTAAGGTTCCGGGGTTCAATGGCGGCGACCGAACGGACATCGGGCTTCCTTCGGCGCAGCAACAATTGCTGGAGGCGCTGGCCGCGAGCGGCAAGCCGCTGGTGGTGGTTCTGATGAGCGGAAGCGCGCTGGCAGCGACGTGGGCGCAGGAGCACGCGGCCGCGGTGCTGGAAGCGTGGTATCCGGGTGAAGAAGGCGGCACCGCCATCGCGCAGACACTGGCCGGAATGAACAATCCCAGCGGCCGCCTGCCCGTCACCTTCTACGCCTCGCTCGACCAGTTGCCGCCCTTTGAAGACTATTCCATGCAGAACCGTACGTACCGGTATTTCCAAGGCAAGGCGCTTTATGGGTTCGGTTTCGGATTGAGCTACTCGACTTTTGAATACAGTGGCCTGAAACTGTCGCCTTCAGCGCTCGCAGCCGGAAGCCCCTTGAAAGTTGAGGTGAACATTCGAAACACCTCAAAGGTCGCGGGGGATGAAGTGGCAGAGCTTTACCTGGAATTCCCGCAGATCGCCGGCGCTCCCATTCGCGCCTTACGGGGATTCTCGCGCGTGCACCTGGAGCCGGGGCAAACGCGCCCCGTCGGCTTCACGCTCAGCCCGCGCGACCTGAGCATGGTGAATGAACAAGGCGAGCACGTCATCGAAGCCGGTGATTACTCCGTGATTGTCGGCGGAAGCCAGCCGGGAGAAGCAGGAAGCGGCGTTTCGGCAAAATTAACGATCACGGGCGAGATGAAATTGCCGCGGTAGTTCCATGATCGGGCTGCGCGAGGGACAGAGAGATCACATTCCTGGAGCGCCGGAGGCTGTTT
>JASHTY010000596.1 GCA_030040315.1 Terriglobia bacterium | reverse complement strand
CGAATCAAGACGATGGAATGTTCCTGGAGATTGTGACCTTCGCCGGGAATATAGGTGGTCACCTCCATGCTGTTGGTCAATCGCACGCGCGCCACTTTGCGCAGCGCCGAGTTCGGCTTCTTGGGTGTCTGCGTATATACGCGGATGCACACCCCCCGCTTTTGCGGGCAACTGTCCAGCGCCGGGCCGGAAGTTTTATAGCGAGGCGACTTCCGGCCGAGTCGAACCATTTGACTGAACGTGGGCATGCAAATCCCTTCCGCTATCCCCCACGGAGCGTCACTTCTAACGCACACGTGTATAGGCTGTAATTTGGCTCACGCCAAATCCCTACTACGTTACCAGACAATATCGAATTCTGTCAAGGGTTTGCGCGCGAAAAAACTCAGTTTTTCACCGCAATTCCATGACTTCTTTCTCCTTGCTCTTCGCCTGTGCTTCCAGTTTCTCCATGAAACCATCGGTGAGCTTCTGAATTTCTTCCAGGCCCCGCCGCTCATCATCCTCCGATATCTTCTTGTCTTTCAGCAGCTTCTTCAGCGCTTCGTTAGCATCGCGCCGGATGTTGCGCACCGCCGTGCGATGGTTTTCCATAACCTTGTGGAGGTGCTTGACCAGGTCTTTGCGCCGCTCTTCGGTCAGCGGTGGAATAGGCACCTTCAGCACCTTGCCGTCGTTCACCGGATTCAGGCCCAGATCGGACGAGCGGATGGCCTTGTCAATCACCGCCAGCAGTGTGGGATCCCAGGGCTGAACCGTCAACATTGTAGGCTCGGGAACTCCCAGGGTGGCCACCTGATTCAGGGGTGTGAGCGTGCCGTAATACTCCACCTTAAGATGTTCGAGCAGCGAGGTGGAAGCCCGGCCCGTGCGCACCGCGGCCAGCTCCACGCGCAGATCCTCCGCAGCCTTGGTCATGCGGTTCTTGGTATCCGCGATGGTCTCTTTAATCATCCGCCCCGCTTTCCCGGACCAGCGCCGGAGGGGCAACGAGCGAGCCGACCTTTTCTCCCAGGACCACCCGCTTCAGGTTGCCCGGAACGTTCAGGTTGAACACCACGATGGGCATGCGGTTGTCCATACAGAGCGAGATCGCCGTCGTGTCCATCACCTTCAAGCCTTTCGACAGGACATCCAGATAATTGATCTCCGCAAACATCTTGGCATTGGGCACCACCTTGGGGTCCGCATCATACACGCCATCCACTTTGGTGGCCTTCAGAATCACGTTCGCCTTGATCTCCATGGCCCGCAGCGCCGCCGCCGTGTCCGTCGAGAAGTACGGGTTCCCCGTTCCACTGGCAAATACTATCACCCGGCCTTTTTCCAGGTGGCGAATCGCCCGCCGGCGGATGAACGGCTCGGCAATTTCGCGCATTTCAATCGCGGTGATCACGCGTGTGTGCGCACCCTTCTTTTCCAGCGCATCCTGAAGCGCCAATGCGTTGATCACCGTGGCCAGCATGCCCATGTTGTCGGCCACCACACGCTCGATGCCCATGGCCGACGCCGCCACGCCGCGAATAAAGTTTCCGCCGCCCACCACGACGGCGGTCTCCACGCCCATGCCGCGCACTTCCGCTACTTCCTCCGCAATGCGCGTCGCCACTTCCGGTGAAACCCCGAATCCCTGCTTGCCCATCAGGGCTTCACCGCTCAGCTTCAGCAGGATGCGTTTAAATACCGGTTGGCTCATGTGCTCCCAGGCCGCAGAGGATGCGGCGGACTATTTCCAACCCTGCCTTTCGCGCCGCGCGCAAAATCGCCGGCCCTCATGCCAGGGCAAAACGCCCCCCAGTAATTATCCCCCGGCAAAGCCAGGGGCTTTAGAATACTTAGCCCCTCGAAGGGGGCCGCAAGAAACCCCTCATCCGGCCTCGTCCCTCAGCCACCTTCTCCCCTAGGGAGAAGGAAAACAATTATCTTCCCTCTCCCTGGGGAGAGGGTGGCTCGCATCCGGCGTTCCCTCCAGCCGGGGCGAGACAGGTGAGGGGTTTCTTCGACGCGCACTGCAGGCCAAGAATTGCTAATTCTGAAACTGCCAAGCTATTACTGCCACCCCGGCAAAGCCGGGGCACCTCCCGACGGATCAGACTCTTACGTCTGGGCCGTAGCAGCCGGCTTGTCTTCAGCTTTCGCCGCCGTCTCGCCAATCTTCAATCGTGCAAAGCGGCGGACCTGAATGTTCTCCCCAAACTTGGCGATTTTTGAGGCAATCAATTCGCCCACGGTCTGCGCGCTTCCAGTATCTTTGATAAAATGCTGCTCGTAGAGGCAATTGTCCTCGTAAAATTTCCCCAGCTTGCCCTCCACGATTCGGTCGAGAACGTTCTCCGGCTTGCCGGTGGCGGCCGCCTGCGAACGCAGTACTTCCTTCTCTCGCTGCAACACCTCAGGAGTGACGTCTTCCTTGCGGATAAACCTTGGATCAGTAGCGCAAATCTGCATGGCCAGGTCATGCGCCAACTCCTGAAACTCCTCCGTGCGCGCCACGAAGTCCGACTCGCAGTTCACTTCGACGAGCACGCCGATTTTCCCGCCCGCATGAATATACGAGCCCACAATGCCCTCGGAGGTTTCCCTCCCGGCCTTCTTCGCCGCACTCGCCAGACCGCGCTTGCGCAACACCGTAAACGCCAACTCCGGATCCCCGTTGGCCTCCTCCAGCGCTTTCTTGCATTCCATCATGGGGGCACCGCTGATCTCGCGTAACTTTTTCACTTGGTCCGGGGAAGCACTCATTCTGAATTCAGTCCTTTCGACTTGAATGCACAGTCTTCAACTCTCGCCCCTGAAAGTCCGGGAAGTATTTCCGCGATTGCGGAATCAGCCTAGATCCGAACCTTCGTCGTCGGACTTGCGACCGCGGGGCTTAGCGTCACCGCCGCCCGCCTTGCGCTTCAGTTTGGGGGTACGCACACGGCCGTCGAGATCTTCCTCGGCGGCCAACACGGTAGGTGACATGGGAGCATCCGGATCGCCGGCGAAGGCTTCGACCCCCTCGGGGAATTCGCCTTCCTGAAGCGGAGCCATCTCTCCGGCAGCGATAGCGTGCTCCAGACGCTCCTGCTCAAGCGCCTCAGCCGCGCGCTCCGCTGCAAGCTTTTCTTCTTCGCGCAGCTT
>JASHTY010000595.1 GCA_030040315.1 Terriglobia bacterium | reverse complement strand
ATCCGCTGCCCCCGGACCTTCTTGCCGCGTTTGAGGCCGATAACCTCTCGATGGGAAAACCCGCCAAGCATGGAGGTAAGCGGCGTCGCCGGTGAAATACCTTCTGGACACGTCCGTTTGGCTTTGGAGTCTGACGGACTCGGGACGGATTCGCTCCGAGGCTCGCGACCTGATAATTCGCGGCGAGGAAGAGTTGTATTTATCGGCGGCCAGCTCGTGGGAAATCGCCATCAAGTGGGCCAAGGGAAAGCTCCTGCTTGCCGAACCCCCGGAGAGGTATGTCCCAAGAAGGATGGCTGACCAGCGCATTCTGCCCCTCCCAATTACCCACTATCACACCCTCGCAGTTTCGAGAATTCCCGTACATCATGGGGACCCCTTCGACCGGCTCCTGATCGCACAGGCGCAGGCGGAAGGGATGGCAGTTCTGACCGCAGACCGGGCCTTTCGGCTCTACGATGTGAAGATCGTCTGGTGCGGCGGTTAGACGGGTAGGATGCGGCGCGGCGTTACGCTTCCTGTTCGGTCTGGGCAGAGCGCAGGCGGGCGGCCCTGCCGCGCAGTTTGCGCAGGTAGTAGAGCTTGGCGCGGCGCACGCGGCCGGAGCGCACCACTTCAATCTTGTCCACCACCGGCGAGTGCAATGGGAAAATGCGCTCCACGCCGTGGCCGAAGGAGATCTTGCGGACCGTAAACGTGGAGTGGTTGCGGGCGCGGCGCATGCCGATCACCGTGCCCTCGAAGACCTGTATCCGTTCTTTTTCGCCTTCCTTGATTTTAACGTGGACGCGAACGGTGTCGCCCGAGCGGAACGCCGGGACTCCCTGCTTCATTTGCGATTGTTCAACTTTTTCGAGCGCATTCATGTTTCCATTCTCCCAAATTTTCGAGGGCGCATCTTCGCGCAGAGGGAAGTTTTTCTGTCCCAGCCCCGAAAAAAGATTTCAAACCTTGTAGCGGCGCTTTGATGAAGCGCTTCACATGCCGGTACTTGCGGGACCGGCGCTACGTACCCTTCTCGAACGATTCCAGCAACTCGCGGTCTTCCTTGCTCAGCGCCACCCTGGCGAGCAGGTCCGGGCGCCGACGCCAGGTTTTTTCCAGCGCGCGCCGCCGGCGCCACTGACGAATCTGCTCATGGTCGCCGGAAAGCAATACTTCCGGCACCTTCCAACTGCGAAATTCCGCCGGGCGCGTGTAGTGCGGGCAATCGAGCAGCCCATGCGCGCCGTTTTGCGGATTGCCATCCGGCACTGCGAACGAATCCTGCTGGCGCGATTCTTCGTTTCCGAGCACTCCAGGAAGCAGACGGATCGTAGCTTCCATCAAGATCGCGGCGGGCAGTTCACCGCCGCTCAGAACAAAGTCGCCAATCGAAATCTCATCGGTGGCCAAGTGCTCCGCCACACGTTCGTCCACGCCCTCGTAGCGCCCGCAGATCAAAACCAGACGCGCGGCGTGCGAGAGCTCCTCCGCCACGGCCTGAGTCAACAAACGGCCCTGGGGAGTGAGCAGGATAATTCCCACACCTTCCGCCCGCCCGTCGCCGCGAATTGCCTCAACGGCCTGGAAGACGGGCTCCGGCTTGAAAACCATTCCGGGCCCGCCGCCGAACGGGCGGTCATCCACCGTGCGGTGGCGGTCGTCAGTGTAATCACGCAGGTCGTGCAGCCGGATCGTCGCCTGGCCCGCCGCCAAGGCCCGCTTCAGCAGCCCGTGCTCCAGGATGCTGCGAAAAAAGTCCGGAAAGATGGTGATGACGTCGAAGGTCACCCACAAAGGGTAAAGGATAAAATGTAAAGGGTAAAGGATGAAACATTCGCCAGCCGCCCCTTACATTTACTGTTTGTCCTTTACCCCTCCTGGCTCATTCAACTCGATCAAATCCTCCGGCGGATCGATCACGATTCTGCGGGCCGAAAGGTCGATCTGCGTGCAGATTTCCTGCGCGAAAGGAATCAGTACTTCATTCCCATCCGTTCGCCTGACGTGAAGAATGTCCACACCGCCTGTGGATTCGACTTCCCCGACCATCCCAATTTCCTTTCCACGCCAGACAACCGTGCAATCCTGTAATTCGCACAAATAGTAATGGTGCTCGGGAAGCGGCATGCGCTGCTCCCAGGGAATCAATACCTGCAATCCCCGCAGGCGCGAGGCACCCTCAATCGTATCAACTCCTGAAAATTTCAGGATGATTCGGCCCTTATGTGGCCAGGAGCTTTCAACGCCCAGCGGCTGGGGAGCCTGACCGGGGACTTCGACGAAGGCTGATCGCAACCCACTAAACCGTTCGGGGAAATCCGTAAGGATCTCCGCTGCAACCTCTCCCTTTCGCCCTTGCGGCCGGAGAATGCGCGCAATGGCCAAGTAGTGCCCGGCGGAATTTTGCGCCAAATCTTCCCCCGTCCTTCACACCGGTTCCGGCCAACGCAGAGACGACAGCCCCCTACTCCAGAATCTCCAGCGTAAAGCGCTTCTTGAGCTTCATGCCGGCGGCGTTGAGGATGGTGCGAATGGAGCGTGCAGTTCGCCCTTGTTTTCCGATCACCTTCCCCAAGTCGGAGGGATGCACCCGCAATTCCAAGACAGTTACCTGTTCGCCTTCCACTGCCTTCACAGAAACCTGTTCAGGGTTATCCACCAGCGCTTTAGCAATGGCTTCGATTAGCTCTCTCATCTGCCCCTCCCGCGCACTTGAGTTGATGTGCCAAGGTCTGTGGGAACTATTGTGGTTGAGACCCGATACTCGCTACTCGTGCCGGCGCCGCGGCGGGCGCAGATTTCGGCTGAGAATTTCAGGCCGGAGCAGGCG
>JASHTY010000079.1 GCA_030040315.1 Terriglobia bacterium | reverse complement strand
GGTCAAGCGCGGACCAAGGGCCTGATCGGATTTTTCATAGCGCAGCAGGTTACGAATCTTTTCGCGGATCTCTTCGCTCATGGCCTGGCGCTCCTGCGGGGTTTGGGGAACAGGACGTGCCGGGGGCAGGCTTGCCTGCTTGTTCAAAATCAGCGAAAAGATGGTCTGGCCGGTGTGCGAGTACCGCAGGGAGCCGTTGGGCGTGCAGTAGAGCGCTTCAGCGGGTTCGAGGGCAAATGGCGGCTCAATGGCAGGGCCCGCGCGATGGTAGAACCAGCGCGAAAACCAATCCGTGGTCGCGAGGCGCAACTTCATCGTCCAGGAATGCGGGTCATCAGCGGAAACCGGGATGAATCTTTCCGGCGCCGCGAGCAGTTGATAACGATCGCGGATTGCTTCCACGGCTTTGTCCCAAGCCGGTGTGGGCCCTTCGGTGGCCACCAGCAACGGGCGAGGCCCGATGGCAATGTGTAAATCGACGTTGTCGATGCCGTAGATTGCGGAAGGAAAAACGTTTTGCTCCACATCCGCCGGGCCAAACGGTTCCCAGGGCGCGAGGTGGATGGGCCAGCGGTTGGCGGTGCCACCCTCAATGATCGCCGAGCACTGAATGCGCTCGTCTGCCACGCTCAAGAATTTGGTCAAAGTCCCGCCGCCGGAATGCCCCGCGCAGCCTATCCTCTTTGCATCCACTTCCGGCCGGGTCAAAAGATAATCGATGGCCCGCATGCCGTCCCAGACGCGGTAATTCGTCAGGTTCTCACCCATCAGCAGCAGAATCTGGCCGGGCATGGAGTGCTCGTGGACCGGGCCGCCGACCTCCGTGATGTTGGTTTCAGGATTCCAGTATTGCCGCCGCTCACCCTGGCCAATGGGATCATAGGCCAGCACCACAAAGCCGCTTCGCACCAGGTTTTGATAGACGCTCTGATAGACGGAGGTCATTCGCGCCAAGGGGTAATGCCCGCAGGGCGAAATGATGGCCGGAAACGGCCCATTGCCGCTCGCAGGAACATACAGATTTCCCGTGACCCAGAAATCCGGCCGGCTTTGGAACATGACGTTTTCCACGCGGTAGGCATCCCGGGTGAGAGTTTTAACCACGACGGCGTTCAGGGGATTGCGCGCAGGAAATGGGCCAAGCATCTCCAGAAATTTCTGCCGCACAAAGGAATTGCGAGCTTCGAGTTCAGCTGCCGTACGGATTTGCGCCCGCTTCCGATCCCACTCGGCCACAAGTTTATCCAGCCGGCCCGTCATGTCCGCGACCAGCATGTCGGGAAATTCCTGGCTATAAGGTACAACCGAGTCCGGCTGCGGGTAGCGATAAGGAGCCGCCGGTTCAGGGCGCGGTGCCGGGCAGGCATCTCCGCCAACGGAACGCAACGTCGTGCTCAGAAGCAGGGCGGTTGTTTGTGCTGCAAATTGTCGTCTGTTCACAGGCCACGGCACGGGGTTTCTTGAATCTGGTTACAGCCGTGCTCTACCAATTTACCGTCACCACACCATAAGCGTTGACCTTCGGAACGGTGAAAACCGCCTCAGAGCCCTGTATGTGGAAGTCCAACGCAATCTCCGTCTCGGGAATTGCCGAAAGGAATTTTACGGCGCTCGCCGCCTGCCCTTTCGGAACCGCGCAGCGCACATCGATATTTTCGATGGAAGGAAAATTCTTCGTGTCGTAATTGACGAAGTGGATGATCCTTCGCCTCCGGTCGGATTGTTCGGTCAGGTTGGTCACCAGAAATTCCGGGCCGAGAACTTTCAGGGGAATTTCTTCCCGGCTCGCCCAGTGGATGGCTTCCACCAGGTCCGCCGAATTCCTGGGCCGCTTCCAGAATTCCACGCCGATGGCAAAGTACGGCGCGGCCGGGGGCAAGGGCCCGTCAAATTCGATTTGCGGAAAGTAAACCACTCGGCCCTTGCCAGCTTCCTTGCGCTGCGGCAGGGCGGCTTCCGTCGTGGCGGACGGGACCTCTTCCTGATAAGGCGCGGCCTCCGGCTGATGATCCACCAATCCCTCCAGTCCGGGCTTCACTCGAAGCCGGCGCCAGGTGTCGTAGAGGCCCGCGTACTCCGTGGCAATCAACCCGCCTCCGGCTTCCACGAAGCGGCGAATCGAGGCGAGCTGCTCGTCGGAGAGGCATTCCGAATTGGGGAGGATCAGAACCCTGCAACTCTCGACAGACAAATCAGCGAGGTGCTCATCAGAATAAAAGCGGAAGGGAATTTTGGCCTGGATGAGAGCTTGCTCCACCAGCACCGCGCTCAACTGTGCGCGCGCGTTGTGGTAGGTGATAGAAGGATAAGATCGGAGCACGGCAACCGTGGCCAATTCTTCCGCGCCGACGTAAAGGTCGCGATTCCGTTTGCAGAAGGGAATGTATTTGGGCAGATCGGGAGAAAGGTCATACGGCCCGGCGATGCCAATCGTGTGATTGAAGGCGAGACTCTCGCCGATGGCTGCTTCACTTCCGGCAAGATAAGCCAGGGCGATGTTGTGGTACGCGCGGCCCATCTTGTAGCTTCGAATCGTCGAAACCATTGTGCCATCGGGCCGGTATTCGGGCTGATTGTGCTCCTCCGTCCAAAAAACCTGGGTGTGCTTCAAAAGCCGCGAGTGGTCAATGCCGTTTTCCCACGCGCGGTTTGCACCCGTCAGGCCGCCGGGATTGATTTCGATGACCACATCGGGGTTCAGAGATTGGATGAAGGCAGCCATCTGGCCCAGTGCTTCGTCCATGATGTGGCAGCGGAAGTCGATCCACTCCTGAATGGCCGGGTCGAAGATGATCTGCATTTTTTCCGGCGGATTGTCCCGGTTCCATTGCGGCGGATTCACGTAACTGACGTTTTCAAATCCGAAGCGTTCTTTGCGCACCTCCGCCGAATACTTGGTCTCAAGCCGCTCGCGGAACTTGCTGGTGCAGACGTTGCAGTGGCAGGAGTCGGGCTCGGCGTTCAAATCGAAATTGTCGAAATGGATAAAATCCGTTTTCACCTCCTCGACGGCGTAGCGGACAATCTTCTTCAGGTAGTCGATGTATTCCTGGTGGGAAAAACACGGCCGGTAACGGTACGATTGCTGATAGCCGTAAGTGAGCAGAATCGGTTGGCCCAGGGCGTCGCGCTGCACCCAATCCTTGGCGCGCGGCTCTTCCGCAAAGAACGTCTCGTACATCATCGTGTTCCACTGGATGTAAGTGTCAACTTTCATCCCGTAACGATGGGCGATTGCGCAGGCCTTCTTGGCGTCTTCCATCTCGGGCATTTCCGCCGCCATGCCGAAGCCCTTGTACAAGTGAGTGTGGAAACATTCGATTCCGCGCTCGTGGAGCTGGCGAATCATCTCCTCACTCTGGCGGTATTCGTAAGTCTGGCGGGTATCGAGACGCTGACCGCCGCGCCGGACGACAAAGATATATGGCTCGTGCCAGCCGCCCGCATCAATCAGCCCGTTTTGAACCCATGCCCCCTGCAACGGCTGTTGGGGAGACTTTACGGCATCTGGTGGGGCGGTCGTGCCCGGTCGATTCGCCAGGGAAAGCCCCGCCGCAACCGTGCCCATGAAATCTCTCCGGTCCATTTGACTTGCTCCTTTTTATGGCCAGGGATAGAAAAGATAGAGCTTGGATATTCGTTCGTCTTCGCCGATGTAGATTGTGCCGAAGCGATCCGACGCCATCGCTCCGATCACGTACGCCTGCCAGGTGTAGTACGGCCGGCGATTCACGTCAATAAAACCCAGCAAGCCGTAGGCGCCGGTGGAGGGATCGTAACTGAACAAGCGCGCCATATCGTCCTTACCGCCGCCGACTCCGTAGAGCTTGCCGTCCGCGCCGCGCACCAGGCCGTCAATTCGATATTGAATGAGAGGCTTTCCGAGATTAGTTACGGTTCCCTTTTCCTGATCCAGGCGAAACAGGTATCCATCAGAAGTGCCGCCATAAATCATGCCGGAAGGATCGGCAACAAAGGCATCCACGCGCGTCCAAGGCTCGCGGCCCGGAATGGCGGGCGCTTGAATGGGAAGTTTCCCCACTTCCTTCGATCCGAAGGTGTGGTGGAAAAGAACTCCGGATTCCCCGGAGCCCCATACGGCTCCTCCAGCCTTGTCGATAATGAGCATTCGCGACATCATCTTTTCGGTTTCGAATTTCTCCCCCAACTTCTCCGCGCCCGGAGCCTTATCCGCCACCACGCCCACGTCCGTAAATTTTCCAATTTGAAGAGAGTATTCGAACAAGTGGGCATTCGGGGAGGTCAGTCCGAAAACCTCATTGCCATTGCAAGTCAGCGCAGCAATGCCCTCACCCGGCACGGGTTGACCCAAATCCGTGACCGGCAGAGGCCTTCCGATTTGGATGAGCTGCACGTATTCATTCTGGGGCTTGTATTCAAGAAGGTGGCCGCCGGGAGCGGTCCCGATCAGGATGTCTCCGCCGGCCGACACGGCGAGAGCATTGGTGACCAACGCTGCTCCAGGGATAACTCCGAGAGGCTGAACGTATCCGTGTTGTGGAATCAAAACGAAAAGGTGCGAGCGGAGGCCGCTGGTCGCGCCGTAAAGGTTCCCGTTGGGCGCAACGACGAGTGAGGTGATGCCGGATTCGCCGTCCGGGATTAAATCGACGGGGGAATAGCCCAGGTCACGCGCGTCAATACGCGTTTGCAGCACGACCACTTTGTCGTAATCGGGCGTCCTTTGGGCATGGGCAATGGCGCAGGCGATGGGAAGCAGAGCAAACAGAATGAGTCTTGGATTCTTCATGCCGAGCTCAATTTCCTTTAGCCGCCTTGGGGTGATAGATGAACAGTGCCAGGCGATAGGGGGTAACGCCGCCGATTTTGCCACCGTAATTCTGTTCACCCGCCGACGCCTCAACCGGAAGCGCGCCAACAAGATAGATTGTCCCGTCCGGCGCGGTGTCTGCCGCGTTGGTTCCAATTACCGCGCGCCCATCGGGCACGTGCATTTCACCCAAGTCCTCGGTCTTCTGGGTGCGAAGGTCGTAGGTGATCAGGTGGGAAGCCGCCACTCCGGCGCTCGCGCCGTAATCGAACTCTTTCCCCGCAGCGCCGTAGTAGAGCTTGCGGTCATGGCCCAGGGTAAAGCTCAAGGTCGCATAAGGGACGTCGCGCCGGCCGACGAATTCGTGGACGCACATCTGTCCCAGGGTGCGCAACTCTCCATCCGGACCCGCGTAGGGATCGAAGGAGAACAGTGTCGTTTCGCTCTCTTCAACTCCGTAGAATTTTCGCGTTTCCTGGTCCCACACTACCACTCGCCACGCGGTTTCCGCCTTGTTGTAGTCGCGCCCCAGGGAAATCCCCTTGGCGCGGACAGGCAGCGTTACGGAAAGCTCGCGAATGCTGTCAGCGCGCGGGTCGTATTTGTAGAGCCGGCCCATGCCGAAGCTTCCGTACACGTTGCCTTCATCGTCGATTCCCAGCGTGCGGCAGACGGAATCAAAGTTGTTCATCCGCCCCTTGTCCACCTTGGCGCCGGTCGAGACATCGTAGTAGACAAAACTCCCTCGCGGGTGCGTAAGCCCATAAATACGGTTGAATTTGGGATCGTAAGCACC
>JASHTY010000594.1 GCA_030040315.1 Terriglobia bacterium | reverse complement strand
ATTTTTACCAAGGATGGGCTGATCAGCCACGATCCGCATTACCCGGTGTGGCGCGCGGGCGCGAATGCGGCCACGACGCTGAAGACGGATGGGGACCTGACGATCGGTGGCCTCTTTGTACCCGCGGGTACGTACACGCTGTTTGTGGACATCTCCGACCCGGCCAACTGGACGCTGATTGTGAGCAAGGCGACGGGCGAGTGGGGACTAGCGTATGACCCGACGAAGGACCTGGGCAAGACGGCGATGACAATGGCCGCGCCGCCAACGCTGGTGGAGGACTTGACCTACACGCTGACGGATGATGGCGGCGGCAAGGGGACGCTGACGCTGGCCTGGGAGAATGTGAGCGCAAGCGTGGCGATCCAGGCGCATTGAGAGGCAGCTTCCCACCCTTCGAGCGAAGGACGCTCGAAGGATGGGGCAACCGGCAAGCCAGCAAGTTAGCAAGTCAGCGTGTCAGCGTGCTTTCCCAGGTCCCCAAATGCGGGGGACCTGGGGCACCCATCTTCGTGCTCGGTCAAGAGAGAATACTGGTGGGTCCGTGCTTTTCCACCCTTCAAGCCAAGGACGCTCGAAGGATGGGGCAATAGAGCCGCTCTCCCGGTAAAATAGAAGCAGTAAATTCTTGGTTGTGACGAGGGATAGAGAGTTGCCGCTGTACGCCTACCGCTGCACGCAGTGCGGCCATCGATTCGAGAAAATCCAGAGCTTCAGCGCCGAGCCGGAGAAGGTGTGCCCGGAGTGCGGGGGCCCGGTGGAGCGGCCGCTGACCGCGCCGGGACTGCAGTTCAAGGGCGCCGGGTGGTATGTGAACGACTACGCGCCGAAGAGCAGCTCGGCAGGGACGGAGTCCGCGCCGGCCGAGGGCAAAGGCGAGGCGAAGAAAGATGCGGGGACCGCGTCCGGAAAAGAAGCAAAGCCAGCGTCGAAGACGAGTGGGGACGCCAGCAGCGGCGGGAGCGGGGCGGGTTCGGGATCGGGGAGCGCGGGATCCACTTCGGGGAGCTCGACGTCGTCTTCGGGCTCGACGAACTAAGTGGAGCCAGTCGGCAAGACGGCAAGTTCGCAAGTTAGCAAGTTAGGGAAAAGGCCCCGTGCGGGGCCTTTTCCCTTCGCGGGTTGGCACGGAACTTTGCGCCTACCAACCTTTCGCGCAGAGGGCGCGCGAAAGGATGGGGCAACTGTGTTGGTGCTTTTGCAGAGATAATAGCGAGTGATGGCGCTGCTTGATCCAATTCCGATGTCGGTAGAACACGCCGATTATGCGGCGCTCGAGTGGGAGCCGCTGCTCCGGCTAGTGGGCGGGTTTGCGGCATCGCCGGTGGGGCGCGAAGCGATTCTCGGGCTCGTGCCCTCGACGGATGAAGCGTGGATTGCGCGCCAGCATGCGCTGACGGGTGAGATGCGGCTGCTGGTGGAAGAGCAGGTGTGGATCGCACTGGGCGGGCTGTTCGATCCGACGGAGCTCGCCTCGAAGGCGCGCATCCCCGAAGCGGCGCTCGAGGCGGGCGAGCTGCAGGCGGTGGCGCGGCTGGCGCACGATGTGGCCGCGTGGCAGGCGCTTCTGCGTGAGCCGCCCGCGCGCCTGGCGGGCCGGCTGGATGGGCTGATCGGGCTTTCGGAGGCACTCAAACAAAACCAGAATCTGCGCGCACTCGCGGAGCAGATCGAACGGACGATTCAGCCGGACGGGTCGATTGCGGACGACGCCTCGCCGGAGCTGAAGCGCATACGGCGCGAGCAGGAGCGGCAACAGCGGGTGATCGAGGAGAGCCTGCGCGCGGCGTTGCGCAAGCTGGCGAGTGAAGGCTCGGCGCAGGACGACGTGATCACGATCCGCGGCGAGCGGTTTGTGATTCCCGTGCGCGCCGAGATGAAAAGGCGCGTGAGCGGCGTGGTGCACGGGGCGAGTTCGTCGGGGCAGACGGTGTATGTGGAGCCGCTGGAGACGATCGAGCAGAACAACGAGCTGGTGCGGCTCATCGAAGAGGAGCAGGCGGAGATTCATCGCATTTTTGTGGCGCTCACGCGGCAGGTGGGTGCACAGGCACAGGCGCTGGTGGAGGGGGCGCGGGTGCTTGCATTGGTGGATGGGCTGCTGGCGCGGGCGCGATTTGCGCGGGCCTACCAATGCGTTTCTCCTGGTTTTGGAGAGGAGAAGTTGAGACTGGAAGCCGCGCGGCATCCGCTGCTGGAAAAGCGGCTGCGTGAAACCGGCGGAGAGATTGTGCCGCTGGACCTGGAACTGACCAGCGAGGAGCGGCAGCTGGTGATCAGTGGGCCGAATGCGGGCGGAAAGACGGTGGCGCTGAAGACGGCGGCCTTGCTGGCGATGATGGCGCAGGCGGGACTGCCGGCTCCGGCCGCGGCCGCGGAGTTTCCTGTGTTCACGGCGTTCCTGGCGGACATCGGGGATGCGCAGTCGATCGAGGCGGCGCTGTCGACATTCTCTGCGCATATCACGAATCTCGATCGGCTGGCGCGGTTGGCCGATGGACGAAGCCTGGTTTTACTGGACGAGCTAGGATCGTCGACCGATCCCGAGGAGGGCGCGGCGCTGGCCGTGGCGACGGCGGGATTCTTTCTCACACGCCGGACGTGGACGCTGATCTCGACGCACCACACGGCGCTCAAAGTTTATGCGGCGAACACGGCGGGCGTGCGCAACGCCGCAGAGGGCGTGGATGAATCGACGCTGGCACCCAATTACAGGCTGTTGCCGGGCGTGCCGGGCGCGTCGGCGGGCATCCAGACGGCGGAGCGGCTGGGATTGCGCCCGGAGATTGTTGCGGCGGCGCGCGCGCGGCTGGGTACGCAGCAGGCGGACGTGGGGCGGTTCCTGGACAAGCTGCATTCCGAATTGACAGAGCTCGAGGTGGAGAAAAAGAAAGCGCGCGAGAGTGAGTACGCGCTGAACCAGGAGCGGAAGCGGCTGGAGCGCGAGGGCGATGTGGAGATACGCAACCGCGTGCGCGAGCTCGAGCAGAAGCTCGGTTCCCTGCTCAAGGAGTTTGAGTTCCAAATGCGGGAGAATGTGCGCGCCATCGAAGACCGGGCGGCGCAGCAGAAGTTATCGAAAGAAGCTGAGCGGCGAATCAACCGGCTGCGCAGGGAGTTCCAGGAGAGCTTCAATCAAACGGTCGTCGCCCACCGTACGGGCGCCGATGCCGGTGACGCGCATGCGCAGCCGCACCTGCTGAAGCACGTCGCGCCGGGAGACAAGGTACTGCTGAAGGGGATGAACAAAGTGGCCGTGGTGCAGCGCGAGATTGAGAAGGATCTGTTTGAAGTGGCGCTGGGACCGATCAAAATGCGAGCCAAACGCGATGAGCTCGCCGCGGTCTCCGGTGCGGCCGCCGAAAAGATTGACCCGCTGGCGGCCGCGCGGCAACAAAAGAACGTGCATGTCTCGGTGACGAGCGCGAACACTGACGAGATGAAGATGGAGATCAACCTGATCGGGCGGACGGTGGATGAGGCGCGCGAGGAGCTCGAAAAGTACCTGGACCGTGCGTTTCTGGCTGGGCTGGAACGTGTGCGCGTGATTCACGGGCACGGAGCGGGGGTGCTGCGGCGGGGGGTGCGCGAGTTTTTGAAGGGGCATCCGCATGTGGCGGGGATTGCAGAGGCGGCGCAGAACGAGGGTGGGATGGGAGCGACGGTGGTGGAGTTGCGGCAGTAGGTGTTTTGACGATTGACATTGCCGCGCGTTTCTCACTCTTTCTACAAAGAGCGCGGAAAGGATGGGGCAACCGCAAACGGCGAGCCAGCAAGTTAGCGAGTTAGCAAGTCAGCGAGCAGGTAGCCGTGCTTTCCCAGGTCCCCAAATGCGAGGGACCTGGGGCACCCACCTTCGCG
>JASHTY010000078.1 GCA_030040315.1 Terriglobia bacterium | reverse complement strand
AGGAAGCCCTTGATGAGCCCCTTATCCAGCTTGCGAACCACCACGCGCTTCCGGGTTGAGGAGGAGCCGTTTCGCACAGGAGTTATATCTGCAATCTCAACGCAACCTAATGTCAATTGCCGCTTGGCCTAAGAGTTTGGCTTGTGCTAGTATAGGGCGCGGGTCGGGCCTGTCAAGTATTTCAAACCACGTAGCGGGGCGCGCCTATTGCAGATTGTCCCTAATCGCCTGATAAGACAAACCTTAAGACGAACAGGGCGGCCGAGTCTGCGCGCTCCTGACCTGACCAGGGGAGACGACTTCTCATCATCCAACCGCTCCTTTGTGGTGACAAATTGACGAGCCGTGGCAGGCCTCAACAAGGGATAGGCCCTACGCCAGGCTACATCCGTCGCGGGCCGCAGCGATCTGAAGTTGCGGAAGCTCCCCTTTCCGCTTCTGGACCCGGCCGGGAAATGCCCTCCCCACAATCTGCGGCGCCGGCTTTTCCACTCATTCCTGAAGTGCAATCTTTCCTCGATTTCGCGCGCGTTGAAAAAGGCTTGGCAGCGAACAGTATCGCCAGCTATCGCCGCGACCTTGTGGAATTCTCCAAGTTCATTCAGCGCCGGGGCAAATCCGTCTCCGACATCCAGCGGGACGACATTCGGTTGTTCCTTAAGGAGCTTAAGGATCGCGGTTTGCAGGACAGGTCGCGAGCACGTCACCTGGTTTCCGTTCGAAACCTCTTTCGCTTCCTGGTGCGAGAAGGACGGATCGCCGGCGATCCCACTGCGGAGGTCGATGCACCGCAGCTTGGACAGTCGCTGCCGTGGTATCTCAGCACTGAGGAAGTGGACCGACTGCTCGCCGAGCCGGATGTCTCCACACCCGCGGGCCTTCGTGACAAAGCCATGCTGGAATTGCTCTATGCCACCGGTATGCGCGTCTCCGAGCTGGTGAACACAGCCACCGCCGATTTCGATATGGAACTCGGCCTGGTGCGCTGCACGGGCAAGGGAAGCAAGGAGCGGCTGATTCCCGTGGGCAAGTCCGCCCTGCGAGCCGTGGAACTTTACGTCGCCACGGGACGCGCGGCCCTGGCCGGCAAGCGCAACCCTTCCTGGCTTTTCCTGAACCGCCGTGGAGGCAGGCTTTCGCGAGTGGGCTTCTGGAAAATCCTCGCCGCTTATGGCCGGCACGCCAAGTTTGCAACGAGGCTTACTCCCCATTTGCTGAGGCACTCTTTTGCCGTGCACCTGCTCGAGCGCGGGGCGGATTTGCGTTCGATTCAGTTGATGTTGGGCCACAGTGACATCTCGACAACTCAGATTTATTCACATGTGCTGAAAGAACGGTTAAAGGAAGTGTACCAATCGCATCATCCCAGAGCCTGAGCCGAGCTTGAAGCTGGGGCTCGCAATAACAATTAGTTGCGGCGACCGTGGCACGGCCATCTTGGCCGTGTCAACTTCATGGGCAGGGATGCCCATGCCACGAAATCTACCATGAGCGACTACAACTTCCTGATGGAAAGCCGGCTCTCCCCGGAACAGTTTGCCGTGGTCGGCCTGTTCAGCCGTCTGGCCGCCGAGCAGGGGCTGAACCTTTACCTTGCCGGAGGCGCCGTTCGCGATCTTACCTACGGCCAGCAACTGGTGCGTGATCTCGATTTCATTGTCGCAGGGCCAATCGCGCGGCTCCTGCGCGCTCTTCCGCAGGCTGATGACAAGAAGCCGGGCCGGCCCTCTTCCCCCGGCGCCACGCCGGCGCTTGAATACCAGGAAGTGGATGAGCGCCTGAGTTCCGCCGAACTGGTGTTCTCAAGCGGCGTGCGCGCGGAGCTGGCCATGTGCCGCGACGAAGTTTACTCGCGCCCCGCGCAGCGGCCGGAGGTGCGCCCCGCCACGGTCTTTGAAGACCTGAAGCGCCGCGATTTCGCCATTAACGCTATGGCGGTCTCACTCCATCCCAATTCGCGCGGCCTGCTCCTCGACCCGACCAACGGCGCGGGTGACATTGAGCGGCATGAAATCCGCGCCATGCACTCCCGCAGTTTTCTTGACGACCCGTTGCGCATTTACCGCCTGCTGCGGCTCGGCTTGCGGCTGGATTTCAAACCCGATGAGCGTACCCAGCGCTGGCTCGACATCGCCTGGGAGGAAGAGGCGTGGACGAACCTCGACCAGGATCAGCAATCGCGAGAACTTGCCGCGATTTTGCGCGAGGAGAACCCCGGGCGCATCCTCAAGACGCTCGCCGATCGCAAAATCCTGGGCGGGCTCGACAAGAAGCTCGCCTCCGGAGGCTTGAATTACGATCTGTTCGCGCGCGTCCGCAGTGTGATGCAAAGCGCACCCACGGCTGATCCGTTTCTGTTGAACTTCCACTGCCTGGTGGCAAAACTAGGCGGCGGGCAAAAGCAGCGCCTGGCCAAGCGCCTGATCGGTGACGCGAAGGTCATCAAACTGGCGTTGGGACTGGAGCGCGATGCGAAGAAACTGGATCGCGTGCTGAACAGCTCCAGGGCCAGCCTGCCCAGCCAGGCCTACGCGGTGCTTTCGCCGCAGCCCCAGCCGCTGCTTTTCTTCCTGCTGGCTTTCACCAAGCGCGCCAAGGTGCAAAACCGCATCAAGAACTTCCTGTTCAAGGCCCCCCAGATTGAATCGCGATTGCCGCGCGCGGAATTGCAGAGCCTGGGCGTCAAACCCGGCCCGGAATTCGAGAAAATCATCGCGCGAGTCTTCGCCATGCAACTGGACGGCAAGATCAAATCCCCACAGCAGCTCACCAAGGTAATGCGCGATCTCGGCGGCATCAAGGAACCGCCTCCACCGCCTCCACCGCCACCGCCCGCAAAGAAAAAAAAGGAAGCCGTTCCCGAGCCTCCCCCTGCCCCAGGGCGGAAAGGAAGGAAAAGGGCAGTACCTTCCGGCGCGCCCGCTCCTGCCGCTCCGGGAAAGGCGGTCGCAGAAGCTCAGGCGCCAACACCACCGGTCACTCAAGGGGCAAAGGGCTTGGTAAAAAAATCGGCTCCCAAGGCAGTTGAATCCACGCCCAAGGCCGCCGCGGCGTCCCCAAAGCCCGCACCGAAAGTGCTATTCGCTCCGAAGGCTAAACCCGCCAAGCCTACGAAACCCGCTCGCTCCTCAAAACCGAAGCGTGCAGGGAAACCTGCTGCCAAATCCCACAAGCCAAAGAAGCCAGACCGCAAGCCCGGGAAAAAGTCGAAGAGGGGTTGATCGCCTTGTATTGGACACGCTCTGGAAATCACATGGGGCTTGTTCCTGTTTAACTCAGGCATATTGCGAATCTTGGAGTGGTTCGCGAGGTGTAGCCCTAAGTACATGGTTTGGGACTCCCTTTTTGGCCCTGTGCAAGTTCAATTTTTGTGTTTGCGTGCTTCCGAAAGTGGAGGACCGAAATTTCACGTGCTTAGCAGTATGCCCCGCCTCATTTTCAACACCACTCATGAAACCTCCCCAAGCTGCCGATTACAGGAATGAAAGTTTAGCTCGACATGGCGACCGGCAATGCCATTGCGTGCTCATGTGGTGCGTGCCGGCAATTGCAGATACAAGCGATGGAAAAGTACGGGGGTGGGCAAACGGAGCAGGAACATGCCGGCAACGATTCGGCGGAAACCGAGGGCGCCGACCTGTGGCCGGAGTTCAAGGATCAGATTTTCGTCCAAATGTCCGCACTCGAACAAAGCCTCGCAACGCTGATGAAGGGTCAACCCAACCTTGAGGAACAACAGAAGGCCCAACGTGAGGCGCACAAACTGGCCGGGTCGCTCGGGAGCCTGGGTTTTCCCCACGGAACCGAGCTGGCGCGCCAGGCGGAGCAGGCGCTTAAAGCCGAAGGGACACTAAGCCAGGCGGACTTTCAGCGGGTTTGCGATTCCGTTGCTACGCTGCGCAGCGAATTGGAGCGTGGCCCGGCCAAGCGGGACGCTGCCGGGAAAATCGACACTGCCCCCGACCCTGCCCAGGACGATCAACCGCGTCTAATATGGTATCTCGAACGCCTGATTCGTCTGGCCACGCGCCGTCAGGAGCGGCTATGCGTAGTGGTCGTCGACCTGGATAACTCTGAGCAAATCATTTCGCAATACGGCCGCCCTACCGGTGACCGGGTTTATCAGCGCCTGAATCAGCTCCTGATGGGCACCTTTCGTTTCGAGGACGTGGTGACCCGGTGGGAGACCGACGAGTTTGTGATCGGGCTCTATGGAATGGCGGGCGGCGATGCCGTCCAGAGGTTTGCGGAACTGCTGGAGACGTTCCGGCAGGAGGAATTCAAGGCAGATTCGGGAGACAAATTCCGTGTGACGTTCAGCGCGGGCATTGCCCAGGATCTGAAGGACGGTCCGGACCTTCAGACCCTTTACCGCACGGCTCATGATGCGCTGGCCCGGGCGAAGAAGATAGGGGGAGACCGAGTCCTGACCAGCGCGGCAGTTACTGCGGAAGGGCAGGCGGAGTCGGGGCCCGATGTTGTGGTGGTTGACGACGATGAAACTCTGGGCAGCCTGCTGCGCCACGCGCTCACCACCCGCGGCTATCGGCCCGAGTGCTTTCAGGACGGGCGGGCCGCACTGGAAAAACTAAGCGGCGCATCGACGGGAATTCATCCGCGGGTGCTGCTGCTCGATGTGGACCTTCCGAATACGGATGGCTTGTCGGTGCTGCGACAGTTATCCAATGAGGGGGTGGTAAAGCGGACGCGCGTCATAATGCTGACGGCCCACTCCAATGAGGCAGAGGTCGTGAGAGCGCTTGAATGGGGAGCATTTGATTACATTGCCAAGCCATTCAGCCTGCGCGTGCTGATCCAGCGCGTCCGCCGCGCCATGGAAGGCTGACACGCTCAAGGCCGCATGACACGGTCGAAATGCGATCTAAGTCACCAGCGCCGCAGGCCGGCCTTTGTTTAATCCGACCAGCAGGGCCAAAAACTGCGCTAACAATTTGAATAATCAGAAGTTACCCTTCGACTGAGCCACGAATCACTTGAACTGGGGAAAATCCCCGTTCACTGTAATGAAATTTACATTCACCCCCCGCTAATAACATTATACTGAGCGGTTCGCTGAAGGCATCACCACCCTAGGTGTTCGGGGTGAATTCTAGCGTGGGGCGATCCTGGGAATAGATAAAAGCCGGTCAATTTACGACCTCAGGTTGGGCGGAGGAGTGTATGCCGCCGGAGTGAAGCGGGGAGTGGTGTTTTTGAACGGCAACCGGAGCCCGCTGGTTGTTGCCTGGGACCTGGCGGCCGTTAGGCTCTACACAAATCAGACGAGGTGACGCATGAGTTCTTCTCCAGCAATGCATCCCGGAAATGGGAGCCTGGTTCAGATCATGTCAAAGGAAGAATTGATCCGCCAGAAGCTCGAAGACGAAAGGCAGCGCCTGGAAAAAGAGGCGGGCCTTGAAAGGCGGGGCACTCAGCAATTCCACAAGCCCATCGAGCACCCCTTCACCAAGTCGCAGCGCGACAAGACTACCATTCTGTTCGGCGGCCTGACCTGGAAGCATGAAAAGTTAATTCACGGCGCACTGGAGGGCCTTGGATACAAGTGCGAAGCGGTGCCCGTGCCCAACAAGCGGGCATTCCAGCTTGGCAAGGAATATGGCAACAACGGCCAGTGCAACCCGACGTACTTCACCGTGGGCAACCTCGTGCAGTTTTGCCAGACTCTCGAAGAAAAAGGTCTGAGCAAGCAGGAGATCATCGACCGCTACGTCTTCTTTACCGCCGGCGCCTGCGGCCCCTGCCGGTTCGGGATGTACGAGGCCGAATATCGCCTGGCATTGCGCAACGCCGGTTTCGACGGTTTCCGGGTGCTCCTGTTCCAGCAATCGGGTGGCTTAAATCAGGCAGAAGCGGAAGCGGGCCTGGAGATGAACCTCGATTTCTTCCTGAACATCCTGAACGCCATGAACATCGGTGACGTCATCAACGACGTCGCCTACCAGATTCGGCCGTTTGAAGTGAACGCCGGTGAAACGGATCGCGTGCTGGACGAGTGCATGGATTTGCTGCAGGAAGTGATGCGCCGGAAGCAGCCCTGGACGCTGGAAGGAAAGCTTGCGTCAATTATCGGCAAGACTAATTTCGCCGGAACGGCGGAATATCTCGGCAAATTCCTGAATCAGCTCTACGGCGATGACTATACAGCGGCGCTTCATGAAGTGCGCAATCGGTTTAATGCCATTCCTATCGACCGGACACGCGTAAAGCCCATCGTGAAAATTACCGGCGAATTCTGGGCTCAGACCACCGAAGGTGACGGGAACTTCAACATGTTCCGGTTCCTCGAAAAAGAAGGCGCGCAGGTTCTGGTGGAGCCCATCGGCACTTGGATCATGTACATGATTCACCAGGCCAAGCAGCAGATTCGCGATCAGCGCGGCCTGGATTTGATCAAGAAGAACGTTCCCAAATGGAATCTGAAGCAGATTTTCGGAAGCCACATGAATACCCAGCAGCGGCTGGCCAAACTGAGCGTGGCGGAAGTGATTTTTAAGCGCGAGTATCATCGCCTGATCGATGCTTTGGGTGGCATCGCACACCACTTGACCGATCAGTATGAGCTGCAGCGCCTCGGCCATCCTTTCTACAATTCCCGCGCCGGCGGTGGCGAAGGCCATCTGGAAGTTGCCAAGAACATCTATTACTCCAACAAAGACCTGGCCCACATGGTGCTCAGCCTGAAGCCCTTCGGCTGCATGCCTTCCACGCAATCGGACGGTGCGCAATCGGCCGTCGTTTCAACGTACAAGGACATGATCTTCATTCCGGTTGAAACCTCCGGCGAGGGCGATGTGAACGCTCATAGCCGAGTGCAAATGGCCCTGGGCGAGGCGAAGGTTCGCGCCAAGAACGAAATCAAGCGCGTGCTGGATGAAGCGGGCACCACGCTTGAAGACGTTCGCGCCTTTGTTCAGGAGCATCCCGAAATGCAGCAGGCAATGTACAAATATGGGCACAAGAAGGGTGTGGTGGGCGTCGCGGCGAACTTTGTGCTGCACGCCGCTCAGCGCATGAAGGCGGAAAGCCGCGAGATGGTGGCGGTTTAAGAAGGGAACTCAGTATGGCAGAAAGACCCAAAGGCCTCCCCGAGGGAGACCACACGATTACCGCACACCTTTCAATTAAAGGCGCCGAACAGGCGATTCAGTTTTACCAAAAGGCATTTGGCGCTGAGCTGCTGTTCGTCCATAAGATGCCGGATGGCAAGGTCATGCACGCCACTCTGAGAATCGGCGACTCCAAACTGATGCTTGCCGATGAATGGGGAGGCACACCGTCTGCTGCTACGTTGAAAGGCAGCCCGATCATTCTCAATATTTACGTCGATGACGTGGATGCCCTCTGGAATCAAGCCGTGGCGGCGGGTGCCCAAGTGACCATGCCACTCGACAATCAATTCTGGGGCGACCGGTACGGTCATCTTCAGGACCCGTTCGGATTTACATGGGCCCTCGGCTCGCACGTGGAAGATGTGCCGCGCGAGGAAATGGAACGCCGCGCCAAGGCTGTTTTCTCAAAGTTCACGAAGAATGCGGGTGCATAGAAGTTTTGTAAGCCGGCGCAACTCCGGCCAATCCTGAATCGCTGAAGGAGCATCGTGATGCCTGAAGCAGATCCCAAGAACTTGATCGTCGGCTTAGATGTCGGCTCGACCACGGTCAAATCTGTCGTGGTGGATGCTCTTACCGACCAGATTCTCTGGAGCGACTACCAGCGGCACGACACCAAGCAGCCGGAGAAGTGTCTGGAATTCCTGAAGCGCATGGAAGCTGACACCGGCATCAAGGCCGGGGAAAGCCGCGTCTTCGTGACGGGCAGCGGCGGCGGCCCCGTGGGCAGCCACATCGGCGCCAAGTTCGTGCAGGAAGTGAACGCGGTTTCGCTGGCGGTCGAAAAACTCTACCCGGAA
Source organism: Terriglobia bacterium (assembly GCA_030040315.1). GTDB lineage: Bacteria > Acidobacteriota > Terriglobia > UBA7540 > UBA7540 > Bog-366. The sequence continues at coordinate 2,713 of JASHTY010000078.1, read as the reverse complement.
TGCGGTTCGGTGGTGGAACTCGGCGGTCAGGACGCCAAGATCATTATCTTCAAAGAGGACCCAGAGACCGGGCGTAAAAAGAAAATTCCCTCCATGAACGACAAGTGTGCGGGCGGGACGGGCGCTGTAATCGACAAGATCAATGCCAAGCTACGGATTCCCGCCGAAGATTTGTGCAAAATGGGCTATTTGGGCCTGAAGCTGCATCCCGTGGCAGGAAAGTGCGGCGTGTTCGCGGAAACAGACATCAACGGCCTGCAGAAGAGCGGCGTGCCGCCGGCCGAACTGATGGCTTCGCTGTTTGAAGCGATTATTCAGCAGAATCTGGCCGTATTGACGCGCGGCAACACGTTGCGCCCCACCGTTCTCCTGCTCGGTGGCCCCAATACCTACATCAAAGGCATGCAGGATTGCTGGAAATTCAACATCCCCAAGGTTTGGGAAGAGCGAAATTTCCCGCTGCCTGAGGGCAAGGACCCCAAGGATCTTATCAAGGTTCCTGACAACGCTCAATATTTTGCGGCGCTCGGCTGCGTGCGCTTTGCCCTCGACGAAGATGCGAACATCGGCATCTACAAGGGCTGCGAAAAGCTCGAGTGGTATATCAACGTAGGCCGCCTGGAAGAGAAACAGAAAAAGGGTGGAAGCGGATTGTACAAGACGGAGGACGAACTCTCCGCATTCAAAGACCGCTACAAATCGCATAAGTTTGTGCCACACACTTTTCAGCCCCGCCAGCACGTTCAGGCATTCATGGGAATTGACGGCGGCTCAACTTCCACCAAAGCCGTTCTGGTAAGCCAGGAAGGCGAAGTCATGGTGAAGTGCTACCAACTTTCCAAGGGTAATCCCCTGGAAGACACCATGGAGATGTTCGCCAACCTCAAGAAGCAGGTGGAATCCCAGGGGGCGACGGTGGAGCTTCTGGGCGTCGGCTCGACGGGTTATGCTAAAGACATTCTCAAAGACGTATTGAACGCTGACGTGGCGCTGGTGGAAACTGTCGCGCACACACAGGCGGCGCTGCACTTCTATCCCGATGCCGACGTGATCTGCGACGTGGGCGGCCAGGACATCAAGCTCATCATTCTCCAGGACGGGCGCGTGAAGGATTTTAAACTGAACACCCAGTGCTCGGCCGGCAACGGATATTTCCTGCAATCCACCTGCGTGGGTTTCGGGCACGATGTGATGAAGTACGCCGATCTCGCCTTCAGTGCAAAAGCGATGCCCATGTTCGGCTACGGCTGCGCGGTATTTATGCAGTCTGACATCGTGGATTTCCAACGCCAGGGGTGGAAGCCCGAAGAAATCATGGCCGGATTGGCCAACGTGTTGCCCAAAAACATCTGGTTGTACGTTTCTCAGATTCCTAACCTGGCGTCGCTGGGTAATACGTTTGTGCTGCAAGGGGGAACTCAGCACAACCTTGCCGCCGTGAAGTCCCAGGTGGACTTCATCGAGTCCCGCTTTAAGGACAAGGGCGCCAAGCCCAATGTAATCGTCCACGAGCACTGCGGAGAAGCGGGCGCCATCGGCGCGGCCATCGAAGCCCGCCGCCTTTACAACAACGGCCACCGCACCAGTTTTATCGGATTTGAAGCGGTCGAGAAGATCAGCTATATCACTCACCGCAATGAGAACACGCGCTGCTACTTCTGCAAGAACAAGTGCATGCGCACCTTTATTGACGTGAACATTGCGGGCTCCGATGAATCGTGGAAGAAGTCGAAGATTCCCATACTTCCCGGCATCAAGCGCCTGATCGTCGGCAACAGTTGCGAAAAGGGCCTGGTGGAAGATGTGGCCGACATGCGCGAAATCAAGAAAGGCCTGGACGCCGCTAAGAAGGAAAACCCGAACATGGTGGAGGTGGCAGCCAAGGCGGTGTTCAAGTCCTACGCTCCGCCGTCGGTCGCGGACCCGCTGCCCAAATACGCGTTGACCGCCAAACAGAAAAAGCGGGCAGAGTTAATGAAGAAGCGCGCCAGCCTGCGCATCGGCATTCCGCGCATTCTCAATATGTACACGGTGAACCCGATTTTCAGCGCGTATTTCGAAGCGCTGGGGATTCCCGCGGAGAATCTGATTTACTCCGACTACACCAGCGAACAGCTTTACAAAGAGGGCGCCAAGCGCGGGGCCATTGACCCGTGCTTCCCCTCGAAAGTCGGCATCCCGCACGTGCACAACATGCTTTACGTGCACCACAAGAAGAAGCCGCTCGACATGATCTTCTGCCCCATGATCGACGACTTGCCGAGCGACATGAACTATGCGCAAGCTCATCGTTCCTGCCCGACCGTGGCGACGACGCCCGAAGCCGTAAAGGCCGCATTCACCAAAGAAGGGGACATTTTCAAGGAAAGCAAGCTGCTTTTCCTTGACACCTTCGTGAATCCGGGCAATCCGTCGCTGCTCACCAAGCAGATGTACGACCAGTTCGTGGATATTCTCGGCCTCTCCTGGGAAGAGAATGCCCGCGCGGTCCAGGCGGGCCTGAAAGCCCAGGAAGAGTTTGAGGACAAGGTGCTGCGCGCCCAGGGCCGCGAGATTCTAAAACGCCTTGAGGCGGAAGACCGCATAGGAATCGTCATGCTTGGCCGTCCCTATCACAACGATCCGGGCATCAACCACGAAATCATGGAAGAGTTCCAAAAAATCGGCTACCCTGTACTGACCTTGGCTTCACTCCCGATCGATGCGGATATTC
>JASHTY010000593.1 GCA_030040315.1 Terriglobia bacterium | reverse complement strand
CACCACCACGTCGGGCTTGAGGGATTTGGCCATCTCGACTGCCTGTCGCCCATCATCGGCTTCCCCTGCCACGGTCATATCTGGCTCCTTGTCCACCACCAGGCGCAACCCGCCACGCATCAGCTTGTGGTCGTCCGCAAGCAGGACTCGAATGGATTTCATAGGCGTTCCTGGTGAGAGTTGGGGAGTGGAAATTCCGCCCGAATCGTCGTGCCGCCGCCGGGCTTTGAGTCGAGCGTAAATGTTCCGCCCAGGCGCCGCACGCGCTCATCCATTCCCAGGATTCCCAGGCCACGGATCCTGTTCGGGTCGAAGCCACGGCCGTCATCGCGGATGGTGACGGCGATTTTTTCCCGAGTCTGCCCGATGGTGACACGGGCATTTTTGGCCGAACTGTGTCGCGCGGCATTGTTCAATGCTTCCTGCACAAGCCGGTAGATGCAAGTCTTGTATTCATCCGGGAGTTTCTCGGAAGCCTCTGACGATTGCACTTCCACTTCCATCTCGCCGCGACGCGAAATCTCGCGCCCCTGCCATTCCAGCGCTGCGATCAGGCCGAGATCGTCGAGCATGGAGGGACGGAGCAGGAGGGCGATATTGCGGACGGTCTGGACCGCAGTCTCCGCCATGGATTTGATCCTGTCGGCGTGCTCCTGGATGGGCGGGGCCGCTGCGGGAACAGCCGATTTCAGACGGCTGACCTCTACGAGCAGCGCCCCCAGCGACTGCCCGACCTCATCGTGAAGCTCGCGCGAGATCGAGCGGCGCTCGTTTTCCTGGGCATCCACCAGGCGCGCAGACAAAGCTGCGAGCTCCGCCTTGCTGCCGGCGACTTCCATGTATCGCCGTCGCCCTTCGCGCTCAAGACGCAGAAGGTAAACCGCGCTGGCGAGCGACAAGGCAAAACCCGCCGCCAGAGCCAGACCGAGCAAACGGGTCTGCCGCGCCTGCAGGCGGGTGAAGCTCGAGAACATCTCGCGGTCCGCCACACCAAGCTGCTCGCTGTCCCAGAGGACGATTTTTTCTGATGCTTCATGGATGCGCTCGCGCTGTGGAAGAACCTGTTCGTGCAGGAATTGCTGCGCTTGCCGGCGCTTCTCGTCGCGGCTCCATGCCAGAACCGGATTCACAATTTCCTGCTGCTCGGCGAACAACTGGCGCAGGCTCTCGACGAGCGCCCGCTCCTCCGGCTGATCGGTCTGCGGATAAGTCTTTAGGTCGGAATCAATTTCCTTCGTCAGTTGCGAGAACTCTCCGGCCGTCACTCCGTCGGCCTGAGGGTCGTCACTTATCAGGTATTCCTGCAAGCGATCGTTGTAAATATGGATGGAAGATGACAAGACGAGGAGCGGTTGTGTGTGGGCCAGATAGGTTTGCCGGATCTGCTCCTCCTGGGCGTGCAACTGGCGGGCGAGAACCAGCGCCTCCGCTCCCGCGAACACCATCAAGGCCAGAAGCCCGCCGAACGCGACGACGAGAACCAGGGGTAGCTGACTACCACGCGGGGCGCCCTCAGGCTTTAAGCTCGCTCCACGCATCGACGGTGATACGTCACTCGAATTGGGATTGGCTGGCACCGATGCCCCAAAACACTATTATCTCACGGGCAATGCGGAATGCTTTGGATAAGGAAAATGGGGTAGCGTCTCAATTTGAAATTTGGGGATGGCAGGGCAGCGTTCCGAAATTGTTGCGCGGGTGTCCTCACCCGCGACCCATCGGTGAATTGCAAAGGCGCGGGTGGGGACACCCGCGCTACAGAATTCAAATCTCAGTGCCAGGAGAACGCCCCACGCCCTACCGCGGGCCGCCGGGGCCGCCGCCGTTGCTCATGGAGGAAAGGAATTCCTGGTTGGACTTGCTCTTCGCCAGCTTGTCGATGATCAGTTCCATCGATTCCACGGGCGAGAGCGGGTTCAGAACCTTGCGCAGAATCCAGATGCGGTTCAATTCGTCGCGGGGCACCAGCAGTTCTTCCTTGCGCGTGCCGGATTTGTTCAAGTCGATGGCGGGGAAAACGCGCTTGTCCACCAGCTTGCGGTCCAGATGAACTTCCATGTTGCCCGTGCCTTTGAATTCTTCAAAGATAACGTCGTCCATTCGGCTGCCGGTGTCGATGAGGGCCGTGGCAATGATGGTCAGGCTGCCGCCTTCTTCAATATTCCGGGCCGCGCCGAAAAAGCGCTTGGGGCGCTGCAAGGCGTTGGAATCAACGCCGCCGGAAAGCACTTTGCCGGAGGGCGGAACCACGGTGTTGTAAGCGCGCGCGAGACGCGTAATGGAATCGAGCAGAATCACCACGTCGCGCTTGTGCTCCACCAGACGCTTGGCCTTTTCGAGCACCATTTCCGCCACCTGCACGTGACGGGCGGCGGGCTCGTCAAAAGTCGAACTGATCACTTCGCCCTTCACGGTGCGCTGCATGTCCGTGACTTCTTCCGGCCGCTCGTCGATGAGCAGCACGATGAGGGTGATCTCCGGGTGGTTATTGGTCACGGAGTTGGCCAGGCATTGCAAAAGCATGGTCTTGCCGGTGCGCGGCGGCGACACAATCAGGCCGCGCTGGCCTTTGCCCACCGGCGTGAGCAGGTCGAGCACTCGGGCTGAAATGTTGTCCTTCACGGTTTCCAGGTGAATGCGCTCCTGCGGGTAAAGGGGAGTGAGATTGTCAAAAAAGATCTTGTTGCGCGACTCATCGGGCGGCTCAAAGTTGATGGCCTCAACCTTGATGAGCGCGAAGTAGCGTTCGCCTTCCTTGGGCGGGCGAATCTGGCCGGATATCGTGTCGCCCGTGCGCAGATCGAATTTGCGGATTTGCGACGGCGACACGTAGATGTCATCCGGGCCGGGCAGATAGTTGTAGTCCGGTGCGCGGAGGAATCCGAATCCGTCGGGCAGGCACTCGAGCACACCCTCGGAGAAGATCAGGCCGTTCTTTTCGGTCTGCGCCTGGAGGATCTTGAAGATCAGCTCCTGCTTGCGCAGGCCCGTGGCCCCCACCACCGCAAGGTCTTTGGCGACCTGGGTCAAGGTGGTGATGTTCATCTCCTTGAGCTTGCCGATGTCGAGGACTTCGCCCTCTTTCAGCTCCTCAATTTTTTCTTCCTGAACTTCGTCTACCTTTACGTCTTGTTTCTTTGCTGGCATAACTTTTCTCTCTGTTTCTGTGAAATTATCGGTCGAAGGGTGGTTCCGATTAACGGTTTGAGTCCCCTTGTCAGGCCGCTCGCAGCTTCAAAATCCAAAAGTGAAGGATTACTCGAGATGACCCGGCAGTCTTACCAAGTGCGGCAAGAAGCGTCGTAAGCAGTTGCAAAAATTTGCGGGCCAGATGGAGAGAGGTTGTAAACAGGCCGCCTTCCACAAAGCACGTTGAACTTGAACCTCAGCCTTGTGATGCAACCGTGCCTCGAATGGTTTCCAAATCCTCCGTCAAATTGCCCTGATCATTAGATTTCAGTCAGTTGGTCATGGGTTCCCGGCCCAAATCTGCTGAAGGAGTTTCCATGGCTGGTGGCGTTACCTCGCCCGGAACGAGAATAGGCCGGGATTCGAGCTTTCCATCCAGCGCAACCTCAAACACATCGTCCATGGTGTCCACAAAACGAATGGTTAGCTCCTGCTGGATGTTTACGGGAATATCGGCCAGATCCTTTTCATTGTCGCGCGGGAGAATGACCGTGCGGTTGCCGGCGCGATGGGCCGCCAACAGCTTTTCCTTCACTCCGCCGATGGGCAGCACCTTTCCGCGCAGGGTGATTTCACCGGTCATGGCCACATCGCGACGCACCGCAATCTTGGTGAGCGCGCTGACCAATGCCGTCGCCAGCGTGATCCCTGCCGAAGGTCCGTCCTTGGGGATGGCGCCTTCGGGGATGTGCAGGTGAACGTCAAGGCGGCGGTAAAAATCCGGGTCGAGCCCCAGCATGGCGGCACGCGAGCGGACGTAGCTCATGGCGGCCTGGGCCGACTCCTGCATCACGTCGCCCAGCTTGCCGGTCAGGAGCAATTTGCCCTTGCCCTGCATCAACGTGGCTTCGATGTTCAGAATCTGCCCGCCCACTTCCGTCCAAGCCAAACCGGTGGCCAAGCCCACCTCATTCTTCTCTTCGGTCTTGGTGTCACGAAACTTAATGACGCCCAGATACTCTTTCAAATCGTCGGGACCAACGGTTACCTTGAAGTCGCGGCCTTCCTTCACTACCTTGCGCGCCACTTTGCGGCTGACATTGGCAATTTCGCGCTCCAGGTTGCGCACACCCGCCTCGCGTGTGTAATGGCGGATGATGTGCACGATCCCATCGTCAGTCAATGTCAGGTTCTCAGCCTTCAATCCCGCGGCCTCCCGCTGCTTCTTTACCAGGAAACGTTTTGCGATCTCCAGCTTCTCGGGTTCTGTGTAACCTTCCAGGCGCAGGATCTCCATGCGATCCTGAAGCGGCTGCGGGATGGTGTGCACGACGTTTGCAGTGGTGATGAAAAAGACCTTCGACAGGTCGAACTCCACATCCAGGTAGTGATCCATGAACGTGCTGTTCTGTTCCGGATCGAGAACTTCCAGCAGAGCGGCGGAAGGATCGCCGCGGAAATCCATGCTCATCTTATCCACTTCGTCAAGCAGGAAGACGGGGTTCACCGTGCCGGCCTTCTTCATCATCTGAATGATCTGCCCGGGCAGCGCCCCAATGTAGGTCCGGCGATGGCCGCGGATTTCCGCTTCATCGCGAACGCCTCCGAGCGAGAGCCGGACAAACTTGCGCCCTGTCGCACGCGCTACGGACCTGCCGAGCGATGTCTTGCCCACTCCCGGCGGACCCACAAAGCAGAGTATTGACCCCCGCGGATTCTTGACCAGTTGGCGGACCGCCAGGAACTCCAGGATGCGTTCCTTGATCTTCTCGAGCCCGTAGTGGTCTTCTTCCAGCACCTGCTGGGCGCGCGTGATGTCGCGAATTTCCTTGGATTTCTTCTTCCAGGGCACCGCCAGCAGCCAATCCAGGTAGCTGCGTGAGACGGTAGATTCCGCGGACATGGGCGGCATCATCTCCAGGCGCTTCAGCTCCGCCATGGCGTGGTCGAGCGCGTCCTTGGTCATGCCGGCGGCTTCGATCTTTTTCTTGAGTTCGTCGATTTCGCTCTTTTCGTTCCGGCCCAGCTCCTTCTGAATGGCCTTGATCTTTTCGTTCAGGTAGTACTCGCGCTGGGCGCGCTCCATCTGGCGCTTCACGCGGCCCTGAATGGTGCGGTCCACGTTGAGCTTCTCGATTTCGATCTCCAAAATGTCGGCAAGGCGAGTCAGGCGGTCAACCGGGTCGAAGATCTCCAGCAGTTCCTGCTTCTCCTCGATGCTCACGTTCAGATTGGCGGCGATGGTGTCCGTGAATTTGCCGATTTCATCCACCTTCACCGCCGACATCATGGTTTCGTAGTTCAGGCTCTGCGACAGCTTGACGTATTGTTCGAACAGCGTGGTGGCGCGCTGCACCAACTGCTCAAGGCTGGGAGTGGTGACCGGGCGGAACTGCTTGGTCTGCACGCTGACGCGGAAGTGGCCCTCTTCATTCGAGAGCTTGAGAATTTTGCCGCGCTCTACGCCTTCCACCAGAACCTTGATGTTGCCGTCGGGCAGCTTCAGGCTTTGGATAATGCTGGCGATGGTTCCCACCTGGTAAATCTCATTGGGCTTGGGCTCATCCACAGAGGCATCGTGCTGCGTGGCCAGAAAGATCTTCTTGTCGGCCGCCAGAGCTTCGTCCAGCGCCCGAATGGATGTCTCACGCCCCACAACAAAAGGCGTCATCATGTGGGGGAAAATTACCACGTCGCGGATGGGCATCATCGGCAACATGCGTGTGTCGTTCTTTTCGCGGCCGGTAAACATAGGGGGTCCCTTAACCTGCCTTTTCCAGGAAAGTGGAGCCGAAGTTGATTTCGTGACTCCTCACCATCTCTTCGGTTACGACGAACTCGCGGATTTTGCGCTGACTGGGCAGGTGATACATTAAATCGAGCATGAGGTCTTCGAGAATCATACGCAGTCCGCGTGCTCCAACCTTCCTCTCGAGTGCCTGGGAGGCAATCACTCCCAGACTTCCCTCGGTGAAACGTAATTTGACGTTTTCAAATTCAAAGAGCCGCTGATATTGCCGAATGAGCGCGTTCCGGGGCTGGGTCAGAATCTGAATAAGCGCCTGCTGGTCAAGATCGCTGAGCACGCTCACCACCGGCAGGCGGCCCACAAATTCCGGAATTAGTCCATAGCGGATCAAGTCCGTCGGCTGCACCTGCTCGAGGATTGCGATGTCGCGGCGGGTCGATGTGGACGGTCCCGCTGAGGCTTCGGAATGAAACCCCATGGCTTTCTTGCCCGTGCGGTGCTCAATGACCTTTTCGAGCCCCACAAACGCCCCGCCACAGATGAACAGAATGTTCGTGGTGTCCACGGGAGTGCATTCCTGATGGGGGTGCTTGCGTCCGCCCTGGGGCGGAACGTTGGCCAGCGTGCCCTCCAGAATTTTTAGCAGCGCCTGCTGCACTCCTTCACCGGAAACGTCGCGGGTAATGGAGGGGTTTTCGTCTTTCTTCGCGATCTTGTCGATCTCGTCGATGTAGATAATACCCTGTTGGGCGCGTTGCACGTCGCCCGCGGCGTTTTGCAGGAGTTTCAGGATGATGTTTTCGACATCCTCGCCGACGTATCCGGCTTCGGTGAGGGTCGTGGCGTCGGCAATCGCGAAGGGTACTTCCAGCACGCGCGCCAGGGTCTGGGCCAAGAGCGTTTTGCCCGTGCCCGTCGGCCCGATCAGCAGGATGTTCGACTTCGTCAGTTCCACATCGCTGCGAATGCGCGTCAGGATATGGCGCTTGTAGTGATTGTACACGGCAACGGCGAGCTTCTTCTTGGCTTTATCCTGCCCCACCACATACTGGTCGAGGAAGGTCTTGATCTCCGCCGGGCGCGGCAGCTTGGCCTGCGCCGCGGGCATGCGGTCGCCGCGGTCTTCCTCCAGAATGCCGTTGCACACGGCCACGCATTCGTCGCAAATGTACGCACGCGCATGGTCGCCGGGCGAAGAGATTAATTTTGCGACGGCGTCCTGCGGCTTCTGGCAGAAGGAGCAGTGGAGCAAATCCTCGGTACCAGGGCGTTTCAAGTTCATCTCCGTGGTCTACTTATGCTTGTAAATGATTTCATCGATGATGCCGTATTCATGGGCTTGCTGGGCGCTCATCCAGAAATCACGTTCCACGTCTCGCTCGATCTTCTCAATCGGCTGATTCGTATGCTTTCCCATGATTTCGTTGAGGCTGGCGCGAATGCGCAGAATTTCGCGGGCGTGAATGTCGATATCGGTCGCCTGACCCGAAAGTCCGCCAATGGTAGGCTGGTGAATCAGGACACGGGCATTGGGCAGGGCATAACGCTTGTTGGGCGTGCCCGCGGCAAGCAGCAGAGCGGCAATGCTGGCGGCCTGGCCGATGCAGATGGTGGCGACATCCGGGCGAATAAACTGCATGGTGTCGTATATTGCCATACCCGCCGTCACCACGCCTCCCGGAGAGTTGATGTAAAGAGATACGTCCTTCTCTGGGTCCTCGGCTTCCAGAAACAGCAGTTGCGCGGTCACCAGGTTGGCAACATTATCGTCAATCGGCGTGCCGATAAATATGATGTTGTCGCGCAGAAGGCGCGAATAAATGTCATAGGCGCGCTCGCCACGGTTGGTCTGTTCCACCACCATGGGGATGAGCGTCATGTTCGGCTGATTGGTCATGCTCTTTATCGCGGGCTCAGTTCCATCGCTCCGGCAAATCACGCACTTTTCCGATTGATTTTCGCGTTGCGGTAAATGAAGTCCAGCGCTTTTTGGTTTCGGCGAGTATATCTCAGAGTATCCAGCTTTCCGTCGCGTGTCAAGCGTGTCTTCAATTCCGCCGCGGTGATGTGGCGCTCCTTCGCCATTTCGCGGATGACGTCGTCCACTTCCTCTTCCGTCAGTTCAATCTTTTCAGATTCGGCCACTCGGTTCAGCAGTAGGGCCGTGCGCACTTCCTTCTCAGCTTCCGGCCTCGAATCCTCGCGGATCTTTCTCCAATCCACCTGCGTCTCGCGCGGATCGATGCCCTGCGCCAGCAATTGCCCCAGGGTCCGCTCAATCTTCCGGTCCATCTGGGCTTCTACGAGCATCTGGGGGACGGGGAAGGTGTGAGCTTCCAGAAGTTTTTCCGCCAGCTTCTGCTTGGTGGCCAATTCAGCCTGCCGTTTCGCGTTTTCCGTTAAATCGTGACGCAGCTTGGCGCGCAGCTCCTGCAAGGTTGAAAACTCACTGACCGACTTGGCCAGTTCGTCGTCACCAGCAGGCACCACCTTCTTTTTGATGCTTTGGACATCCACCCGGTAACTGTAAGTCTTGCCCGCAAGTTGCTTTTGAGGGTAATCCGCGGGGTAGGTGACCGGGAATTCCTTCACCTCTCCCGTCCTGGCGCCCCGCAGGTTTTCCGTGAACGCCTCGACGGTTTGCTTGCCGCCCACGAGAATTACCGCTTCTTTCGCCTCCGTGGGCTGACTTGAGGGCGAGGCCGTGTCCTGACCGCGATAACTTACCGTCACCTGATCGTCGTCGATGGCCGGCCGGTCCGTAACCACTTCGAATGTTGCCGCGGCCTCGCGCAACTCTTCCACGGCTTTGTCAACGTCGGCATCGGTTACTTCGGCAGGCGTCTCATCCACTTCCAGGTCCTTGTACGACTTCAGCTCGAAGTCCGGATAGATCTCGAAGGTCGCCTTGCAGGTCAGCGGCTGGTCGTCCTCAAATTTCAGGTCCTCAAAGCGCGGCTGGCCGACGATCTCCCACTTCTGGTCCTTTACCTTCGTTTGAAAAAAGCGTGGAATCAGGGCCTGCGCAACTTCACTGCGGATGTCGTCGCGGAAATGGCGGCGCACGATAGAAGGCGGAGCGTGACCGGGGCGAAAGCCCGGGATGCGCGCGCGCTTGGCGAATTGCCCGGCAACCGATTCGGCCTCCCGTTGCACGACGTCAACGGGAATCTCAATGACCATTTCCTTTTTGCAGGTTGCTGCTTCCACGGCGCCTCAACGGCTAATTAGAAGGTGAAAGGCTGACGGCAGGGTAACCGCTGCGATTCCGATATCATGATGAAAAGCCCGAGTCCCATCCGGCAGGCGTCCGAGCCTCCCAAGACTCGAACATTTCGAGTATAGCACAGGGTCAAGTGTTGTCAACAATCGCAGAGCCATGAGGAATAGTACCGGCGTACTATTCAGGGGACTGCTTTTTAAAATTATGAGCGTCAATGGGTGTATATCTTCACCCACTGTCCCCGAAGCTCGAACTGGCGGAGTAGCCTGAGGTGGTAACTGGCCACGAGGGATTGTGAATCCTCCTGGGGGTGGTAGTCGAAATATTTTGCCTCGACGTTCAGCCAGGCCCGGATTCGGGCGGCCCATGCTCCCTTCGGCTCCCACCTGCGCGAATAAAGATAGAGCAGGTCGAACGAATTCGCGGGCACATCTGCGAAATCCCGCGGCGCGAACCCCTCAATCGCCACGACCGTGAGCGGCTTCTGAACATACCCAAGGTCTGTCCGGGTCAGTTCGTTCGTGGCCGGCCACGCAGTAAGAATGCGCGGTAGCCCGGGCTGCGCCTCCAAATACCGGGCCGCCTGTTGGTGAAGCCGGATGAAGTCCGCATACGCCAGATTATCCTCGTACGGAAATGGGTAAGGCGGATTCATGAACCACGCCCAAATGAAGCACGCCGTGGCCGTCGTCAAGATTAAACGAGCCGGCACACGCGGCAATTGCATTACCCAGATTACCGCCAGCAGGTAATACACTGGCCAGATGGGAAGAAGATAGCGCGGAAGAATTGCACCGCCCACCATGCTCAGGAAGAGCAGATAGGTAACGATCAGGCCGGCGGCGAGGAGCGCGAAATCCGAAGCGCGACATTCGGAACTGCTGGTTGCCAGCGAATTTCGAATTTCGAGTTTCGAATTTCGTCCTTCCCTGCGTTTCCACCACATTCCCGCTAAAGCGCTCGCGGTAAGCAGCCAATCGAATCCGCCGAGCAGGAGTTCGTAAACACGCCTCAACAGACTGAGCAATGAATGCGCGGGAGAAAGTGTGGAGTGCAGGTTGTATGTCAGGTAGGAGGCGTTACCAGTCCAGTAGCCGGTCACATGATGGTAGTAAAGCGTCCAAGCGGCAAGCGGCAGCAGCGGCACGGCAATTGCCGCGAGAGCTGAGAGTTCATAACGCCGCCGCGCAGAGTCTCTGCGCCGTCGTTTCACCGCGACGAAGACCCACACAACGGGCAGCATGATTACCGCGGTTTCCTTGCTGAGTATCGCAAGCGATGCAGTCAGGGCGAAAAGCCATTCTTGGTCCTCCAGCAGAAATAGAATCGCCATGGTGGTGAAAAGCCCGGCGGCGAGATCGAGATGGGCGAGAGTGCTTTGCGCGAAGAATACTGGCGAAATTGCCAGCAGCAGCGCGCTCCAGGCGGCCACTTCACGATTGCTCACCCGACGCCCCAACGAGTAGAGCGTGGTGACTGTCGCCGCTGCGATCAACGCCATGGCGGCGCGTGTGGCCCATGCCGAATAATTGATAAGATGCCACACACCGCCGAGGTAGATCATGACGAGCGGCGTGTGCCCTTCCGGACGAGTGCTGGTGGGAATCAGCAGCCATGAGTGGTAGAAATCCCGCGCGGCGGGAATGTAATATCCCACCTCATCCCAATAGTAGGTCAGGCCGAGCAGCGGCCCATGTATTGCAAGCAGGACACCGAAGATGGTCAGGAGCATCGCCAGGGTCTTGAAAGCTGGCCTCATCAGGCAAGTAATGTAGCAGCAGTTTCCCAGAGAGGGACGAGATTTTTCCGGCGCGGGCGTGAGCGAAATCCTCTGCGATATATTAATCGCAGAGCCAAAGTGGCGGAATTGGCAGACGCGCCAGACTTAGGAACAGCATCGTGCGGGAAGTTGGTTATGGACTCTCGCTCGAAGGAGCGCCGTCTGCCGATCTCGTGAAATCCAAACGGGCTAGCAGCGCGCGCAGCTGAGAAAGCAAAGGTCGCAGGTCATGAAGTCTGAAGCCGCTGGTTGCCCGTTTCTTGCGATGGCGGGTTTAACCTGCTGCGTGCCAAACCTCACCGAGGACCGCGACACCTTGCTGCCCCCAGCCCAGATGCAAACAGTTACAAACGAACCGTCCGGCAGGATATAGGCGCCACCATCATTGCGGCTCGCAATAGGACGAATGCCAGTGTGGGACCTCTGGGCTCCATCTATCCTGATTGAAGCTCTTGAGCCACCTCGGCGGTGCCGCGGGCCCTCGCATTTGCAAGAACCACTCGGCGTTTAGCAGGTCGAGAAATTCGAATACAACAGACAGTAAGCAACGGAAGTAAGCCGCACTGTTCCCAATGATCCACGTAATCGGAGACGGGGGGAGTCATGGCGAAAAGGCTTGAGGAAAAGTAGCAGTGATCACGGGAGGCAGCACTGGCATCGGGCTTGCCACAGCTAAGCGGTTTGTGGAAGAAGGTGCGTACGTACTTATCACGAGGCGTCGGCAGACGAAAATGGACAAAGCAGTCGCAGATATTGCGAGAAACGTCACTGAGACATTCAATGACATCTCCAAGCTGGGGGTCTCGACCGCCTCTATCAAGAGGTCTTAGCTAAAAAAAGCAAAATCGACATCGTATTCGCCAATGCTGGTTTCGTGGAGCTGAAAGCAAATCCCGACGACACGCCGGAGCATTTCGACAAGACGCGCGATACTAACACTCGCGGCGTTTATTTCACTGTTCAAAAGGCGCTGCCACTGCCTAACTACGGCGCTCTATCATTCTCACTGCTTCCTGCAATTGACCGAAGGGATTTCATCGTATAGCGCGTACAGTGCTAAGAAGGCCGCAATTCGCTCTTTCGCCCGCACACGGACCAGCGAATTGAAAGACCGCAAGATCCGAACGAACGTCATCAGCCCTGGGGCAATTGATATGCCGATCATCGACAGCCAAGTGGATTCTAAGGAAGCCGTAGAAAAACTGAAGGTTGAGTACGTAGCCGTCACGCCTCTTGGGCGCGTGGGGGGCGGACGAGATCGCCTCGGCGGCCCTGTTTCTGGCTTGCGACGAGAGCAGTTACGTTGCTGGCGTTGACCTGCCTGTTGATAGCGGACTCACGGCTGTTTGACCGACGCGACGATGTGGAACCTCCGATTGGCCAAAAGTCTCTTTCGAGGAGGCTTGGAGACGAATTGGAAGGGATGTATTTTTTCCCATCAGTTGCTCATTGAGCCTACCTGCTCCCCTATGCCCCCATAGAGCGCTACGTGGTCGACCATACCAGCCAGGGCCGATCTCGGAATGGAATGAGGGAAAAGCCCTCGTCGCGCTCAACATCCGGCGGGTACAGTTAGAGGACTTGGACGGCAATACCCTAGGCTACAATGTACCTTTCCAATGCCAAAATCGAGAGGGTATTGACACTCTGTCGCCGAGGGTGTTACTAATTCTCGGTCAAATCACCGTGCGACGCAGCCAGTGATGCCAATAAGCAATCCTTGGGAAATCGTTGCGCCTTGCAACCCCCAATTTTGACATGAACCGGCGTCTGCTTCTGCGCACTCCCGTAATCTGTTTTGCTTTGCTGACCGTTGGATTTGTGTGTCCGGAAGCAGATGCACAGTCGGGGGAATGGACGTGGGTGGGCGGAAGCAGCACGGCGTTTAGCCAGCCCGGAGTGTACGGCACGTTGGGTGTTCCCGCCGCCGGAAACGTTCCTGGAAGCCGACAGAATGCGACCGGATGGGTCGATAGCAGCGGCAATTTCTGGCTCTTTGGGGGCGACGGTTCCACTTCGGCCCACCCATACGGATTTCTCAACGACCTTTGGGAGTTCAATGCTACCACCCTCGAATGGGCATGGATGGGGGGAAGCACTGGGATAAACCAGCCCGGAGT
>JASHTY010000592.1 GCA_030040315.1 Terriglobia bacterium | reverse complement strand
CCCAGGAAGCGAGTCGCTCATCTCTGATTGTAAGCACGACTGAATAAAGAATTGCAAATCGCGAGGGGCATTTCGAAAACACCGGATCGCCTCACGCCTCCGCTGCGCCCAATTCAATTCCATATTCCTTCAGCTTGCGGTAAATGGTGGTTTTGCCGATGCCGAGCAGTTTCGCCGCGCGCGCGCGGTCCCCACCCATGGCCTGAAGCGCCTGCCGGATGGCTTGCTGTTCAAGGGCCTGAATGGTGGACAGCTCTGCGCGGGAAGCCGACTTGCGTGCGAGGCGATAGAGCATTGTGGAAGGTAAATCCTGGATTTGAATGAAAGGTCCCGAACCCAGTGAAACCGCGTGTTGAATGCAGTTTTCAAGTTCGCGCACATTGCCGGGCCAGTCGTAACTCATCAAGCGCCCCAGAGCATCGTCGGAGATCCGGCGCCCGGTGTTTTCCTCACCTAAACGCACAAGAAAGTGCCGGGCCAGCTCGGGGATGTCCTCTTTTCGATCGCGCAGGGAGGGCATCTTGATTGTCACCACGTTCAACCGGAAGAACAGGTCCTTGCGGAAGGCGCCGCGTTTGATGGCTGCCTCCAAATCCTGATTCGTGGCGGCGACAATACGCGCTTCGAAACCGACTGATGTGTTGCTTCCCACTGGCCGAATCTCGTGCTCCTGAAGCGCGCGCAGTAGACGCGATTGCAACTCCACGGGCAGCTCACCGATTTCATCCAGGAAAACGGTGCCCGCAAGGGCCGACGCCAGCAGACCCTGCCGGGCCTGCGACGCACCCGTGAACGCCCCTTTGACGTGCCCGAAGAGCTCGCTTTCGATCAGCGCCGGCGGCAGCGATCCGCAATCGACCGGAACGAAGGGTTCGTTCCTCCACGGACCCGATTTGTGAATTGCGCGCGCTACCAATTCCTTTCCCGTGCCGCTTTCGCCCATGATCAGCACTGAATGCCGTTGCAACGCCACCTTGGAGATCAGGCGGTGAATTTTCTTCATCTGCTCGGAAACGCCAACCAGGCCGGCAAACTCCGTCACGCCTGCGCTCTTCGCGCCGACGGGTGTGGCCGCGGTGCTTGCTTCCTCCTTAGAACCATCCAGCACCCGCGTGAGATGTTCGATTCTCAACGGCTTGGTAAGAAGAGGATAGCCGAGCAAACGCATCGGATGCTGAGAAGGGGGGGTACTGATTGCATCAAGCATGAGAATGATGTTGATTGCGGGTTGAGCGCGTCCAATGGCTGCGGGCAGGTCTTGTGCCGCCTGGCTGACCAGTTGGAAATCCAACAGAACGGCGTTGAAGTCCTGACCCTCCAGCATCGCGAGGGCCTCGTCGGCGGAATTCGCGGCGCATACCTGGCACGCGCAATCGCGAAGCACACGCGCGCATTGCTTCTGTGAAGCCTCGTCGACGTCAACGACCAGCACCTTCCTGTTCATGGCGGCAAAACCAAGCCCCACGATGGACTCGGCATCCAATTGAACGAGGGGAACCTTATGATCGTTGAGTATAGATACAGCATCGGACAATGTCAAAGTCTTGGTTTGTGAAGACGGTACGTTTATCGAACCAGACAAGCCAGTGGGTTGATGACGGAAGTTATTGTCGGGATGGCAGCAGCTCAAGGGGTTTTCCCTCTGCCCAGGGGTGGTAGGAGGCAGCGAATCGGATTCGGTCCTCGAGCGGCGGGTGAGTGTAGAGCCAGAACTGGATGAAGGGATTGGGATCAGGGTCGGCCAGGTCTTCGTTCCCCAGGATCTGCAGTGACTCGACCTCGGCGGCGTTGGGGTTTGGCACTACTCCATAAGCCACTTCCAGGCCGAATTGGTCCGCTTGGTGCTCGTAATGGCGGGAGATGGCGTTCACAAGCGGCGCCGAGAAGAACACCATGAGCGTCAGAACGACGAGCATGAGAGGAAGTGAGGCGATGTCGCTTGCACCCTCAACCCCACCGCGCGGCCCAACGGTCCCCAACAACCGATTGGCCGCGATGAATCCCAGGAAGAAAATAAGCAGCGCCACACCTTCATCGAGCGCGAACTCCTTCGGAATGTGGTGAAGAACATAGTGGCCCGTTTCGTGGCCCAGAATCAGCAAAAGCTCATCCGGCCCCATGGTCTTCAGGGTTGTATCCCACACAACCACGCGCTTGCTCGCGCCCAGGCCCGTGACGTAAGCGTCCACGGCTTTGGTGCGGGAACTCGCGTTCATCTCAAAGATGCGCTCGGGTGGAACCTTGATGCCGGCGTGGTTCATCATGCCTTCTATTCGCCCGACAAGAGCGGGTTGGGTCTGCTCGAGCGGCGTGAACCTGTAATACAGCGGGTCGATCACGTAGGGTTCGATCAGGATGTAACCCAGAACGAGCGGAATGGAGGTCAGCCAGAAATAAAACCACCAGCGGCGCGGACTCCGGCGCACGACCCAATAGAAAATCCAGACCACGAAGACGCCCAGCGCCACCCCAATCCCCAGGCTTATTCCCCAGTCGCCAAACCACGCCACCAAACCCTGCGTTGAGAGGCCGAAGCGGTGCTCCAGCACATATCCTGAGTAAAATTCGAGTGGCAGGCTCAATAACGTTGCCGCCGCCAGAAACAGAGGCACAAAGATGAGGCACTGAACAAAGTGCCGCTGCGATGCGCGCCGTGCCCAATCGCGGAAGCGGGCTGCGATGCCGCCTAGCAAGAGGAACAAGTTGATGCCGATTGAAACCAGCGTTCCAACGAAATAGAGGATGTAGAGTGAGCGCGAATAGGCAATCGCCTTGGCACGTCGTTCCTGGGTAAGGCTGTATGTGGCAGGCGGCGGGGGAGATTGTGCTTTGCCCGTGGACGGCCCAAATTGTCCGGCCTGCGGCCCTGAAGCTTGCCCGCATGCGCTTCGAGCGCCGCCCGCAACCATTAACAGAAAGCAGAGGCAGAGGAGAATCCAAGCAAAGCGCTTCATAATTCCACCAAACTGACGCGGTGGTGGGTTCTTTACCACTAGGCACCATCCGCAGACCACTGTCCTTCTAGATCTTGGGCAGCACGATTCCCTGCTGAGCCTGGTATTTTCCCTTCTTATCTTTGTAAGAAGTTTCGCAACTTTCATCCGACTCCAGGAAGATGATCTGGCAAAGCCCCTCATTTGAGTAGACGCGTGCCGGAAGCGGTGTGGTGTTGGAAATCTCGAGCGTTACAAAGCCTTCCCACTCGGGTTCGAGCGGCGTTACGTTTACGATAATCCCGCAGCGGGCGTAGGTGGATTTGCCCACGCAGATGGTCAGCACGTTGCGCGGAATCTTGAAATACTCCACCGAGCGGGCCAGTGCGAAGGAATTAGGTGGAACGATGCACGCCGAGCCCTTGAATTCCACGAACGATCGCTCGTCAAATTTCTTCGGATCGACAATCGTCGAATTAACGTTGGTAAAAATTTTGAACTCATTGGCGACGCGCAGGTCGTACCCGTAAGACGAGAGCCCATATGAAATCACCCCCTCGCGAACCTGCTTTTCCTCGAAGGGATGGATCATTTCGTGCTCAAGGGCCATCTTTCGTATCCAACGATCGTTCTTGACGGGCATTTTGTCTCACCTCGCGAAAAGATGTTCGTTGCAAGTAGGCTCGGCAACCCACCGTATGGGTCAAATCTCGAAGCAAAGAGCGAAGCATCATAGTCGAGGAGAATATTCTTGACAATGCTTCTCTCAATTCTTAGGATTAAAGCCTGTATTTTCAGGAGGTTTGCGTGATAAAGCTGGATATCATCAACGAGGTCGTAAACCGCACCAGCCTGACCAAGACAAAAGCGGAAATGGCCGTGGAAACTGTTTTCGACTCCATGAAGAAAGCTCTGATGCAGGGCGATCGCATCGAACTGCGTGGCTTTGGAGTCTTCAACGTGAAGCCTCGCAAGACCGGCATCGGGCGGAACCCCCGCACGGGCGCGGAAGTCAGCATCCCTCCCGGCAAAGCCGTGCGCTTCAAGCCCGGCAAGGAACTTCAGTCACTCACCTAACCTATTTACAGGCGGCAGGGAGCGGGCGAGAATGGGGTTTATCCCCACTTTCGCATGGGTGAAGAATCCCAATTCGGGGGTGTCGGCCAGTTGCCCGGGGGCCAGACACCTTGGACGCCAACCGCGTGGATTCCTCCCCGCCGCGGCTTTCAGTCCCCAAAGCGCTGGTTCCATTCCCTATGGTTTCACCTGGGCCTATTCCTGCTCACAGTCCTGACGACGCTGATCGTGGGATCGCACATTGCGCAGAACTATGCGCAGAACGTCCCGGTGTTTGACTGGGACCTTTCCTGGACATTCTTCCGAGATCTGGCTCGCCACCCGGGCCAGCTCCTGCAGGGCGTACCTTTTTCATTCACGCTGCTGACTATCCTTCTTGCTCACGAGCTCGGTCATTACTTCACTTGCCGGCACTATGGAATTGACGCGACTTACCCCTACTTCATCGCCGCCCCAACCCTGATTGGAACACTCGGCGCGTTTATTCGCATCAAATCGCCCTTTGTGAACCGCCGCGAGCTTTTCGATGTGGGAATCTCCGGGCCGATTGCGGGCTTCGTGCTCGCCATTCCGGCACTCATCGCCGCGATTTTCCTCAGCCGAGGGACAATGCCTGCCGCAACTCCCGACTCCATTACGCTGGGCAGCCCGCTGGCCGCGATTCTGCTTACGAAGCTATTGCGCAGTGGCGTTAGTCCGGCCGAAGTGATTCTCCATCCGGTGGGTTGTGCCGCATGGGTCGGATTCTTCGCCACCGCTCTGAATCTGCTTCCCGTCGGACAGCTCGACGGCGGCCACATCCTCTATTCCGTGCTGGGTGAGAAATACCGCTGGTTCTCGCGTGGTTTTTTTCTCGTATTGGTTCCTCTCGGAATTTTTGGCTGGCACGGCTGGCTGGTCTGGGCCGTAATCCTGTTTTTCCTGGGCCTCCGTCATCCGCGCGTCATCGATCCGGACGTGCCCATCGGTCGCAAGCGAATGATTCTTGCCGTCGTCGCAGCCATCATGCTCGCCCTGACGTTTCTTCCCACGCCGCTCCGGGCTCACTAGTGTTTGGTCGCATTAATAAGCGCAAACGGACGGGCTTCCGGAAGGGCGGGGCTTCAGCCCCGCCGTTTCGGATATTGCAACGAACGGGGCCTTTAGGCCCTGAAGTAATGCGGCTTCAGGGGCTAAAGCCCGAAGATGAGTCCCCCTCAATGGCGGGGCAGAAACCCCGCCCTTCCTTTGCGGCGCAACTAAGGATGGTTCCTTGGGCGCATATTTGCCAGCAACTTTACATGATGCTTACCGGGTCCATATCAATCACCAGCGACCGCTGCGGAAAACCCTGCTGCTCGCCGTAGTCCGCCAGGCGGCGCAAGATGGAATTCAGCCGCGCCCGGGAAGTGCACTTCATCAGGAATTGAATCCGGAAGCGGCCCTGTAGCTTGGCGAGCGGAGCGGGAGTTGGCCCCATAACTTTCAACCCTTCGACTTCTGCCTCAAGAGGGAGCAGAAAGTCGCCCACCTGCTTGGCCACCCGTGCGGCCTGCTCGAGCTTCGTGCCCTGTGCAATGACGTTCGCGAGCGCGGTCACCGGCGGGTAATGCATCATTCGCCGGAAGCGCATTTCCTTGTTGAAGAACGCCTCATAGTTCTGCTCCGCCGCCATGCGAATGGAGTAATGGTCGGGGAAAAAGGTTTGGACCAGCACGCGCCCGGGAATTTCGCCCCGCCCGGCGCGTCCCGCCGCCTGAGTCAGCAACTGGAACGTGCGCTCGGCGGCGCGGAAATCCGGCAATCCCAGGCCCATGTCCGCGGAGAGCACGCCCACCAGCGTAACTCCCGGAAAGTCATGCCCCTTGGCGATCAGTTGCGTACCCACCAGCACATCGATTTTGCCGCAGCGAAAGTCGTCCAGGATTTTCTGGAACTGCCCATGCCGCCGCGCCACGTCACGGTCCAGGCGCGCCACCCGCGCCTGCGGAAAAATTTCGGAGAAACTCTTTTCCACTTTTTCGGTGCCCTCGCCGATGTACTGCAAGTGCTTGCTGTGGCAATTCGGGCAAT
>JASHTY010000591.1 GCA_030040315.1 Terriglobia bacterium | reverse complement strand
CCCACAAATGCAATCCGCTTCCCGTCGGGTGACCACTGAGGCTGGGCCACAACGAGCGGCGGAAAAGTGAGCTGCCGGCGGTCTGTCCCGTCCACCTTGCTCCGCCATAAAGTCGCTTGCTGCAGGTTGGAAATGACGTAGGCAATCCGCTGGCCGTCCTGGGAAACGCTTACCTCGCGCGCGCGGACTCCCGGAAGGAAAGGTACAAACTGGTTGGATTCGGCATCGAATCGGGCCAGTTCACGGACCTCCTTGTCGCCGCTGTAGAAAATTTTGTTATCGTAAACCAGCAAGGTCCAAAGGCCCGAATCCGTGGCCGCAAGCTGAATGGGCTGCGGAGAGGTTTGCAACAGGCCGCGCTGTTCACGCACGTCCCAGATTCCGGCCACTCCGGAGCGCGTGGAACGAAACACAAAGTATTTTCCGTCGGCTGTCCAATCGCCATCGGATTCGCCGTCTCCGTACAAAGTCGGGGGCTCCCGCCATCCTGACATCAGACGCTCGGGAGTCCCGCCCGCCACGGGAACTTCCCACAGCGACAAGGTTTGCGTTGGGGAAGCCAAAAAACTGAAACGCAACGCTCGCCCATCCGGGGACCATCGCACGTACCAACCATCCCCTTCAATATGGGCGAGTTTGCGCGAGCCGGACCCTTCCGCATCGGCCACAAAAAGTCCAGAGCCTGAAAAGTAAGCAATCTCCTTTCCGTCGTGCGACCAGCTAGCGCCATAGCCGACGAAGTTGCCCAAACGGCGTGGCGATCCGCCGGCGACAGGCAGCCCCCAAAGCTGGTATTCCCCGCTGACATCGGAGGGGCCTCCGATCAGAAGTTCGGAACGGTCCGGCGAGATGTCGAACAGCTCGGTTCTATCGAAAGGGGTGGCTACCGGCGTGGCCTCCCCACCATTGACCGGTACGGAGGCAAGTGTGTACCGCCCGCCGGAACGTTCCCGGAAGTAAATCCGCGTTCCGTCCGTCACCATCCGGCCGACTGGATCCACCCGGCCTATGCGCGTGATTTGAGTCAGCCTGAGAACCGTCGGCTGGATTGGCCGTGATAGCCAAAGCCAGGCTCCCGCACCCGCGAAAAGCGCCGAAAATGCCAGTGCAGCCCAACGCCCGCGCCGCACAGCCCGCGCCGCCGCAGGGTGTGGAAACGCAAGCTGTTCCGCAGCCCTCGCGATTTCCTCCGTGGCCGCTTGCGGAGCGGCTGTGCTCCGCCCTTCGCCGTGTCGGACTTCGGCGACAAACCGGTAACCCCGTTTGGGGACGGTCTGGATGTATTCTCTTCCCCCATCGCCGTTCCCCAGCGCCTGCCTGAGAACAAAAATGTTCTTGGCCAGGTTGCCTTCCTCGACAAAGGCGTCGGGCCAAATCTGGTTCATCAACTCCTCTTTTTCCACCAGGCGTCCGGCACGGCGGACAAGAAGCAGAAGGATGTCAACCAGCTTGGGACCAAGCGGGACAGGCTTGCCCTCACGGAACAGGAGACGCTGCTCGGCGTCCAGGGAAAAGGGCCCGAAAGTAAAGACTTGCGCGCTCATGGGCGCAGTAAGAAATTTTCGAGAATTTTCCGATTGTTTTGGAAGGACTCTTGCGTCGCAGGCCCGTAACTTTGGCGAAAAAGCGACGGGCGCCGGCTTGCAGGTCCATCCACTTGAACAGGGCGATTGTATCTCAGGCAGGCGCCCGGTGCAATGCGGGGCGAAGAGTCATGAGCAAACCTAAAAGAGGCAGGTAGGGGCTTTGTCATCCTGAGAAACCGAGGCGTTGAAATGGCTAAAAACAAAGTTAAGAACGTTGTGATCGCGGTGGGTGTGGTTGTTGGGCTCGACTTGGTCATAGGGTTCGTGGAAGGGGCCTCAGGCATTTCGTTCGGAAGCTTCCCCTATATTCTTTCCACGATCCTGGGGGGTCTTACCTACCGTGTATTGCAGGTAAAAGTCCAGGAGGTTCGAGCGGATGAATCGGCCCGCCAGGCCGCGCTGAATGCCGCGGCCCCGGGGGGACAGGCAGTGCTTTACGTGTATCGTGAAGGGCTCCTGTCAAAATTCGCGGGCTGGAACGTAACCCTGGACGGTGTGGCTTTGGCGCAACTGGTCAGTCCGCGTTTTACACAAACGATGGTTCCGGCAGGCACCCACAAGCTGGGCGTGACCTTTCCCACCCTTGGCGTAAAGGGTTCTCAGCCCAAGCCCTGTGAAACCACCTTTCAGGCGAAACCCCAAGAGGTGTTGGTGTTCGCCTTGAAGCCGAAAGTAGGGCGCATCCCAGCCCAGTTCGTCCGCCACGAAGATGCCGCCGCAGCCCGGCTAAAGCTCGCCAGGATTCCCATGGTTGTGCCCCAAGACTGGAGCGCCCGGCCTGAGTCCGCTGTGACGAAGGAAGCGGTATGAATCGTGTTAGCTACAGCCGGGGATGCGGGCCGGCCGCAACGCTTCCCCTTCACGGAGAGTGCCTCGGCCCATCCCGCAGCCTGCGCGTGCTGGCGGCCTGCGCGGCGTTTGGGCTGATTGTGGCAGCAAGTGCGCCGGTGGCGAAGGCGCAGACATTCACCACGCTTTACCACTTTTGTTCTCAAACCAATTGCACGGATGACGAGAACCCCTATGCGGGGCTTGTCCAGGCCAGCGACGGCAACTTCTATGGAACAAACCTGGGGAGCGGGCTCGAGGACAACCAGGGCACCGTCTTCCAACTGGCGATACCCACCCCGGCGGTAACTTTCTCTTCCAACCCCCTGGCTTTCGGCAGCGTGGCGGAAAACTCTTCCAGCACGCTCGACCTGACGATCACCAACAGCGGCACGGCTTCGCTCGACATCACCAACTTCAGCATTTCTGCCGGCAGCCCGGCCTTTGCCATCGTCGGCGGCGGCACTTGCAATCTTAACGGGCAATCCCTGACGGCGGGGGGCTCCTGTACCGTGGCCATCACCTTTTCGCCCACCATCGGCGGCGCGCTTGGAGGCACTTTGGCCGTCACCGACAACGCCGGCGGCAGTCCCCAGAGCGTGAACCTGGCAGGGACGGGAACGTTAGCCAATGCCGGCGTCTCCCCGTCGAGCCTCGATTTCGGCAACGTGAGCACGGTGAGCATCAGCGCCTCGCAGCCTGTCACCCTGAGCAACACGGGAACGGCCCCACTCGGCATCAGCAGCATCGCCATCAGCGCCAACTTCGGCCAGACCAACAATTGCAACGGCAGCGTGGCGGCGGGCAGCTCCTGCACGATTAGCGTCACCTTCGCGCCGGCCGCCACCAGTGTGTTCAGTGGCACGCTGACCATCACCGACAGCAGCAACGGGGTTGCAAACAGCGCGCAGACGGTGAGCCTGAGCGGTACCGGCATCGTGCAAACGATCAACTGGCCTGGGCCGATCGTTGTCCCGCCGCCTCCCTCCGTTCCTTTGCCCGGCTCTCCCACTGAGCCAGTCTTGCCCCGCAGTGGCGGAGGTTCACCAATTGCGATTGGACCAGGCCGGCCGATTCTCTCCCCGCTCACCCCTCTCAGCCCACTGAGCGGCGCCACCGCCGTCGCATCGATCGAAAGATTTTCTTTGTCCTCACTTAGTTTCGCCGCGCAAGCAGCCGGCACCAGCAGCAGTTCTCAATCCATCACCCTAAGCAATTCCGGTGACGCCCCGGTGCCGATTTTCAACATTACTGTCAGCGGGGACTTCACTCAAACTAACAATTGCGGGAGCACGCTCTCGGCAGGGGCGACCTGCGCCATCTCAGTGACCTATAAGCCCGCAGTGGCGGGACCAAGTACGGGCACCTTAAGCATTTACCAGAATCCTGACCGAAGCCTGCGAACTGTGGCGCTCGTCGGGACGGCTCTCTCTGGGGGCAAACCGAATCAGGCAGTTGCTCCGGCATCGCCGGCCGGCCCTCCACCGGCAAATTGAGCTGGCCACAAGGACAATCAGTCCGGCTTTCACGAGCAGACCTGAGACATGCTCGCGACGCGCCACGGGGCTGGCGCCGCGTGGTATCTGGAAATTTAACAGGAGGGTTCACATGCACCGCAGGAGTGTTTTGGCCGCGGCCATCGCATTGTGCCTGCTGGGGAGTCTGGCGTCACAAGCGCAACAGTAGGATTCGGGCGTCGCGGCCGGCGGGAGCGGCTCGGTCAGCTCGAATCCGCCCGCCTCTTCGCAGCCCGCTTCAGGAACGATCCCGCGGCTGGTCAAATCCTCAGGGACCGTGGGGGAACTTGCGGTGAAGCCGGTTACGGGTGCGCTGGGCTTGAAGTCTTGATTGTACGAACAGTCCGAAGGCGGCACTCCGCTGATGACCCACCGCCCCGAGCCCCTATCGGCATCTCGAATCGCGTTGGGTTTACCTCGACGACCAATCAGTGCTGCATGGCCCGGAGTATACCACAAAGCGGGCGAAACGCGGCAGGGCCCTCCAGGCGGTGCCGGGGTCACGGGCACGACCCGTCGCCCGAAGACGGCTTTGGGTCGCAGGGCGATGCCCGTGCCACGAGATGCCACAAAGCCTCACTTCCCGCCCTAACTCATACGTGCCAAGCGTTTAGAAAAAAGTTAGACAAAAATTAGACGACGATCATTGACTCCCGCCGCAGTGAGGCCCAGACTCCGAGCGTAATCGGGCGGATCGGGCGTCGAAACCTCTATCACAACCTGTCGTTTCTGTGTGCGTCGGACGGATTATCTGTTTCCTGCCCTTTTCTCCAAGGGGGAATTTGGGGCTATGGCGGTATAAATCGTTCCGCGATTGGCTGGAGCGGCGGTGCCGCTTGGGCAGAACCGGCGAATTGCGGGGGCGAGGCGCCGCCTCGCCCCTACGTTCACGGCCAGGATGGCCGTGCCACGGCGGTCGCAGACCGCCGCTACAATTTACAGACCGCCTCCCAGGCGGGGCATTCTTGACTGTCAACTGTGAACTGTCGGCTGTCGACTTTCATTAGGAGGGCTTATGAAGACCACTTCTGGAGAAGGATTCGCGCTTCGGGCGCTGCGCTGGAGCGGGTGCGCGCTGGCGGTGGCGGCACTGGCGCTGGGCGCTGCGGCGATTGGCCGGGCGCAAACGCCCTCCGGGGGCACTAAACCGCCACAGAAGACTGCGGCGCCGGCCGCGCAGAAGGCCGCCAAGCCCTCCGGCCAAAGCGGCGGCATGAACACCGGCATCAAGGTCCACGGCCATTGGACCATC
>JASHTY010000590.1 GCA_030040315.1 Terriglobia bacterium | reverse complement strand
CCGGCAGCAGCGACGTCAGCGCGAAGGCGGTGAAGTCGGCTCCCGTCAATTCCGTGCGGCGGAAGACTCCGGGCTCGCTTTCCTCGGTTTCATGCCGGGCGGCGAAATCGTCAAGATAATTCTGAGCGGCTTTGATGTCGGGCACGCCCGGCACGTCCGGCCGCACGGTCCGATTCCACGAGCCGTCACCTTTGGGTGAGGTTGGGAACGTGGAGCGCTCCGTCAGGGCTTCCGCGGCGTAGGAGCGGATGAGTTTGGGCCAGTATTTTTCCAGCAATGCGGTGCTGGCGAACAGGTCGGCCCAGATGATATGGTCGTTCACGGCCACGACCACTCCCACGGCGTTGCGCTCGCGCAATTCGCGCATCAGGCCCAGGTAGGATTGCTCGATGGGCGCGGCCACGGCGTCCACACGCTGCTGGATTTCGGGATTGGCCATTACACCCGCGTAGGAAGAAGTCCCTCCGATGGTTTGGCCTGTTTCGGGACTGGCTTGCGCGGCGAGGGATTGCGCGCTGGAATGCACCTCCGACCAGACTTTTTCCTGATTCTGATCAGCCATGGCGCTTTTCCGCACGCTGGGCTGGGCCATCTGGGAATTGAACGTGCCGAAATTCTCTTTCGTCGCCACCCAACGACCCGGCTCGACGCAGAACACAGCGAGATCGATGGGATCGCTCTTGGCCGGCACGATGCGGTCCTTACCCACCACGCGGTCTTGCTTGCCGCCCGTCACAATTTCGCCGGCCAGCAGAATCAGCGGCCGGTCGGAATTATTGACCAAAACCAGTTGGTTCACTTGGGCGCCGTCGCCGGGATGATAGCGCACAGGCCCGCGGATCAGCGGGCGGACGCTGCCCGCCTCCGTCACCACCACCTCTCCCGAGCGCACGCCTTCATCGAGCGTGAGGAATCCGCCAGTGTCATGCGTCCGGTCCGCTACCACCGGAAAAATTGTCAAATTGCCGCGCGTTATGGGGGAAAGAACCTTGTAAGCCCGCACGACTTGCCCCGCCTGAATCCTGTCCGGCCCCGCCGGGATTATCAACAATGCTGCCAGAACTGCTGCGAAACCTGGAATCATCAATGTTTTTGCACACATCGCAATCTCCCCTCGGCGATATTCGCCAATGCTTTTACCGACAGCCGGGACCTTAGCGTGGGCGTCCCGTCCCGGTGGCATGGGCTTCCCGCCCAAGTGCACGGCCAGGATGGCCGTGCCACGGCGGGCGGGACGCCCGCGCTACGAAAACCAACTCCTGCCCTTCGGAAAGAACGACTCAGGGTATAATTCTTGCATCCAACTCCCGGCCAGGGTCCCGGCTGCGGTCGGGGCAGGCCGAGGGGCGGCTGAACATCCGGCAGGGCTGTGGGTTGAAACCCCGGTTGAGACTATGATCGGCAGCCAGGAAATCGCGAGCCATTCGGCCCGGGTACCCGTGCCTGATTCGCTGGCGGCGAGCCTTTACCGTGAGAGCGGTGCGGAGAAATTCGGCCTGACAGCAGCCGCTTTCGCCGCAGTTCTGGAGGAGGTGGCGGGGAAATACCTTTCGGCCGCCGCCGGCGGCGACGAGGTTGCGGAATTCCTGTCCCGCCTGCGCCTGACAGAATTGGCCCTGGCACGCGGCTGCGCCCGGGGCAACGAAGCGGCGTGGGAATTCTTCCTGAACCGTTATCGTGAAAGGCTTTATGGCGCCGCCTACTCGCTGGTGCCCTCGGATGCGAATGCCCGCGAGCTGGCCGACTCGCTCTACGCAGACCTGTGGGGAACGCGCACGGGCGAGGGCGGGCGGATTTCCAAGCTGAATTCGTATACCGGCCGAGGCTCGCTGGAAGGATGGCTGCGGGCCATCCTGGCGCAGGAGTACGTGAATCGCTTCCGCCGCCAGCGCCGCTCCGTCAGCCTGGAAGAACAGACGGAGGCGGGCGTGCAGTTCCAGTCGGAAGAGCACGACCCGGCCGAGGCGGTCGATCCGAGACTGGTAAAGGCCACTGATGAGGCTCTCGCTTCCCTGCCCGCTGAGGACAGGTTCATCCTCGCCAACTATTACCTTGATGGCCGCACGCTGGCGGAAATCGCGCGCCTGCTGGGTGTGCATGAATCCACTATCAGCCGGAGGCTCGAAAGAATTGTCACCGCGACGCGCAAGACCATTCGCGCCCGCCTGATCAGCTTCGGAATGAGCCGAACCGAGGCCGGCAAGTCCATGGAGATTGAGGTGACCGAGCTTTCCGTGGAAGTTCGCCGCCAATTGTTGCAAGAAGATGGCGGGAAGAGCGTTCCATAATTGGAGCGAGAGTATGTAAGAGGCCGGTGTGCAATACGCGCCGGCAACGTTGTACGTGGCACAAACAATGGCTGATTTGCCAAAGATCGCGCGGGCAAGGCTCACGGTAAAGTCCGGTGCGCCAGGGGCATTGAGCGATGAGGGAGAGTTCGTGGCGCTTGGCGGCCACCATCCCGACGCCAACCTGCTTACCGCATTCGCCGAGAAAGCGCTCACCGGAACCGAACGCGCGCGCGTGCTGCACCACCTGAATCATTGCGCCGAATGTCGTGAGGTCACTGCGCTTGCGCTGCCGGAAAGCGTAACGGAGACCACGACAAGCCCTAAATTTAGTCCGTGGCCGATTCTTCGCTGGGGCGCGCTTGCGGCGATGATGGCAGCGCTGGCTCTCGTCATCACCTTGCACCCCAGCCTCTGGCAAAATCGTGAGGAGGTAACGGGCAGCGCGCCGCGTGCAAATTCCACGGGGAATACTGGCGGCACACCGGTCGCCACTCCGTTACCGGCCGCGGCGCCGCCTTCCATATCGGCAATTCCGCGAGCCAGCCTGCCCGCTCGCAAACCTCTTGCACGAACGGACGCATTGAACAAGAAGTCGTTGGCGGCTTCCGAAAGATCTGCACCGGCAGTTTTGGCGTTGCAACACGTGGCCAAACAGCAGGTCACAACTCTGGACTCGACGCAGCCGCCCGCTCAAATTCAGAGCGCGCCTTCGGCGAATGCAGAGCAGAATCCCGGCGGGGCTGCGGTTGCACAAGTTCAGGCGGCCCCATCCGTCTCCGATTCCACGGCTCCACTACAGCAGTCGCAGACATCCTACGCGGGACCACAAAATTCGCCTTCCGGCTTCCAGGCGGCGCAGCAGCCCGTTCAATCCAGCGGACCTGCGGCGGCGACGGCTGTGCCTCGCGCGGTTACGCAATCCGTCACTGTTTCGGGCCAGGCAGTTTCGCTTTCCCAGGAACAAACACGACAGTATTCAGATTCAGCCCAGCCGGAATTGGCAAAGAAGCAGGCTGCTGCAGGCGCATTCATGAGCCGCTCAGCAGTAAGTTCCCCCGCGCCACGCTGGATGGTGACCGATGGAGGCCAAGTCATCATGATGGCAGGAGACAATATTGCTGAGGCGATCCCCACGGCCCAGGGTGTAAAGTTCCGCTCGGTCGCCGCACTCGGCGACGACGTTTGGGCCGGTGGCGTGGGAGGAGCGCTGTATCATTCGGGCGACCGGGGCAATACCTGGACGCGCGTGGCTGTGAATCTTGATGGCGGCCCCGTCACCGCAACCATCACGGGCATTCAGTTAGGCGCACCCCGGCACGTCGCCGTCACAATTGATTCCGGCGCACGATACATCAGCGATGACGCCGGCCAGCACTGGCGCTAAGCGCACGCAGGATTATCTAGTATGGGACTTGACATTATAGTATAAGTGGATTACAATCGACTGCTACTCGGCAAGTGGTTCGCGGAAGTAGAAATATTGAGGTGCATCCGGGGATGTATATGAAAACAAAGGAGGGTAGAAATCGAGGGGCGCGTTGCAAGAGGAGAATAACCGATGCCCCTCATGATCGGTCAGCCATCCGTGAAACTCTCTATTAGGGGGACAACCCCAGAAGTTATTGAAAACTAAGAGTCGTGCTCGGCTATCGGGTCATGGAAATGGTAAAGTTAAGGTGCATCCGGGGATGTTTATGAAAACAAGGGATTTGTTCGCCTTACGTTCCCGATTTCGAGCCCATGGCGAGTATAAGCAATGCCAACGCTCCAAGATGTTCTGAGCGCCAGTGTTCGCGAAGGCGAGCTTTATGAAAAGCTTGATCGCGGATTCGTGCGCTGCTACGCCTGCGGACATTGTTGCCCGATTCCGGACGGCCAGCTTGGCGTTTGCAAGGTTCGCTTCAACGAAGGCGGCAAACTTTTCGTGCCCTGGGGATACGCGGCGGGAGTGCAGTGCGACCCCATCGAGAAAAAGCCTTTCCATCACGCCTACCCTGGAGCCCTCGCTTACAGTTTCGGCATGCTGGGCTGCGACCTGCACTGCAGCTATTGCCAGAATTGGGTGACCTCGCAGGCGCTACGCGACCCGCGCGCAGTGTCGCGGCCTATGCAGGTCACGCCTGAGGAACTGGTGCGCGATGCCATCGAGCAAGGCGCAAAGGTCCTGGTCAGCACCTACAATGAACCTCTGATTACCAGCGAATGGGCGCTCGCAGTCTTCAAGGAAGCGCGAGCCGCGGGACTCCATACCGGCTTCGTTTCAAATGGCAATGGCACGCCGCAGGTGCTTGAGTACTTGCGCCCCTGGGTGGACCTGTACAAGGTCGATCTGAAGAGCTTCGATGACCGCCATTATCGCCAGCTCGGCGGGCGAATTGAGCCCATTCTCCGCACCATCCGCGCGCTACACGAAATGGGGTTGTGGCTGGAGATTGTTACGCTGCTCATTCCCGGCTTCAATGATTCCGATGATG
This sequence comes from Terriglobia bacterium, assembly GCA_030040315.1. Taxonomy (GTDB): domain Bacteria; phylum Acidobacteriota; class Terriglobia; order UBA7540; family UBA7540; genus Bog-366. The sequence continues at coordinate 2,068 of JASHTY010000590.1, read as the reverse complement.
AGCTCCAGCGGCTCACAGAATTTGTGGCCAGCGTTTCCGCCGATATTCCCTGGCACGTGACTGCATTCCATCAGGATTACAAGATGACCGACCCGGCCAATACTCAGCCACGCGACCTGATGCGCGCCGCGGCCATCGGCAAATCCGCAGGGCTGCGGTACATTTACGCGGGGAACCTGCCCGGCCGCGTCGGCGACCTTGAAAACACCCGGTGCTATAGCTGTCATGAACTGCTTATTGAGAGATTCGGGTATCACATTACTGGATATCATCTAAGTTCAGAAGGCTCTTGTCCAAAGTGTGGCCAGGTTGTTTCCGGCCGCTGGGCAAAGCAGTTTGAAGGACAGATTGCCGATCTCCCCTACCTGCCCTTTCGACGGAGAAGGCTGTAGGCAGAAAGCAGTCAGCAGTCTAAAACCAACAGGGAGAGTGTAACCAAGAATTCGTGAAATCGCCGATCCGCTTGGCTCGTTTCTGGAATGCGAAATTCTCGGGTTGGCAAGAAGCAGCGAATAACAACTTGAGTCGAACATGGTGAATGGGCATCGCGAAAGAACTCTGACGGTCTGCCTGGCGATTTTCTGGGTCATCTCCTCGGTTCGAGTACTTGGAAGCACCGGCCCAGGGCGATCCGGCCATCTCAGCGGGATCAATGAACCAGCCAGCCCGGCGAACGTCGTGCAATTTGTTCGCGATCGCTTTGGGATTCCAGAAAGCGCTGTGGTCAACGCCCAGCCCGTAAAACCTTCGGCGCTGCCGCATTTTTACCAGACCATAGTTACGGTTGACGACGGCGGAAATAAGCGCGCCCTCAACGCGTTCATCACCGACGATGGACAGTGCTTTGCCCTGGGCTCCCTTTTTGCTCTCGAAGGTGCAACGGTGGCCGACATTGTGAAGTGCGTTCGTCAAGCCGCCGCCCTTTCCGATTCTGCAAAGGTTTCTGTCGGCGCCTTCACGAGCACGCCGTTTAAGAATTTCCTGCGGTCGACGGTCACCGTGCAGGTGGGGACGAAATCCCAGAAAGGTGATGTGTACATTTCACGCGATTATCGAGTAGGGTTTCTCGGCTTGGCGCTGCCCTTCCGCCGCGATTTTGTCGAAAGCCTTATCAATGCAAGGAATCAGCCCAGTATCGGCCCAGTGGACGCGCCAGTGACCATCTTTGAGTATGCCGACCTGGAGTGCCCGCACTGTGCGCTTTTTCAGAAGTTTCTTGAGACGGAGTTTTTGCCCAAGTACAACTCGAGAGTGCGAATCGTCTTCAAAGAATTTCCCCTCTCGTTTCATACCTGGTCTGCCGTCGGGGCGGTGGCGAATGAATGTGCTTATCAAATCGACCCTGCAAGCTTCCTTCCTTTTCGATCGATGATTTTTGGAAACCAATCGACCATCAATGCCGCCAACGTCCGTGAGCGTCTGCTGAACCTGGGAGAGGAGGTTGGGCTGGACCGAGCCAGACTCAGCATGTGTCTGGACACTAAAGCTTCCCATGGCCGGGTCGATTCTTCACGCGCGGAAGGCGAATTCCTGGTGATCAATGGGACTCCGGCCTTTGTTATAAATGGCAGGGTTCTCCCTGACCTCACTCCCTCAACATTCTATAAGGTAGTGGACGAGGAGTTGACGGCCGCCCACATCCAGCATTAATTGATTTCAAGTGATAAACAAAGGCCGGGTGGTCAGGTGAAGCGTCCGCTCAGGAAGGCGACTAGGAGGGAAAATCCTTCTGCTTTCTGTCTTCCGTCCTACCGAATCCCATAAAACCAATACCCAGGCCCGACGCGCAGGTGGTGAATCATCGATTCCGGTGACACGGCGCCAAGCAGGAATCCGCCCACAGCCTGTGCGAGGGCCAGCGGCCAGATGTTTCGATGGCGAGCAAACACTTCGGCAAAAATGAATCCGGCGACAAACGTCGCAACAGTAAGAATGGGGTTCGGAATATGCGTGGCGGCGAACATGATTCCAACCAGAACGGAGCTCACGTGATGGTTGTAAATGATCGTCATCAGGCGGTTGTTGAAGTACGATTGCGTGAGATATTGCTGGAATGCGCACCAGAAGC
>JASHTY010000589.1 GCA_030040315.1 Terriglobia bacterium | reverse complement strand
GGAATGGAGCGCCAGGGGATGCCCACGGCGAGCGGCCAACTGTTTGATAAAGATAGACTTACGGCCGCTCATCGGAAGCTGCCCCTAGGCACCAAAGTCCGCGTTACAAATCTCAAGAATCTCGAATCCACTGAGTTGACGATCAATGATAGAGGTCCTGGCATCTCCGGACGAGTAATCGACCTCTCATGGGCCGCAGCCAAGCAACTCGGCTTTTTGGAGGCCGGCTTGGCCCGCGTGCAAGTCGACGTGATCAGCTACCCCAGGAGTTGTGACTGGCGGTTGACCATCTCAAAATCCACAAGTGTCAACTAGCTCCCAGGCAAAAGTCAGAGCCAAATCGTCGGTGCCGGTTCTCGAAAAGACCTGACACGATTTGGCTGAAGCGAACAGCTACTGGCCGTGGGTGGCGTGTGCCACCCCCAAAACCTTATCCCTCTCGACGGTCGTTTTGCTCGTCGCCGGCGCAGCAAACGCAAGGGACTCACCACGGCGTCGCCTGCCATACAGCCGCAACGGCCAATTCGCCGTTACCGGTGGGGCGGACAGGCTGGCGAAAATCTGGTGAGTGGTTTGATTTGGTTCCGATCGCTCTGTGGAGGGCGCCTGCATTCGCGGCAAATGGCGGCGGGAATAAGGACCCGCAGGCTTGCAAGTCCGAATTTGAATCAAGAGTCTGCGTCTTTATCCACGACGATTTTCAGTGCGCGCAGGAACTGAGTGTCCTGCGTGGTCAGGTTGAATTCGGGGTCGCCCTGGCCCTCGGCGTTGATTTTCTGGCGGTGAACCATGTTTACTTCACCGCGCTTGTTGAAGCCAATGGTGACTTCCAGGACGAGGAACAGGTCGTAGCCTGCGCTGCGAATGCGCGACATGACATCCGCGATGCGCTCGGAATCAGAAAGGGATTCATTGATCGCGTCGCCCAGCTCTTTGATCAGGCGTTTGAAGTTTTCATCAAGCTCCAAGGCTCACCTGGACGTCGAGGAGTGGCATGCAAACCCATTCTAAGATTGCCGTTCATGAAGGTCAAGGTAAAAGCCGGTAGCGAGCTCCCTCAGTGCCGCGCCTTATTTGACTGCATCCTTGATTCTCCTTACGATAGCCAACTGGATTTGAGATGGCGCCCCGGCGGGCGATGAAGGAAGGATTTGAGCCGACTCGGAGATCTGCTTCACAACTGGTACCTGAACGCGCAACGGCTGTTTCACATGCTCATTGGCGTGATTTTCATGGCTCTGGCTGCCGCCGGCGCGATGGTGACCTACAACGAGTGGATGGATTACCGCAAGCGGCCACAAGAGGGCGTCGTAGAATTTGCGATTTACGCGGGATTCACGATTTTTATCGCGGTTCTGTGCCTGTATTCTTTCGTCAAAGCTCGAAACGTGCGATAACGGCGCACGGCGATGGCGGAACCCAGCGAATTGAAACCGAAATTCGTCACCAGCTCCGGCGTGGAGCTGAAACGCTGCTACGGCCCCGCCGACCTTGCCGGCTGGGATTACGAACAGGCGGCCGGCTATCCGGGCGAATTTCCCTACACGCGGGGCATTTATCCGGCTCTTTACCGCGGCCGGCTATGGACCATGCGGCAATATGCGGGCTTCGGCTCCGCGCGCGAGTCGAATGCCCGCTATCGTTACCTCCTCACGCAGGGGCAGACCGGCCTTTCCGTCGCCTTCGACCTGCCCACGCAAATTGGACTTGATTCTGATCATCCGCTGGCGCGCGGAGAAGTGGGCCGAGTGGGCGTGGCCATTGACTCGCTCGAAGACATGGAGACGCTCTTTGAGGGAATACCCCTCGAACGGATTTCCGCCTCCATGACCATCAATTCCACCGCCGCGATTCTTCTGGCGCTCTATTTCGTCGTGGCGGAAAAACAGGGCGCGGATCTGAAGAAGCTTTCGGGAACCGTTCAGAATGACATTTTGAAGGAATACATTGCACGCGGAACTTATATCTACCCGCTCGCTCCGGCGCTGCGTGTGGTGACGGATATCTTCGCCTATTGCCGCGATCACGCGCCGGAGTGGAACACCATTTCCATCAGCGGATACCATATTCGCGAGGCGGGTTCAACCGCCGTGCAGGAAGTGGCGTTCACGCTCGCGAATGCCATCGCTTACGTGGAAGCGGCACTGGCGCACGGACTGACCGTGGATGACTTTGCGCCTCGCCTGTCATTTTTCCTGAACGCGCACAACGACCTGCTGGAGGAAATCGGCAAATTCCGCGCGGCGCGCCGGCTGTGGGCCCGCATAATGCGCGAGCGATTCAAGGCGCGCGATCCGCGCTCCTGGATGTTCCGCTTCCACGCGCAGACGGCCGGCTCCACGCTCACGGCGCAACAGCCCAACGTGAACGTGGTGCGGGTCACGCTGCAGGCGCTGGCCGCAGTGCTGGGCGGAACACAATCGTTGCACACCAACTCGCGCGATGAGGCTTTGGCGCTGCCCACGGAAGAATCCGCGCTGCTGGCGCTCCGCACGCAGCAGATTCTGGCGGCGGAAAGCGGTGTGGCCAACACCGTCGATCCGCTGGCAGGTTCCTACGCCATTGAAAAAATCACCGATGAGGTTGAAGCCCGGGCAAGCGAATATTTGAAACGGATTGAAGCGATGGGAGGCATGGTGCGTGCCATCGAATCGGGGTTCGTGCAGCGCGAGATTCAGCAGGCCGCCTACGATTACCAGCAATCCATCGAAAAGCAGGAACGAGTGGTGGTGGGAGTGAACCGCTACGTGGACAACACCAGCGCCTCGCCGCCGCTGCTGCGCATCGATCCAGAAATTGAGCGCGCGCAGGTAGAGCGCCTCACCAAACTGCGCGCCCGGCGCGATTCCGCGCGCGTGGCAGCAGCGCTCAAAGCCGTGGAGGACACCGCGCGCAGCGATCGCAACCTGCTGCCCGCAATTCTTGACGCCGTCAAGGCCCATGCCACGGTGGGCGAAATCTCCGATGCCCTGCGCAAAGTCTTCGGTGAATATCAGGAGTCGGTGGTGATTTGACCTGCCCGACCTCCCGCAAAGAAAGGCCTTTCACTAAACGGAGAACCCCAGAGAAGTTTTTCTCTGTGAACCTCTGTGCTCTCTGTGGTAAAGGCTTTCCAGGCCCCTCCCGTTCCTTATATGGTGAATCTTTTTCCGGAAGCTGCTAGAGTTACCCGTCCAACGCAGGATTCAACCAAGGATAACGAATGCCCACTTTAACTTTTCTCGGCGCCACCGGCACGGTGACGGGTTCGAAATATCTGGTGGAGGCCGGCGCCGAGCGGCTGATGGTTGACTGCGGGCTATTTCAGGGCGACAAGGAGCTACGCGTTCGCAACTGGAATCCGCTGCCCGTGCCCGCTTCCAGCATTCAATGGCTGCTGCTCACGCACGCACATCTGGACCATGTAGGTTACATCCCACGTCTGGTGAAAGACGGCTTTCGCGGACAAATTCTCACCTCCCCATCGACAGTGGATCTCACAAAAATCGTGTTGCCCGATTCCGGGCACCTTCAGGAAGAAGACGCGGAGTACGCCAACTTCAAAAAGTACAGCAAACACACCCCGGCGCTGCCGCTTTACACTTACGAGGAAGCGGTCAAATCTCTCGAATATCTCCGCCCCGTCAACGCCGCGCAGCCGGTGGAGATTTCCCCGCACTTCACCATGCGCACCTTCTATGCCGGACACATTCTGGGCGCGCGCATGATTGAGCTGACGGTGCGCGAAAACGGCAAGGTGATGAAAATTCTCTTCTCCGGCGACCTGGGCCGTTTTCCGCAATTAATTCTCCCTGAGCCGGTGGTCCCCGAAGACGGGTTCGATTATATGCTGGTGGAATCCACCTACGGAGACCGCCTTCACCCGCGTGAGGACATCGGCCTGCGCCTGGCGGGAATTGTGGAGCGCACCGCGAGCAAAGGCGGCACCGTGGTAATTCCCGCCTTTGCCATCGGGCGCACTCAGGAATTGCTTTTTCTTTTTCGCGAATTGATCGCGGGGGATCAGTTACCCTCGCTGCCAATTCACGTGGACAGCCCCATGGCGATCGACGTTACACAGATCTACGAGGCGCATCGCGAAGACCACAGCCCGGTGATCGACGCCCTGGAAGCGGGTGGGATGAAGCCCTTTGACCTGCCCGATCTGCACTTCGACAAGACCGTGGACGAATCGAAGCATCTCAACACGGCGCGCTTCCCGATGGTGATTATTTCAGCCAGCGGAATGGCCACAGGCGGGCGGGTGATCCATCACCTGGAGCGCTGCCTGCCGGACCACCGGAACACCATTCTGTTTGTGGGTTTTCAGGCGGCGGGAACGCGCGGACAGGCGATTCAATCCGGCGCCAAGTCCGTTAAGATGCACGGCCGGAATGTGAGCGTGAACGCCCGCATCGAGACCATTGACGGCCTGAGCGCGCACGCGGATTA
>JASHTY010000588.1 GCA_030040315.1 Terriglobia bacterium | reverse complement strand
CGGCCTTTCGTTCCTTCATTCACCCAGTTGGACTTTCGCTTTGTTCGCCTGCTCGCGGGTCGTGATCGATGGGATTTACATCTACACAAGCCTGAAGGAAGCCGTCTGGGCCGACGGCATCGACATCGTCAGCAGCCATGACATCAGCATTTCCAACAGCACCATGGAAACCGGTGACGACTGCATCGCCATCGTGTGCGGAATCCCCGAGTGGGGTCCCGACTATCCCACCGAAAATATCACCATCACCAATTGCCGGTTCTCTTCCGCCTCCGCCGCCATCAAGTTTACCGAGGGGAACAGCCGCCTGGTGGATCACGTGGTCATCAATAATTGCGTGATCTTCAATACCAATCGCGGAATCACCCTGCAGATCGCCACCGGCGGCACGGTGCGTGATGTGATCATCTCCAACGTCACCATGGACCTGCACCGTTACGACTGGTTCTGGGCGGGTGACGGCAATGCCTTCAATTTCGAGATTCACCGCACCAGCGAGTGGAACCACCAGGTGCCCATTCCCGGCGAACCCGGTCCCGGCCTGATCAAAGACGTCATCTTCCGCGACATCATCGTGCACTGCCAGGGAAGTTCGCACATCGAAGGCCACCCGGAAAGGTGGCTGGAGGGAGTGACTTTCGAGAACATCAAGTTTTTCATCTCCCATGATCCCCGCGCGCCCTACGACCAGGCAGATTCTGCCCTGGTTTTCCGCCGCGCCAGAAACCTGCGCCTGCGGAATATTGAGGTCCATTGGGAAAAGCCCTTCTATGAGGACTGGCGCAGCGCCCTGCTGGTGGAAGACGTCGACGGGCTCGAGTTTTCAGGCTTTTCGGGGAATGCCGCGTGGCCCGATAAAAGCATTCCTGCCGTCGAATTGAACCGCGTGCAGAATGCCAACATTGAATCCGCCGTGGCGCCCGCGGGGACCAACGTGTTTCTGAAACTGGGGCCGGGCGATCACGATTCCTACTTGTATGGCAACGATTTTCACCAAGCCAAAACGCCTTTGGTGTTGGATCCATCTGTCCGCCCTGAATCTGTTACAAGCTTCGGAAACATAATGCCGCGCCGATAGGGATCAGTCTGTTAGTCCAGCGTTTCCCTACGTTTGCAGCCCTCCCCGGCTCTTCAGGAGATGTTTTGCTAACGATTAACTATGTCGAAGAGCGCATTCCAGACTGCTTGTTATCACATTGGAAAACCGCGTAGGTATTACCAATCATCAGAACTGAAAAAAGAGCTTGACGAAGCTTATCTATATATGTAGACTTATGTTGTGAAAACCCCCGGCAATGCGCCGTAAGTTTTGCTCGTGCCCGAATCGTTCCTTGGGTGGCCGTCCAGCTGGCACCAGGGTTACGAGTTGAGCCGTGAGACCAGGCTCTAGTCCGTGACGCTTTACCCAGTCTCACGCGCGAGGAGAACCACCTGTTGCTTAAGCAGCCCTAGGGGGGTCTCAATTGAAATTGCTCAATTGACGAAGGTCATGGACCAAGAGAGTCAAACCGTACTGGTGTTGGGCGGGGATGGATATCTGGGATGGTCGCTGGGAATTGCCATTGCGCACCGTCTCGGCCATAAGGTCGTCCTCGTCGATAAACTCATCAAGCGCCAATGGGAGAAAGCCGTCGGCATCAAGTTGCTCGTGCCATTGCCGCGACCGTCGGAACGGATCACGGAATACGAACGCATCTATCGAAAAAGCAATCTCATTTTTGAGAAAATTGACCTGCTGGACCCAAAGGCGACGACGCATATTATCCGCAAGTACCGGCCTTCTGCGATCGTGAACGCAGCGCAGCAACCGTCCGCACCGTATTCCATGATGAGTGCGAAGAACGCCGCGGAGACGTTTAGCAATAATATGGTGAGTCACCTGAACACCCTCTGGGCACTCGCCGAGGTCAACAAGTCGATCCTTTACATCAAGCTCGGTTCGGCGGGTTGCTACGGGGGCGTGAACACCGACTATATTCCGCTTGCGAAGACGGATTTCAGATTTGAATATGGCGGCCGCCTCCGGAAGGTTGTCCAAAACTGGCTTCCCATGCAGGCGACGGATTTCTATCACCAATCCAAGATTGCCGATTTTCTGATCGATGACCTCGTCGCGGACCTCTGGAAACTCCGCGTGATTTCCGTCCAGCAAGCCACCATCTTTGGTGCAACCGTGGAGGAGAACCATCCCGAAAACCACCGCGGCCTAGTCACGCGCTTCAATTACGATCATGTTTTCAGCACGGTGCTTAACCGCTTCGTGTGTCAAGCAGTCATCGGTCACCCCATCACGGTCTACGGCGAAGGGAATCAGCGGACCGGCTTGATGAGCCTGCCCGACACCGTGAATAGTTTCTTCAATCTGCTCAACTTGGATGTCGGCCGCGGTGAGCACCGCGTCATCCATAATTATACCCACCGCCTCTCGATCAGGGAGATCGCCGAGGCAGTGAGAAAGCTCAGGCCGAAAGCCGCGATAACCTATCTCAAGAATCCGCGGCGTGAATCAGAGTCCGGTCTTGCAAAACAGATCGAAGTGCATCCCGCGCTCCAGGATGCACACAACGAGAAGGAAAGGAAGTTTATGCGGGAGCTCGAGACCATGATGGCATTTGCGGAACGCTACAAAGACAGCATCGACCCTTCCCTCATCCTTCCCAAGGTCAGATGGGAACGATAGTCCATGCCGCTGAGCCCCACAAAAAAGCTCTTTTTCGGCTACATGGGAGTTAGCCCGCTTTGTGAAGCATCCCGCCGCGCGATAGTGCGTTTCTTGGACGATTACGTGTCGCTCGGCCCTCCGGAAGTCATCGAAAAGTACCAGAATTATGTCCGCAAACTCTCTGAAGAGGTGGCCATCCTCCTTCATTGTGATCCTGATGAGGTTATTTATCTGAAAAACACCGGCGAAGGACTCATTATGGCCAGCGACGCGCTGCCACTTCGTAAACACGATGAGGTCCTGGTGCTTGGAAACGAATATCCGGCAAATCTCATGCCCTGGCTCAGGTTGAAGAAGGACGGAGTCAAGGTTCAGGTCATTCCGGGGATGGACAATCACCAGGGATTCCGGCAGCTTCTGTCGTGCATCGGTCCCAGGACCAAAGCTGTGGCGATCGCCTGGGGACAACATTATGACGGCTATCTGCCTGACCTTAACCTGCTCTCGCGACGTTGCCGGGACTATGGCACGCATCTGGTCGTAGATGGTGTTCAGGGCGTTGGCGCGCGAGCCATCGACTTGAAGAAGACTTCCGTAGATTTTCTAGTCTCCGGCGGCCAGAAATACCTTGGATCAATCGTGGGCAGCGGTTTCATGTATGTGAACCGGCGAACGATGGGAAAGTTGAAGGACTCTCATGTGGGTATGCGCAGCGTGGAGCGATTTGACGAGCACGGCTATATCCTGCGCAAGACAGCCGCGCGATTTCAGGATGGCACCGAGAATCTCTTCGGCATCGTGTCACTGCATGCGGCAGTTAAAGCCGTGAATCGTATCGGCATAAAAAAAATCGAGAAGAAGAATCTCGCGTTGCTTGCTTCGCTCAAGACGATGCTCCGCGAGAACCACATTCCCTTCATTGACCACGCGCAGCAGAGCAATCTTGTGGCGCTCACCGTGGACAGTCCCGTAAGCCTCGCGACCCGCCTCCGACGGCAGAACATCTATACCCGCCCCATAAAAGGCGTGGAACGCATTTCCTTTACGCACACCACCCGAAAACGCGAACTCCGGAACCTGGTCATGGAAATCAAGGCCTGTCTTTGCCATTGATATGTCAACCTCGAGACGCGTTCGGCCGTAGTCCACCAGGTCACCAGCGCGTCGGCGCTTTTTCCGTGGGGAGTACATGGCGATGTGCCCCCGTGTGGGGCGCGTGGTTACGCGCCAGGTTTGGGGGCATGACCGTGCACCCCCGCAGCATCCCTCCGTGGTTTCCTATAATATCCAATACGCGGTCACAGGCACGGACCGCGATCCATCTATGATAGATTTTCCCAGGCTGTGACGGCCTTATGCCGCTGAGATGTGAACCAGCGAAATGCAAGGGAGGAGAATTTATGAAGGAGAAGATAACAGTACTCATCGGATTGATTTGCTTGTTGCTCGCCTGGCCGAACGCGGCGCGCGCCCAGGGGTTTGAGCCCGTAAGCGTCGACGCCTTCAATCGGGCTGTGCCTGCGGACTTTTATCTCGAGGGAAACCGCATCCCTGTCGAGAAACGGAACGCCGCGGTTCTTAAGAACGCCAAAGGGGCGCGGTTAGTGGTGGCGCTCATCGACACATCCGGGTACAGCTCGCAAATCCAGCAGAAATACATCGGCATGTTGATTACGGAGACTCCGATCTCCGTCTGCGGCATTGCCGTGGGTGTGGGCAGCTATGGCTTCGGGCTGGACCGCCCCGCAGCCACCAGCAGCGCGGACGCGCCATTCAGGGTTTATAACCAGGCCGGCGAAAAGTTGGGTGAGTGCTCCGCCAAAAAAGACGAAAGCCTCAAGGTCGCCAAGCCACTGGCGACGATTACTGCCCAAGGGGGGCCATTGAAGCTTTACCTCGGCAAGTACGTTATTGAAGTCCAGTAGCCGAGGACTTGGCGAATGGGTAGGAGGTATGCCTTGGGCCGTGGCCCGCAGAGAACTGTGGCGCACTACTGTGCCCGAAGGGATTCCACCGGATTAACGCTGGCGGCGCGGCGGGCTGGCAAGTAACTTGCCATCGCTGCCGCCGCCACCATGCTGAATGAGACTGCGGCGTAGGTCAGCGGGTCGACGGATTTAACTCCGAAGAGCAACGAAGACATCATGCGCGTCAGTGCGGGGGCGGCGACCAGCCCGATGGAGATTCCGATTCCGGTCAGCAGGAGTGCGTGGCGGACAAACATGCGCACCAGATCCTGCTGCGGGGCGCCGAGCGCCATGCGAATTCCAATCTCCCGCCGGCGTTGCGACACGGAATAAGCGATGACGCCGTACAGGCCCACCACCCCCAGGAGCAGCGCCATCCCTCCGGCCATCGCCAGCATCACCAGCGTGAAGGAAGTCCGCGCCATCGATCGGCGATAGTAATAGTCGAGCGTATGGACATTCGAGAGCGCCATGTTCGGGTCAACAGACCACACGGCGCGGCGCACCTCATTCATCAGGCTTTCCGAGCCTGCACGCGGGCTGCGAATGGAAAAAGTAACGCTTCGTTGGACTTCGGTATCCGAAGAACCCTCAAAGTTCTTTACCAGGATGGGCCAGTACACCGAACTGGGGGCATCCTTATCCATCCCATCGTCGCGAGTGTCGCCCACCACGCCCACCACCTCCCGCCAGTCGTCTTTTGTGCTGACGCGGATTTGCTGGCCAAGGGCGGCCGCAGGATCGCTCCAGAGTTCGCGCGCCAGGCGCCGCGAGACAATAGCCACCGGGCGCCCCTCGAACGTCTCGCTCCAGGTCAGATCGCGGCCGGCGATGAGCGGAATCCCAAGCGTTTTGAAGAATTCAGGCGCCACGAATCTGAACCGTTTAAGCTGCATCTCACCCTCGGCGTAGGTGCGGCCCTTCACGAATACTGGGTCGCTCCACTCGTTGCCATCCAGCGGGACGTTCATCGAAAGGCCGACGGAGGACACGCCCGGCACGGCTTCGGTTTTGCGCAGGATCTCCTCCTCCATTCGGACCACGCGTTCGGGCTCTTTCACTTGCACATCGGGAATATCCACGCGAAAGGTCTGAAGTTCCGCGGGCGCAGCGAAGCCCGGATCGACGCGGGTCAAACTGCGGAAAGTGCGAATCATCAGCCCGGAACTGATCAGCAGCACCAGCGCCAGCGCCACCTGCGCGACCACCAGCACGCTGCGCGCGCGGTGCCGCTCGCGGCTTTCACCCAGGGTGCGGCCGCCCTCGCGCAGCCCGGTTCCTAGTTGCGCGCCGGAGTATTTCCATACAGGAAGCGACCCAAAGAGCAGGGTCGTGACGAGTGCCAAGCCCAGAGCAAACAGCACGACGGTTCCGTCGAC
>JASHTY010000587.1 GCA_030040315.1 Terriglobia bacterium | reverse complement strand
GACTGCCAAGCACGGCAACAGGCACTTCACTTTCCCAGCGTAACCGTAAAGGTAGCGTGGCAATTGATCGCAGGGTCATTGGTGACCGATTGACTGGCGTCACCTTTTGTGACAGTGAACTGCATTGGCGGTTTCTTCAGTTTATCCGGCAGGCCCTCGATTCTCGCCTTTCCGCTGGAATCCGTGCCGACAGTTAGCTCGGTGTTGCGCTTGCTCATGAACCCGTAATTCACAATCGTGTGGACCTTCGCGTCAAAGACCGGTTTATTGGATGCGTCGTTCACGGTGAAGTCCGCCGTGCAAGAACCCATGCTGGCGCTGACGCTCGGCACATCGGCAGGTCTCCCCATTAATGCCTCAGCGCCCGCCCCGCACACCAGAAGTCCAGCGAGTACAAAATAAACGACCCTTCCACGCGCACTGGAAGCCAGAATGGGCAGATCACGGGTCGGCATTTGAGCCATGTTCATTCTCCTGAGCGGATCGAAAAGCGAAGGGGTGATTATAGGGCAATTGGCCGCGGTTCGGCACTCCTGTTTTTCGATCTTGCTTTTCGGACGTGGCAGTGGACGGGAGGTAAATTTGCCCATCGGAGTGAATTCGCACTTCCCTCTTCCCTCTCACTATGGAGCCTCGACATGTGCTAAAGTAGTTCTTGTTGAGATATTTCAATAGCCTGCCGGAGTCTTCGTTCCGGCGACAGCGTGCCCGGGAGTAGGCAGATGAGCCAGGCTGCAGAACCCAACCGAGCGCCTGCGACTTCCGCAAAGGCTTCTTTGCGTGAAGTCGAGCATCGGCGCAGCGAACGGTTGCTGATTACTGTGCCGATCCGCGTTGAAGGAATGGACAAGAACGGTGAGAAGTTCACCGAAGAGACGCGGACGATCGTTGTAAATCGGCAGGGCGCCAGGATCTATCTGAAGCGCCCGGTTTCCGCCGGTTCCAGTTTACAGATTTCGACACATTCTGGAAATCGCAACGCCAGATTTCGCGTGGTGGGGCCGACGCAGCCCCCTTCGGGGGAAGGTGGCGAATGGGGCGTTGAGTGTATGGACCAGAATACCAACATCTGGGGCATAGGATTCCCTCCCCCATCTTCGGTCGAGGGCATTTGCACGGCCCTCCTGGAATGTCGCCGATGCCATGGGGTGAAGCTTAGCCATCTCTCCATGGTTGAACACGATGTGCTGGGAACTTCCGGGCTGCTGGTAAAGGATTGCGAGGTTTGCGGGCGGTTGACCTCCTGGGGCTACAAGGAACCCTCCGTACCCCTTTCCACCGATGATACCCCCGAAGTCGTTGCCGAAACCTCGGCGGTCCCATCGGAATCGCCCAAAGCGCCACCCAAGCGAAGCCATAACCGCGTCGCCCTTCAGTTACCCATACGCTTGCGGAGCTTTTCGGGTGTGGAGGAGTTCATTCGCACTGAAAACGTGTCGCGCGGCGGAGTGTGCTTCATCACGGAGCGGAATTACGAAATCGGCGAAGTCATCCTAGTGACCTGCCCGTATGAAAAGAGCGGACAGAACATCGAGGTTCGCGGGCAAGTGGTGCGCCGCCGCGAAATGGCCGGAACGGGGCGCAAAATATACGGCGTTTCGTATGAAAGGTGACTGCCTTTCCCGCTTGCCAGTCACCCCGCCAAAATTTAATGAGATTATCATAAGGCGCACTGCCGCAACCTGAGCCTCTCGTTGCCCACTCGCTTAAGCTTGCCTCCAGAAAACCGATAGGAAGAAAAGGTGATTGAATTGCTCGATAAGGTGTCGAGCTCGGCTGGAGGGATTCTGTGGATTTTGCACTGACCTCGGGTGGATTACTGGTTCATTCGTGCGCAGAATGGCCCTGCGCAATCTGCCGCCCCGGCCAGATTTCCGAGAGCCGGGCCTATTGCCTGTGTCTGAACTGTTCTTATGCGCTTGTGGCCGCTGCCAGCGCCGGTGAAAAGGGTGCACGCGCGATGCTCGATGAAATCTCCGACGCCCTTAGCCAACTGGAAGCGCGACAGCCCGACCCCCACTTGACGGCCAACTGACCCTGCGGATTCCCCTTTGCCCGTAAAGTTGCCCTAAAGGTGCTGGTAAATTCTTCCCCAACAAGGTAACATCTACCCATTAAGGTAGTTATCCCTCGGGGGAGGGCCTGTCGATGGAGGGTTTCGAGTCCCGGCGCAGTTGCCGGGTGGCGCTGTCTGTGCCGATCCGGGTCATGGGTATAGATTTTCGAGGCAAAGATTTTTCTGAAGAAGCTTTAACGATTGTCGTGAACCTGCACGGGGCAAAGATTAAAATGACTCACCAACTGACCCCGAATTCAGAGGTCCGCCTGTTGAGCCATCCCACGGGCGAGGACTCGATCTTCCGTGTGGTCTCCAAGTTACAGAGTTCCGAGCTGAAATTTACTTATTGGGGTGTGGAAAATCTTGAACCGGCAAAGAATATCTGGGGAATCAGCATCCCGGAACTACGCCCTGGGTACCACATGAAGGTGGGCGTGATGATGCAATGCCCCACCTGTTCCGCCCGGGAATCGATCTACGCCGACGAAGTTATGCTGGCGTCTCTGCATGAAAAGGGCGGTGTATCACGCACCTGCATCGTCTGCCGGACGCCCGGCCTGTGGAAGCTTCTGCCCTACTCACCGGCTTAAAGCACCGGCGCCCATTGCCCCCGAGCGCCAATCCCTCACTTGATGATCCCCGCAAGCAATCTTAGGACTCTCGATAGCCGAGAACCTCTGCAATAACTCCTCGAAGCACGCGGCCTTTCTCAGGCGCGTTCTTGTCGATGCGGGAGGCATACTCAATCCGCTGAATCATCAACCGGTACTTCTGAAACTCGCATTCTTCCGGCAGCAGCAATTCGTCGCTTTGATTGATCTCCGCAAAATGAATCTCGCGGGCATCGTTCCGAAGCTCCGGTTCGAAAACCCTCGCCACCACCCTTCCCTCCTGGTAGATGGCATCGTCCTCATGCTTCACGGGCGCCGGACTTTCTGCGGGCCCGGTTCCTGGCGATTTGATTTCCTCACTCACGGCGTTGAGTATCCTCCTGTTGAATTTTCAAATCTTTACTTAACGCCTGAATGTTCCCATCAATTCAGCCTGGGCAATCACATGACCCTTCATGGCGGAATCGACATCCCGACGGCGAACCGGGCCGCGCAGGTTCAGTGTAGTATCCAGGGCGTAGAGTCGAAAGAAGTATCGGTGCGGCTTGCCCGGCGGAGGGCAGGGGCCGCCGTAATCGCTGTCGGAAAAATCGTTGATCCCCTGCGCGCCACCTCCCGAAACCGCCTCGCCCGGCGGCACGTGCTCCGGCAAATCCCGCGCCGACACCGGCAAATCATACACCACCCAGTGAACCCATGTTCCCGCGGGAGCGTCGGGGTCATCCATAATCAGCGCGAAGCTCCGCGTCCGCGGCGGAGGCTGGCTCCAGGATAGCGCCGGAGAAATGTTCTCACCGCTGCAAGTGAATTTGCTCGGGATCCTGCCCCCCGCGCCGAATGCGGTGGTCATCAATTGCAGTTTTCCTGGCGAATCATCGCCCAACACGGAAACAGCCGCCAATAATGCGAGCGTGCCGATCAGGCAGAATCTCCGACATCGGTTCCGATCGATTTGGCCTCCCATCATTCCGTCCACCTTCCGCTTGATTGTAGCCCCACGCGCGCTTCGTGGCATGGCCATCCTGGCCATGTCCATGGGCTGGAAGCCCATGCCACACTGGCGGGACACGCACTTCAAAATCAGAGATCAAGCTTCACGAACTCACCAACATCCCGCTCAATTCTGGGCGGCATCAGCCAGTAGGCAAGACTGGAAACGATGATCATCCAGATAAATCCGCAGAGCGCCGTCCCCAGATAGCACAACAGCAGGTAACCATTATTGTGATTGCCGGATGGAAGGACGATCATTCCGAGCACAACAATCAGCAGGGTGGTGGGCGCCATCGCCAGCTTTACCTTGGTCTTGAAGCGCCGCGGCACGCGAATCTTTGTGCTGCAGCGCGGACACCGGCCGGCCTGCAAATTCTCAACTCCCACGGGCGCCGCACACTCCGGGCAGGTCATCGGCTTTTCGCTGATCATTGCCGGAGGTTTGTTCACGGCCATGGCGAGCGTCAGCGTCCGGAAAACAGGAAGGACTCCAGCATGTCGGCCCGGGCCTTTTCGTCGGATGCGATGACGCGCAGCAAATCCTGCGCGGAGATCATGCCGCGGTAGACTTCCATCTCGTCCACGACGGGAAGATGGTAGATTCCGTGGTGCTCCATCAAGCGCACGCACTCATCCAGGTGAGTGCTGGGCGGCACGACGATCGGGTTGGAGGTCATGATCTCCGATACGCGCGTCCAGGCCGGGCACTTGTTCTCCGCCGCCACTTTGTCGGACACGTCGCTTTGCGAAACCACGCCCACCAATGCTCCGGCGGGATTCAGCACACCCACGGAGCGCACCTGCTTCTCGCGCAGATAGCGCGCCGCGTCGTGGACAGTTTGGCTCTCCGTAATGAAAAACACCTCGCTGCGAGAGTGGATCAAATCTTCGACTTTCATAGTCACCCCCGGGATTCTGACGCCATCTTAAGACGGAAAATTGTAAACCGCAACGTCGTTCGTACGGTGTCCGGTCGATTCTCTACAGCAGGAAGTACTCATCCACAGGCAATGCCGAAGATTTTTGTGTGCCTGCCTGTCGGTTGACGGACTCACAACCACAACCGGTAAGTGACCCCTCACCCATCACCCCTTCTCCCCTCTTCCCTCTCCCAAGGGAGAGGGAAGAGGGGGAGTTGGGGTGAGGGGGCTATTGAGTCGAACGAAACCCCAAGTGAGCCGACAGATCTCCTAAACTATCAGGAAGACCCTAACGTCAGGAACACGATACTGGCCGGAGTGCCAACCGGTGTGTACTGCCCCGTGAATGCCAGCGCCCCGGTTTCGCGATTGACGCGGAAAGTGGTGATGGCATCGGCGCGCTGGTTGCAGCAATAAAGAAAATTTCCCGTGGGTTCGATGTTGAAGCTTCGCGGGTAGTCGCCGCGCGTCCACTCTTCCCCCGCCCAGGTGAGCGTGCCCGTGGCCCCGACGGAAAACCACGCGATGCTGTCGTGCAGGCGGTTCGCGGCATAGAGGAACTTGCCATCCGCGGATATCATGATCTCGGAAGTGAAATTCGTTCCTGCAAAACCCCTGGGCAGGCTGGAGAGGGTTTGCTTCTCCTGCAAAGTTCCGCGCTGCGCGTCGTAATCGAAGACGACGAGCGTTGAGGCTTCCTCCTGCAGCGAATAAAACCACCGCCCATTTGGATGAAATGCGAAGTGGCGCGGGCCATCACCGGGCGGAAGCGCCACGAAGGCAGGATCATTGGGACTGAGCTTGCCGTGCTCCGCGTCGAACTTCCAAATCATGATCCGGTCGAGCCCAAGATCCGCGGCGAAAACAAACCGCCCTGCCGCGTCCGACTGAATCATGTGCGCGTGGGGCTTCTCGTGCCCGCTGATGGCGAAGCTGCCGGGCGGGGCGCTTTGGGCCTGCTTGGGGCCCACCATCCCTTCATCGTGAATGATGTCAGAAGCAGGCCCTAATTCGCCGCTGGCCATGATGGGAAGCACGGCCACGTCTCCACCCGCGTAGTTCGCGACCAATACAAACTTGCCCGAAGGATGAACGCTCAAATGTGCCGGCCCGGCGCCTTCGGAGCTGAGCGTATTGAGCAGCGTCAAGTGGCCGCTGGTCCGATCAACAGCATAGGCGCTCACCGAACCTGTGCCCTGCCTGCCGAAGTTCGTAACCTCATTCGCCGAGTACAAGTGATCGCCCGAAGGAGAGAGCGCGAGCCAGGCGGGATTCGAATCGTTGGGAATGATCTCCCGTTGGGTCAAAGCTCCGGTGGTCGCGTTCATCTCAAAGATATAGATTCCCTGCCCGCGCCCGGGCGACCCTTCCGGCCCCTGCGGTGAGCTATACGTTCCCGCAATCGCCAGGATCTGGTTCTGATTGGATTTTGATGGGTCCTGCCTTGACTGACCCAGCGCGGGAACACCCGAAGCGGCAGCGGCCGCCTGCAGGAATCGCCGGCGCGATGCCCG
>JASHTY010000586.1 GCA_030040315.1 Terriglobia bacterium | reverse complement strand
TGGATTTCCGTGCGCTCGAGGCGCTGGGTCATGCGCGCCACGATGTGCGGTTCTATGAAGAGTATCTGGCCTTTTGCAAGCGGCTGGCCGACAGCAACATTGTGAAGGCGCAGAGCGATCTGCCGGCTCCCACGCCTCTGCGCACGCTGGACCGCGCTCTGTGGGAGTGGACGCAAAGCCACACGGGTTGAGGAACGTACGGCGTAAAGGCGTTGGACTCTTTGGAAAGCCGATAGCCTTTACCCTCATTTCAGCTTTGCCAGGCTGAAAATTAACCGCGGCCCTCATAAGCGCGCCCCGCTCTCAAGACCTGAACCGGCCCGCATTCTGAGTGTCTTCTTGTCGCGCCGTTGCCGGCTGAGCGCCGTTCTATTTAAAGGTATCGATACCCAGGGCGACGAGTTGTAGGATGAACGCCCAGAAAAGCAAGTTGAGGCCGATTGTCATGTCGATCACAGAGTCTTCGATATCGCGGTTGGTGTTGATCGTCACTTTTACAAAATTGCGAACGTAACGGCCGCGCCCGACTAAATACAGTGCGGGAAACAGAAAAGTAAAGAGCAGATTCGGCCAGAATTTCCGGGCATAGCGGCGCGCCATGAGCCATGTTCCGAAAATTCCAAAGACGACGCTGCCTAGATTAGCCAGGAACTTGAGCCCGTCCCACGACAAGAGGAAACAAACCAGGCGGCCCACAAGAATCTCCTCGTCAGAGTTTCTCGATGTAGGTTACTCGGAGCGGCTGAAGCTCGGCGGAAGGCCGGCGCAGATCGGAAACGAAATTGACCATAAAAGTATCGCCATTCTGGATTCCAAAAACCTTTGACCCCACTAATCTGTAGGCTGAGCCTGGGTCAGGAGACAATGAGGCATGAATTGCGTACTTGCATGCCCCAATCAATTCCTTCAGTTCCAGCGGGAATTGATTCAACAGGAATTTCAGGTCGACCAACAAATCAAAAGTGAGTTCCACGGTCACGCGGCACCCCTTTAACCTCTGACCGTTTTGGCACGGAATATCGCTGTGTAACTAGAGATCCTTCCTTCGTGAGCCTCAGGCGCGGTCAACTCATGACGAGAGGTCAGCGGGCTGCCGACTTCACGGCGGCAACCGCAGATACCCCGGCTTCGGCCGGAACAGAGGAACGTTCCTGCTCAAATCGATGGATAGCAGCGCTAATTCTCTCTTCGCGGCTCAACCGTTCGCTGTCATTGAGGAAGAGCTGCACAACCTTCTTTGAGAGATCATAGGCTTCAGCACTCATCAGGACCGCTTGCGGTCGCCCGTGCTTGAGGATGAGCAGCCGGATGGCCGGGTTCTTCTGAATCTCCTCGATCTTCCTAAGAAAATCCTGGCGCAAATCGGTGACGTTGGAAAACTCAAGCTGCTCCTCCAACGCTTTGAGGGGCTCTTTCAAGGTCCGTGGATTCATAGAGCAGTCTCCAAAATATGTACGCCCTAATGTACATAAATATGTGCATAATGTCAAGAGAATTCCCTGTCCTTTGGCATAAGCTACTTATTTTGAGTTGCTTACTTCTTGCGATCGACTCGAATCCGAGCATTTGCCCGGGGCTTGGCATCCGCGTCGCGTCGTCGGGGAATGCCCAGTTAGCGTTGCTATAGAATCGCCCTCGTGAGGAATTCGTTTGAAGTCGGGCCGATCCGGATCGGCGAGGGCCGGCTTTTTCTTGTGGCCGGCCCGTGCGTGATTGAGAGCGAGAGCCATGTGCGCACCATGGCCGATGCGCTCCAGCGAGTGACAGCCGACCTGAAAGTTCCGCTCATCTTAAAAGCCAGCTACGACAAGGCGAATCGCACCAGCGTGAAGAGTTTCCGCGGGCCGGGGCTGAAAGAGGGCGTCCGCATTCTGGGCGCGCTGGCGCGGGATGCGGGGCTCCCGGTTCTGACGGACGTGCACGAGCCGGAACACTGCGCCGTGGCCGCCGAGGCCGTGGATGTGCTGCAGATTCCGGCTTTCCTTTGCCGGCAGACGGACCTGCTGGTGGCCGCGGGGAAGACAGGCCGCGCGTTGAACATCAAGAAGGGCCAGTTTGTGGCGCCGTGGGACATGGCGCACCCGCTGGAGAAGGTACGCTCCACCGGGAACGAGCGCGTGTTTCTCACCGAGCGCGGGTCCACCTTCGGTTACAACAACCTGGTGGTCGACTTTCGGTCGCTCGCGATCATGCGCCAACTGGCGCCCGTGGTTTTTGACGGAACGCACTCGGTGCAGCAGCCCTCGGCGGCAGACGGCGTGAGCGGCGGGCAGCCAGAATTCATTCCGCTGCTGGCGCGCGCAGCTGTGGCCGCGGGTGTGGATGGGCTCTTCCTGGAAGTGCACGACGATCCGGCCCACGCAAAATCCGACGGCGCCAATGCGCTCGACCTGAAGCTGCTCAAGCCGCTGCTGGAGATGCTGCTCGCGATCCAAGCGGCAGCGGGAACACCCTCCGCAATCTAATAGGCTTCTCCGCATTCCGGCTGTGCCCGCGCCGTTTTTCCATCGAGAACAAAGCAGGAAATTCCGTTGATGTCCGTGCGGAAGGTGCGGATGTGCGCCGACTGCAGCTCCTCAAGCACTTCCTGGCGGGGATGGCCATAGCGATTGTGCAGGCCGCAGGAGATGACGGCCCACGCGGGCGCCACGCGGGCCAGGAACTCAGGCCGCGTGGAGGTGATGCTGCCGTGGTGGCCTACCTTGAGCAACGTGCTGGCAAGGCCGGGCTCAGAGAGCATGGCGTCTTCAATGGGAGCTTCGGCGTCGCCCTCGAGAAGCACGGAGGTAGCGCCGTAGGCCATGTGCAGGACGAGGGAGTCGTCGTTGGAGGGATCGGCGCCGGGCTGGTAATCGCGCATCGGGGCGAGGACGTGAATCTGCGTTTGGCCGAAGGAGAACGCGTCGGCGGCGCGCAGGGTGCGAACGGCGATGTGCAGACCGGCGGCCTCGGCAAGCAGCGCCTGGTAAGCGGGGATGGGAGGGTTTTTGCCGATCCAGAGCTCGCGGGGATGGAAGTTGCGCAGGATGGCGGGAAGGCCGCCCATGTGGTCGGAATGGGCGTGGGTAAGGGCGACGGCGTCGAGATGACGGATGCCGCGCGCCCAGAGCGCGGG
>JASHTY010000585.1 GCA_030040315.1 Terriglobia bacterium | reverse complement strand
GCGGCAATCATTGCAGCGAGCCGGGCCTGTGACACACGCATTGACATTGATCTCAGAGAGCTTGACCACGGCGTTTGGTCCGGGAAAACAATGAGTGCCATCAACAGGCTGTATCCCAGCCAGGTTGAGGCATGGCGCTTCGAGCCCGAAAGATTACGGATTGATTGTGGCGAACCCATGCAGGCTGCCTACATTCGGGCTGCGCGGTCCTTGAGAACGCTGTTGAGAATGTCGCTTGAAGAAAACATCCTCGTTGTCGGACACGGCGTAACGAATTCGCTCATCCTGTGCGCGGCTGCCGGTGCGCCCATCGGCGCTGCCGGGAATTTTGCGCAATCAAACGGGTCCGTAGCCGTGCTTCGCGCGCAAAGTCATATGGTTATTTCCATTGGAGAGTTGCATGATGAGCCCGCCAGTTAGGGGGATCCCATCCGAAGAAGCGCGGTTCTGGTCGGCGGTGGCTTCGGTGCCCTCCATCCGGCGCGAGTGGCTGGAACGCGCCGCCGTCAGACTCGATAGTCTGACCAAGCCTCCGGGCAGTCTCGGCCGGCTGGAAGAAATTGCCAAACGACTTGTAGGGATCAGGGAAGAAACGTGGCCACGATGTGCTGCAAAGGCAATCTTCACTCTGGCGGCTGACCACGGCGTGACGGAGGAGCGTGTTAGTGCTTATCCAAAGGAAGTAACACGCCAGATGGTCCTGAACTTCCTATCGCAAGGCGCGGCGATCAATGTCCTTTGCCGCCATGCCGGAATCGATGTAATCGTCGTTGATATCGGCGTCGATGGGGATTTCTCCGGATCGTCGGGCCTGATCGCGCGGAAAGTTGCTCGCGGTACCAGGAATATGGCACGAGAGGCGGCGATGAGCAACGCGGAGTTGCACGCGGCGCTCACCGTAGGCCTGGACCTGGCAGATGCGGCAGCCAGGGAAGGACGAACCCTGATTGGTACCGGCGAAATGGGCATCGGCAACACCACTGCGGCGAGTGCGATTACAGCGGCTCTGACCGGAAGTGCCGTAGCGACGGTGACGGGCCGAGGGACAGGTTTGGATGACCAGTCGAGGGAACATAAGGTAAAGATCATTGAAACCGCCCTGGCCGTAAATCAGCCGCAAAGGTCTAACCCTCTCGACATTCTTCGAAAAGTCGGAGGGCTGGAGATTGCCGGGTTGATCGGCTTGATCGTGGGTGCGTCGGCGCGGCGAATCCCGGTGGTGATTGATGGATTCATCTCCACCGCTGCGGCAGCCATAGCGTGTGCCATCGAACCCAAGACCAAAGAGTTCATCTTCGCGGGCCACCGTTCGAGCGAGCCCGGGCACCGCGTGTTGCTGAATTTCATCGGACAAAGGCCGCTGCTCGATCTTGAAATGAGGCTCGGCGAGGGTACAGGCGCGGCCCTGGCGATGAGCATCATCGAGTCCGCTGCGAAAGTCATGAGTGAAATGGCGACCTTTGCCTCCGCGGGCGTCGCGGGAGCTGTTTCATGATTCGTCCGGTGAAACTGTTTTTATCCGCCGTCCAATTCCTGACTCGATTGCCCGTGAGTTCCATCTGCGGACTTTCCATGGATGTGTTGGGAGAGGCCTCGGTATTTTTCCCAATCGTCGGACTATTGGTTGCGGCCGGCGGCGTGGCGCTGAATCACCTTTTGTCTCCCTGGATGGGACGCAATATTCTCGTCATGCTGGTCCTGCTCTATTTCGTGCTCTTGACGGGAGGGTTGCACGAGGACGGCCTGGCGGACACTGCGGACGGTTTCGGCGGAGGATGGCGGAAAGACCAGATCCTTACCATCATGCGCGATAGCCGCATCGGCAGTTTCGGCGCGACGGCAATTGTGTTCAGCATCCTGGCCCGATATGTGTGCCTTCAAAGCCTCAGTGAACGTGCTTTCGATCATTTTCTTGTGGCGGGTCAAGTCCTGAACCGCTGGACCGCTTTGCCGCTGGGCTTTTTCTTGCGCTCTGCCCGGGAGGACGACGGCCAGGGTGCGCGAGTAGCGGAAAAGGTTTCGGGCCTCTCTCTGATTTTGGGCACCGCGGTGACCGTTGTGATCGTGGGCCTGGCGCTAGGCAGGGAGGCTGTTTGGATTCTTTGCGTTGGCGTAGCCGTCACGATTCTGGCGGGAATTTATTTCTGGCGCCGAATCGGCGGGGTTACGGGGGACTGCATGGGTGCGACGAATCAACTGGTCGAGGTGACGGCATATTTGATGGGAGCTCTACTGCGATGAAGACACCCGCGAATCTGGCTGTTCCATGCGAATTCACCACTGAAGAGAAGGAAGCTCTCTACAAAGCAATATATCTTCGGCGGGACGTGCGGGAACACTTTCTCCCCACTCCCATTCCGGAACCGGTCCTGCGAAGATTGCTCGACGCCGCGCATCATGCCGGGTCCGTGGGCTTCATGCAGCCGTGGAGTTTCATCATCATTCGAAGCAGCGAGATCAAGGCTCAGGTCAAAGGGCTTTTCGACCAGGCCAACCGGGAAGCGGCGCAGGTGTTCGAGGGTGAAAGGCGAGCGCTTTATTCAGGGCTGAAGCTGGAAGGCATTCTCGAGTCGCCCGTAAATATCTGCGTCACTTGCGATCCAACCCGCAATGGCCCTCACGTTCTCGGACGGCATACCGTTCCGCAGGCGGATGTTTACAGCACCTGCTGCGCCATCCAGAACCTCTGGCTGGGGGCGCGGGTGGAGGGCATTGGAGTCGGATGGGTCAGCATTCTCGACTACACGCGGCTGCGGCGGCTGCTTGACATTCCGGAGCACGTCATTCCGGTGGCTTATCTCTGTATGGGTTATGTTGATGACTTCCTGCCCCAGCCGCAGTTGGAAAAGGCCGGATGGCTCCCGCGCGCGCCCCTTGAAGACGTGATTTTTTACGAGGCCTGGGGAAAGGGAAATGCGGATTAGCGGCGCGATTGATGGCTGCCGCGTGATTTGGGTTCGACATGCGCGTCCGCAAGGGGCTGGCCTGTTTCTTGGTCAAGCCGATGTGCCGCTTTCGCGCTCCGGGCGATCGCAACTTCCCGGCATGATTGAGAAAATATCACTCCATTCTGTGCAGGCTGTGTACACGAGTGATCTGCGACGGACAGTGGCCACGGCGAAGCCCATCTCACGGGCCCTCAAGATCGAAGCGGAGTGCCGGCCGGGATTGCGGGAGATTCAACTTGGCCGCTGGGAAGGACTCTCATGGGCGGAAATCATCAAACGCTACCCCGGCGCGGCTCATGAATGGATGAAGCACTTTCCCCGGAGGCCGGCGCCGCGAGGCGAGGAGTTTCGCGCATTCAAAGATCGCGTGCGCAATGAGCGCAAGAGGATTATCGCCGCTCACCGCGGCGGATGTGCTGTGGTGGTTACACACGCTGGGGTAATCCGCCTTATCCTTGCTGATGCTCTTGGAATGCCGGATCGATATCTTTCACGTGTTCATCATGAATTTGGCGGCATGACCATCATCGACTACTTCTCGCGCGGCGCGGTGGTGCGCTGCGTGAATGCTTAATACTCATAGCTCGATTGTTCCGGCTGTTGCGCAGAGTCGAACCCGCGAAACAGCCTACGCGGTAAGTCCAGAGGGCTGATTTGATATTCGGAAAGTAGAACGGCAGGAAATCAAAGACGAGATGAACGGGAAGCGCGGTGAAAATCCGCCACTGCCCCGCAACTGTAAGCGAGGATAGCAGCCTGGCATTAGCCACTGCCCGCATGGGTGGGAAGGCGCAGGCTACTTGAAAGTCGTCGCGAGTCAGGAGACCGGTCTCGTCAACATTTACCTGAGTCCACTCTTTCGAGGGAAAAAGGAGGACATTGTGCACGATACACTTCAGTCCGCGTCTCGAACTCTGCTCTCATTATTATTATTCCTTGGGTCCGCTTCGATTGTCTGGGCCGGGTCTGCCGGGACGATTTCGGGCAAAGTCGCTGATCCGGTTGGAGCGGCCGTACCCAAGGCAAAAGTTGAATTGCTGCGTCAGGGGACTGTGATTCGGGTCACCGAGGCTGACCGTGAAGGAGCATTTACCTTTTCACCTGTGGAGGCAGGCCGATACATCGTTCGAGCCGGGGTGACGGGCTTCAGCAGCCAGACAAGCGCGCCGCTTGACGTTACAGGAAGGCGGACGGTAAACGTCGAGCTCGTGCTTCAGATTGGTACGCTACGCCAGCAAATCGTCGTTTCTGACACAGGAACCAGCCTGCCGGAGTCGCAGGTGGGAGCATCCGTGACGGTTTTGGACCAATCAGAGTTGAGTGCCTTTAATAAGTTTGACCTGCTTGACGCGCTCCGCCAAGTGCCGGGCCTCGCGGTGGTGCAAACGGGCGAACGGGGAGGCACAACTTCAATCTTCACGCGCGGCGGCAACAGCGAGTTTAATAAAGTTCTGATCGACGGCATTCCGGCCAACGACATTGGCGGAGCAGTGGAGTTCGCCAATCTCTCCGCGAGCGGCGCGGATGAATTGGAAGTGTTCCGCGGAGCTAACAGTGTTCTCTACGGCGCCGATGCTTTGGGAAGCGTCATCCAAATCACCACTCGCCGCGGTGCGACTCCGCTGCCTGAGTTGACATACGCCGTTGACGGTGGAAACTTCAACACTCTGCGTCAGGAAATCTCCCTCGGAGGCATTTTCCACCAGCTCGATTATTTCGGTGACTTCATGGACTTCCAGACCCAAAACAGTCTGCCCAATAATTCTTTCCACAACGAGACTCTCTCCGCAAATCTTGGTTGGAAGGCAAATCCAAAGACTGACGTGCGCTTCACGCTTCGCCATACAGGCACTGCCTTGGGTGATTCCAACGCTCTGACCTTTTACGGCCTTCCCGATGATGCCTTCCAGCGCGAACCAGAAACCTACATGGGAATTAAGGTGCAGAACCAAACCACTTCCGAGTGGCGGAATTCCCTGCAAATCACCTCGACGCAGCTTCGTTACAGCTACGACGAACCCGAGCCAGTGGGTATCCCCTATCTGGGTAACTACATCGGCGATCCGGTCAACATTTGCGGCGCGAACGGATATTGCACCAGTGGCCAAGCGATTCTCGATTACGGGGTCGCAAATGGCGGCATCTATCCCAACCTCTTCAATTCCCACACTGCCGTGCAATCCCTTTATGCACTGTCGAGTTACGACTTCAAGCCAGATGTCAGCGGCAGCGCAGGCTTTTGGTACGATCACGAGGGCGGCTATACCAATTCCGATGGGTCTCTCACTCCGACCACCCGCAATAATGTTGGCGGCTTCCTGGAAGTCCATGGCAGCCTGGGCCATCGCGCCTTCGCCACCGCAGGAATTGGGCTTGAGGACAATGCCGTTTACGGCTTTGCCGCCACGCCGCGGGTTTCCGCCGCATACTATGTGCGCCGACCGGCTTCCAACTCATTCTTCAACGGCACGAAACTGCGATTCAACTTCGGCACGGGGATCGACGAGCCGAGCATCCTCAATCAAAGTTTGTCACTCTACAATCTCCTCCAGACACTCCCGAACGGGCCGCAGCTCATATCCCAATACCATGTTGCTCCGATGGGTCCCGAGCGAAGCCGCGACTTTGATTGGGGAATCGAGCAGTTTCTGGCAAACGGCCGGGTGCGCGTCGGGCTGACGGGTTTCCACGAAAACTTTTACGACTTGATTGCCTACGTGTCCAACAATCTGCTTCCCGAACTCGGCGTCCCGGCGTCCGTGGCTGCTGCGGTTCCCTTCGGCGCTTCCATCAATTCAGACTCTTACCGCAGCCTGGGGACCGAAGCGGAGTTGGAGGCCCGCCTCAATAACAAAATGCGTATGCAAGGGGCGTACACATACACCGATGCCATTGTGACTCAATCCTTCGCAAGCAGTGCTCAGACACCTGCTTTCAATCCGGCGTTTCCGAATATTGCCATTGGAATTTACTCACCCCTGATTGGGGGCCGGCCTTTTAGAGTGCCGCGCAATTCCGGCAACCTGGCGCTCATATATTCCAAACGGAGCTTGGGCCTCGCCGCGACGGGTTATTTCGTGAGCCGGTCGGATGATAGTACATATCTGACGGATGAAAACTATGGGAACACGTTGATTTTGCCTAACCGCGACCTCCTGAATGCCTATCAGCTTGTGGACTGGAGCGGCTGGCTGGACGTACATCGCGGCGTTACTCTCTACGCTGGAATCAGTAATCTTCTGGATGAGCATTACCAAGGCGCTTTCGGCTATCCCGCTTTGCCTCTCAACTTCCGCGCGGGCGTCAAATTCACAATTGGCGGTGAGAGTTGGAGGAACAAGTGATCGGAGGTCTCCAGGCAAGCGGAGTGGCATCGCCCCGGTATTGCTACATCGTCAAGGAACTGGCGTG
>JASHTY010000584.1 GCA_030040315.1 Terriglobia bacterium | reverse complement strand
TGCGCACGTTGGCGAAGGTAAAGTCGTCCGCGATGACGCCGCGCCAGCCGTCAGTGCCGAACTTGATTTGCGGACGTGGCATCGCGTGGGTACGCTTTCCTCGGGCCGGTAAAACTCAACCATAACAGGCGGCCGCGGAACTTCGCATCCCGCCGCGCCGGCGCGAAGACGGTATGATGGCGAAGCGGAACGACACGTCCTGCAAGGGCCGCGCCAGGTAGTGCCGGCCGCCGTGCCGCCAGGAGAAACCCCCATGGACCCGCCCAGGCCTGGAGACAAAATCTACATCGAGACCACAATCTACCTGCACCATGGCGCCGACGATTTTCAGGGAGGCGTGTGCACCGTTAAGGCCACGCGCACGGTGATGCAGGCAAGCGGCGCGGAGATCACGATGGTGAAAGTCGAGGAAGATCCCGGCGCCTGGAGCCGGTGGGAGGGTTACCTCGAGCCGAAGCAGGAGGAATGGAAGAAGAAATACGGCCGGCAGGAAGGGCGATTGAAGCCCGATCTCCGCCCGGAGTTCAACCAGGGCCCCGGCGCCGGCTGGAAATCGCCGGGCGATTCTGAGTGAGCGCGTTATTTCTGGATGGGCTCGGGGCTTTGCGGCTGCTGTTGGTTCTTCTGTTGCGCGTCGAGACCATGCGTTGGGTCGCGGTGCAGGACCCTGCGCGAAATGTCCGGCCAGAACTCCTGCCAGAACTCCTGAAAGAGCCAGCCGATGCCGCCCTCGGCGGTAACGATCATGCCGTTATAAATTGTCTGGCCCCAGCCGGTGACCACCACGTCTCAGCCTTTAGTCGCCGCCTGGACCAGGGCTGCCGGCAGGACCTTGTCGGGATTTGTGCGACAGCTTGCGATGTACGTCGGGCCAGAATTCCTTGACAAGGATCGTGGTCGTATCTAACCCGATCTGTGTTCCCCATGTGCTGGTTGAGTTCGCCAAGGTGCGTTCGGAAGGTACAAACAGGTGGGGATTGGTGGGCGTGCTGAGGTAGGTACTTCTGGGGTGATAGGTGTAGGTCGAGATTGAAGCCGCGACCGCCGCCCCAAAAATCTCGGAGTAATTGAACTGGGATCCCCCGGAATCGGTACGAGTCACGACAATTCGGCTGATCGCATAGCCGGCACGGTGGATGAATCCGCCCTGGCTCGACTGATAGAAGCGAGGATCCTGGTGAAGAATTGAAGGAAAAACGGCGCCGACCATAAAGTTCTCCACGCTGCTGTCGCCCACTGTGGTCCCGTAGCGCTTTGCATAGGCGATCCAGCCCTGGCCGTATGCCGGGTCGCCGTCGTCTGCCTGGCTGATCGCCGCAAGCAATCCCCACCAGGGGAATTCGACGCGATCGAAGTTGCCTAAGGCGACGACCTTGAATTTTTGCCCGGCCGTGAGCGGCGGAAGCTTGCCGGTTTGCTGCAATGTCAGGAAGTTCGGCAGCGTGTAGAAGAGCCGGTCATTCGACGTTCCCGCAACTTTGCCCTGGCCGCTCGCCGTCTGCGCACTCTTCTCCGGGTCATTTTCCGGCGTGCTCTGCGGTGCGGCCGCGGCATTGGGGGGCGGTGCGGGACTGGGTGCGGAAGATGGGTCCTGTTGCGGCTGTGGCCGTGATTGCTGCTGCGCGGATTGAGAGTCGCCTGCCGCCGCGGCATCCGGGTTGGGCGTGGGCGCGTCAGGAAGCGTGGCTGCCGCAGCGTACACCGGGTCAGATTGCAGGCCAAAGAGAGAGCAAGGCGCCGCCACCAAGAGAATTGCGAGAAAAAAGGGGAAGCATAGAACGGGTGTTCTTGAACGCATCCATTCACCAATCGTTAAACTTGCGGCCCGTATCGAATCGACCCCGCCCGGAGACCGCAGATTGCCGCAGAGTCCAATCGCTTTCCGGGTACGATTGCCGGCCCAACGCCTGCTCGGACGGCTCCGGCGAGCCTTGTCTCAAAGTGCAGGATTTGCACCCTGCCGGTCTGCCCGTGTGCGGGACCTTATCTATGTTAGACGAAGAAGAGGGGCGGAAACGACGCGCCGGGCGCATTAAAAAACAGGATAAGGGATGAACCGGTGGCGGCGGGCGAAGGAGAACGTAAAATAAATCCCAACAGTAATTTATGGGTGCGACGGGGCGTCGCTGTACCGGTTATGGAAAACGCGGCGGTTGATGTCGGGCCAGAACTCCCTGAACGCAAAAACGGCGGCGTCGATGCCGACATCGAGTCCCCATTGGCTTCCGGTGTTCCCGAGGGTCCGCGATGCTGGGGGGTAATAAAGATTGGAGAGACCCGCTGCGGCGCCCGCGCCCACAATCTCGCTCACGTTGAAGGTTTCAGCTCCCGCATCTGTGCGGGTGATGACGGCGCGGCTCAGGGCATAGCCGGTGCGTTTGAAGAACCCGCCGTGGCCCAGCGTGTAGTAGCGCGCGTCCTCGCGCGTAAAAGTGGGGAAAATGAATTCGACCATGTAGTTTTCGCTGGATTGGTCGACGGCCGAATGCCAGAAGTAGCGGGCATAGCCGGCTCCCCCCTGGTGAAACTGCGGCGTTGCGTCCCTGGCCATGTTGTAGCCCGCGATGACTGCAGGAAAAAACATGGAGGAGTAGTCGAACGAATCGTGAGTCGCGTCCATGAACTTTTCCTCCACGGTTTCGGGAGGCAGCTTTTCGTCGGCGCTGACGGCGCGAAAGTTGGGCACAATGCCGAGAATCCGCTTGGTTTGCTTGTCGCCGGATGTCTCGAGTGCATTCCGGGAGGACGGATCCTGCGGCGCGGACGCATTGCCGCCGGGCGATTGCGCCTGCGCTGGCTGCGACTGCATATCCGCGGCCGGCTGCGCATCCGCGGTATCGACGGCCGCGGCCGTGGCAGCGAGGGCAGCCGTGCCGGGATTGCAAACCGAGACCTGCTGGGCCGCCAGCCGGAGCGAAGACGCGAGGCTGGCGATCATAGCCACGGCAAACAGAACAGGAGAAGAAATGCCTCCAGCCATAGGTCTCCTCGGGAAGATCACGAAAGGCAGAGGCAGTCCCCTCCGGATGAGTGCGCAATCGCTTTTCACAGTCTTCTGATTCGCGGGAGCGGGAAAAGGTGTAAATCGCGGGCAAAGGTTCCCATCACCGGCTAGTTTTGGTTCTGGCCGCTCGGCTTTGATTCCTTGCTTTGTCTTTTGGCCGCGTCTATGGTGTGGGCGCGCTTCTCGGCCTCTTTTTCCCGGTGATGGCGCACCACATCGGGCCAGAATTCGATTAATTCGGCCCCCACGATGCCTTCGGCGGAGACCGTCAATCCGTCAGAGAA
>JASHTY010000583.1 GCA_030040315.1 Terriglobia bacterium | reverse complement strand
CAGAGCTTGAAAATTCTGGCGACGGCCCCTGACCAGATGGTCGAGCAGAACTATCAGGATCCCGATTCGGGAGAAAAAGCCACACTCCACCTGCACACTGAAGGACCGGCGGACGTGGCCGTGCTGCAAGTTACGGGAAGCGGCTTTCAGCCCCTGGCGCTTCCTGACCCTTCGGCTGTGGTTCCCGCCACCCTGGTGCTGTGCAGCTACGCGCTGGGCATCAGCCAGGCGCAACCCGTCCCGCGCCTCGCGAGCGTTTTGGTCACGGCGCAGAACGGCGCGCTGACCATGCAGCATACCGCGGATCCGGGTGAATCGGGCGCGCCCCTGCTCGATTCGGACGGCAAGGTTGCGGCGCTGGCAGCTTCAGCAAACAACTGCATCTCCATTCAGGACGCGCGCAAACTTATTCCATGAGAAGTTGTTTTCAAATAGAGCATTCGACGCCGAGTGATAGCAAAAGGAAGTTGAAGGAAGGGTGGTGCCGAATTTTGACCATGAGTTTGGGCGAAGAAAAGAGTTTCGGAAATAGGGCGAAATCGTGGAACAACAATCCCTCCTGAGGCCCTCCGGCGAGAGTCAACTTTATTGCGGGGACTGCCTTTCGATCCTTGACATGGTGCCGGATGACTGCGTCGACCTGATCTACATTGACCCCCCTTTTTATTCCCAGCGTTCGTATGAAGCCATTTGGGGCGGAGATGCGGAGCGATTCGCCTTTGAAGACCGATGGGCAGGAGGAATCAACCATTACGTGAATTATCTGGTCGCCCGAGTGAGGAAAATGTATGCGAAGCTGAAGGGTGCCGGCAGCTTCTATGTCCACCTGGACTGGCACATTTCGCACTACATGAAACAGGAGTTGGACAAGATATTCGGATATGCAAATTTTCAAACAGAAATCGTCTGGAGGCGCACCTCAGCTCACGTTGACACAATCGGTTTCGGTCACGTGACCGATTCGATATTCTTTTACACCAAGTCAGACCGATTTACCTGGAACCCGCAGTACCGGCCGTATTCGGAGGAACATTTGGTCAAGTCCTATCGTCATAAGGATTCGGCCACGGGTAAGCGCTTCATGCTTGCTGACCTTACCGGGGCGGGAATTCGACACGGCGAAACGGGAAGGGCGTGGCGCGGCATCAACCCCAGCAAATGGACGCGCCACTGGATTCGACCTCCCAGCGATCTGGAGAAACTTGACAAGGAGGGTCTCATTTACTGGCCAGATCGTGGCGGGATGCCACGACTGAAAAAGTTCCTTTCACCCAAGGGACAACCTATCGACAACATCTGGACCGACATCCCTCCGGTAAGTTCGCAGGGCTCGGAAAAGCTGGGATACCCCACGCAAAAACCGATTGCACTTCTCGAACGTATTGTCAAGGCAAGCAGTAACAGGGGCGATTTAGTCTTGGACGCATACTGCGGGTGTGGGACAACTCTGGCCGCAGCACAAAGGCTGAATCGAAGATGGATTGGGATTGATATCTCTCAGTCCGCCATCAGGGTGGTCGAACAACGCCTTAGGAAATTGGGAGCGGCGGATTATCAGGTACATGGCCTCGTCAAGAACGTCCGCGACCTGAAGGCGCTTGATCCCTTTGAGTTCCAAAATTGGGCTATCAATGCAGTTTATGGGCAGCACTCCCCCAGGAAAGTTGCGGACATGGGAATCGACGGCTTTACCTTTATGGAGCATCATCCGATTCAAGTGAAACAGAGCGAGCACGTGGGACGCCCGGTAATTGACGCGTTCGCGGGTGTGCTCCAACGGGAGAAGGAAAGGAAAGGCATGATCATCGCGTTCGATTTCAGTTCCGGAGCGGTGGATGAAGTTGCAAGGCTTGAACGCGAGGACAAAATCAAAGTTCAACTCGTGAAGTGTGTGGACCTTATTGCCGGTAACGTACCCTTCAAGATTATGGTTTGAGGATATCGTTGCACAAAGCATACAATGCCCTACATTTTGTTTTCATACTGGCCGCGTTGTGTTGTGCGGCGGCATCTTCCGCTTTTTCGCAAACAAGTCTGCTCGACCAATTGAAATCCAAGTTCTCCAAGACGGGAATATTTTTCCGCGCCGACTGCCCGCGCTCGCTGCGCAATTCCAATGACGTCTATCTCCCGGTGTTTGTCGAGATCATCAACGGCGTCGAGCAGGAATCGCACACCGCCAGCAGTGCCGTTTCAGGCTACATCTCGCGCGACCCGTTGAACTTCCAGGGTGTGAATATTTATGTGAAACCCACCGGCGCGCAGCACCAGTTTGGCAAAGACCCGCTGCTGCTCGGAACGAGCAAGGATTTTTCCTTTGATGCGCGAACCGACGGCCAGCCGCTGGTCATCAAGGACCGCTACAAGAAGAATCTGGAAGTCCCGCGCGAGACCGTTCAGTCCTATCTTGCCAGCCATTTTCTGGGCGGGCCATTCGCTTCCGTGGACGTCTGGGTTTCCATCAGGGTTCAGGACTGGCCTGACCAGGATTTCCTGCTGCGCGTGGCGATGAACGCCGCGCCGCAGCCGCAAATAGCCAACTGGTATCGCGGCGACCTGCACTACCACTGCGGATACACGGACAATCCGGCCGAGCGCGGCTACCCGTTGGACATTACCAAACAGGCGGCCATGCAGGCGGGGCTCGATTGGCTGCTGCTGACCGACCACTCCACCGACCTTACCCCCGACGCCTACAAGGCCGAACTGGAAGACGTGAAGAAATTTCGCGATGGGCGCCTGATGCTGATTCGCGGTGAGGAAGTGACCACCGCCAGCGGAAAGGCTGATGCCGTTCTGACCACCGTCCACATGATCGCCGCGCCCTCACCTGACGATCCGGACAAGGGGTTTCCCGATCCGAAGGACGCGGACAACACTGTTATCCTGACCGGCACAGGCGCGCCATCTTCCGACGCGATGCCCGTCAAAGACGCACTGGCGCGCATCGCCGCTGGGGGGGGATTTGCCTATGCGGCGCATCCCTTTGACCCGATCAGCCAGATCATGCGTGGCGGAAGCTGGGATGTGGACGCGGATTTCCTGGCGCCCGACGCCAAACAGCTTCAGGGAGGGCTGGTGGGACTGGAAGCCTGGAACCGCGCCACGCTTTCCACCGCTGACGACATGCGCGATCCGTTCTGCATCCGGCCGCATGACGATCCGAGCGCCTGTTTCACGCACGACCCCGGTGCTGACCAGTACGCGCGGCTGGATAATGCCATCAAACGGGGCTGGCAGCCGCTGCTTCAGCGCGGACTAACAGCACGTACGGATGGAGCCGATGCGCCGCTGTTCAAAGTCTTTCTTGCTGCCGGGTCTGACGCGCACGGCGACTTGAATTTCGAAGGCACGATGGATGTGGTGGATTTTCTCGGAAAGCCTTCCCGCGGGTTGAACGGCTACGCGGAGGACAACGCCGTGGGGCGGATTTCAACGGTGGTTTTCGCCCCCGCCGGCATGGGGGCGCGCGGCGAAAACGTGCTGCGCGCACTTCACGATGGCCACACGGTCATGAGCACGGGTCCGCTGCTCGCCGCCGGCTTCGATACCAATTCCAACGGCTCGCTCGATGATGCCGGGGACATTGGCATTGGAGGTGAGATCTCTAGCTCCTTGAATTCCCTGCCCCCCTTGCAGCTCGAG